>JALEZN010000059.1 GCA_022772585.1 Clostridiales bacterium
TTGTAGAAGGAGATGTGGGCATCCTCAGGCAGGTCGTTGATGAGCTCCACCTTGAAAGGTTCGCCCTTCTCTTCCATGAACTTGATGGCCTCCTCCCGGGGCAGCTCGAAGCGCTCCAGAGGCAGCTTCTCCTTGCAGATCTTGCGCATCTCGGCCTCGATGCTCTCCAGGATCTCGGGGGTGAAGGGGAAGGGAGAGTCCAGATCGTAATAGAAGCCCTCGTCAATGGAAGGGCCGATGGCCAGCTTCACCTCGGGGTACAGGCGCTTGACCGCCTGGGCCAGGATGTGGGAGCAGGTGTGCCAGTAGGTCTTGCGGTATTCGGGGTTTTCAAAGGTGTACTTGTTCTCGTCAGACATGTGCGATCCATCCTTTCTGCACGGATAACGGGGCAAAACAAAAAACGCTTCACCCCTGATGTGTGTTCAGGGGTGAAGCGGTCAGCTCCACGGTTCCACCCTGCTTACGGCATATGCCGTCGCTCGTGACCTCTGTAACGGGAGGACCCGGCCCGGCCTACTTCGTTCAGCGGGCGGCTCAGGGGTGGTTAAACATCCGTTTCGCGGTGCAGCCGCGTTTTCAGCCAGTGACGCGGCCTCTCTGTGCGGCGAAGACGGACGCCGTCCCCTTCATTACCACTTTTGTGTTAAACACTATACCACCATCGAATGGCGGTGTCAAGCGGAAAAGGAGGCGTTTTTCGGGAGAAGAAGGAGAAAACAGCAGAAAAAAGTCACGTTCCCCCGCCGGCCCCATGTCCGGCAGGAGAACGTGACAGAAAGCCATATGTCCGCAATACGCGGCCATAGATCAAGAGATCCTTCTCCAGATCTCCTCCATGGAGCAGCCGTTGTCAAAGCCCAGATTCTCCAGGGTGCGGCCCTGGGCCAGGTAGTCGGAGCCATTGATGGTGGAGCACAGGGTGACGATAGCCTCCAGGGTGGGCATGGCCACGCCCAGACGGCGGGCGCAGGAGAGGGCCAGAGCGCCGCAGGCGTAGCAGTCCTCCGCCACATAGCGGTGGGACATGGAGTCGGGGCCGGTCAGGGTGCGGAACACATCGTACTCGGGGTGGTTCTTCCAGTCCCGCAGCTCCAGGAAGAAGTCGGTGGCGGAGTCCCGCTCCTCCAGACCCAGGGCGGCCAGGAGCTGGATGCGCTCCTGCCGCACCGCCTCCGTGCAGCGGATGGCGGAATCGCTCAGTCCGTGCTGGAAGAGGATGAAGTCCTCGCCCATATCCTCCAGCTTGGTGGCCGAGAGCAGGGTGGTGCCGATGTGGAGCACGTAGTTGTCCGAGAGGAGGGCTCCCTCAAAGACGTTGCGGTTGGGCACGAAATCCAGCACGCCCTGGGCAAAGGCTATGAAATCCTCGGTGAGGGAGCCGGGCAGGGCGGCAACCTTTTTCCGGCGGATGGGCAGGCCCACTGTGACCTCCGCCTTGCCGGTGATGCGGCAGGGGCACAGGTTGCCCTCCAGCTCGGCCAGCATGGTGTCCTGTCCCACGCCGTTGGCGTCAAAGATCCGGCGGAACACAAAGGAACCCAGATTGCCCGGGGAGATGAGAATGTGCTGGCCGGGGCGGATATAGGGAGAGATGGCCTCGGCCACCTCGGCGTGGCGGGTGGCGGGGACGCAGACCAGGATCAGCTCGGCGTCCTTCAGAGCGGCGGCCAGGTCGGTGGTGGCGCCGGCGGGCTGGAAAAAGCCCACGCCGGCCCTGCCCCGGAGCAGGAGGCCGCCCATCTCATGAATATCCTCCATCTCCCGGCGGAAACGCTCGTTGTCGCAGAGGGTCACCTGAAAGCCCCTGGACGTCAGGTACGCGGTGGCGGCGTAGCCGGTGCTGCCGCCGCCGATGACGGTGATGTTGCGGATCACGGAAATTCCTCCTTCAGGCGGCGGATCAGCCGCCGATCTTCTTCAGCGCGCAGCGGTTGGACTTGTATCCGGGGAAGCCGCTGTACGGGTCCAGATGGCAGGCCCCCACCAGATTGTTGGCGTTTGCCTCGCTGTAGCCGTGGTAGAGATGGATGTCCCCCCGGCGGACCTTCTGAGTCAGGTGGGCCTCCACCTGGATGGTTCCCACCCGGTTGGAGAGCTCGACCATATCGTTCTCATGGATGTCCAGCGCGGCGGCGTCCTCCGGGTTCAGGTCGGCCATGGGATGGCTGCGCATGGAGCGCAGCCAGGGCACGTTGTGCAGCCGGGAGTGGAGGGTGTGGGGGAGCCGGGCGCCGGTATTGAGGACAAAGGGATAGGCCTCCGCGTCGGGCTCGTCGGCCAGGCCGTCACGATAGGTGGGCAGGGGGTCAAGACCATGGCTCTCCTGGAAGCGGGCCACGGTGGTGGACCAGAATTCGAACTTTCCGGTGGGCGTCTTGATGCCACCGGCCAGGTATTCTCCGGGCACCGGGTCACGGGCCTCAGGCACGTGGATGGGCAGGTCGCTGGCCCGCATATCCTCCACAGTGACGCTCAGGTCCCGGGTCATGAAGCGGATGGAGGCCTCGTAGCCCTCCTTGAGCAGCTCGTCGTCCAGGTCCATGCGCCGGGCCAGCTCAGTAAGGATATCCGTGTCGCTGCGGGACTCGTAGAGCGGGTCGATGACCGGCTTGGTATAGGCGGCGAAGCCGCCAGGATAGGCCTTGAACTCCCCGCGCTCGAAGGAGGAGCAGGCAGGCAGGACGATGTCGGCGTGCTTGGCGGTGTCAGTGAGGAAGAGGTCGGTGTCCACAAAGAAGTCCAGCTTGTGGAGCGCCTCATACATTTTGGGGGTGTCCGGGAACATCTTGGCGTTCATGCCGCAGGCGAACAGGGCTTTGATGGGATAGGGCGTGCCCTCCTCAATCTGCCGGGCCAGATCCATGGCCTGGAACTCCGGGACCAGGACAGACCAGAGGGGGAAGCGCTCCGCGCCGATCTTCCGCATGGGGTCTCCGGGCTGGCGGTCCAGATAGTACTGGTGCTCATGGGTGTGATAGCCGGCCACCATGTCGTAATAGGTGGCCTCCACCGGCAGGTTGCCGCCGGCCCGGTCGAAATTGCCGGTGAGGGCGTTGAGGCAGAGGATGGCCCGGTAGTTCTGGAAGCCGTTGACGTGGTGGGTGACCGGAGATGGGGATTCGTGGATGGAGGCGGGGCCGTTGGTGGCGTAGAGCTCGGTGGCCCGCTCGATGTCGGCGGGAGAGAGCTCCGTGATCCGGGCCACCCGGTCCAGATCGAACTGGCTGACGTACTCGGCGTACTGCTCATAGCCGTAGGTGTACTTTTCGATAAACGCCCTGTCCTGCCAGCCGTTGTCAATGATGAGCTTGGCCATGCCCAGGGCCAGGGCGCCGTCGGTGCCTGGCTTGAGCTGGAGATGGATATCGGCCAGCTTTTCGGTGGCGGGGGTCCTGCGGGGGTCCACGATGATGAATTTCTTGCCCATCTCCTTCAGGGCCAGCAGGCCCTCGGAGGCCACGTGCATGGAATAGAAGGCGTTGAGGGCCCAGCCCAGGATGACGTTGGAGTTGCCGAAATCCGGATCGGTGATGGTGCCGGCGGTGGCCATCCAGGCCATCTCGGTGGCTTTCCAGCAGGAGCTGCACTCAGAGCCGTAATTAATGGAGCCGAAGGAGTAGGCGAAGCGGTGGAGGAACTGGCGGTACCACTTGGTGTAGCCGGAGAAAAAAGCCACTGAGTCGGCGCCGTACTCCGCCCGCAGGTCCAGCAGGCGGCGGGAGATCTCGTCCAGGGCCTCGTCCCAGGAGATGGGCTCAAATTTGCCTTCGCCCCGTTCTCCCACCCGGCGCAGAGGGGTGCGGATACGGTCCTCCCGGTAGATGTACTGGCGGTTGGCGCTGCCCTTGGGACAGAGCCGGCCGGCATTGAAGGGGTGATCCTTGGTTCCCTCCACCTTGATGATCCGGCCGTCCTTCACATAGGCGTCCACACCGCAGTGGGTGCCGGGACAGCAGATGTCGCACAGGGTGCGCCTGACCTCGATGCCGGTCTCAGGACAGGGGATCTTGGCCTTGATGAGTTGTTCCAGAGTTGGTTTCATGGTTCCCATATCCTTTATATCACAGAGTAAAGAGCTTGCCCAGATAGGGGATCTTGACGCCCACATTGGAGTGGCGCAGCGCGCCCCACAGGGTGGCCTGGTTGCTGGTGATGACGGGCAGGCCGAAGTCCTGCTCGCCCATCTCGATGAGGTCCAGCACGTTCAGGCCGGTGCAGCTGATGAACAGGCAGTCGGCGCCGGTCTTGTCCAGCGCTCTCAGGTGCTCGTAGACCAGGCTGGGCTGGATGCGGGCGATGTCATCCTCAGGGTAGGTCATGCCCTCGATGCGGGTGACGTGGATGCCGTGGGACTCCAGGAACTGGCGCTCCACCTCATTGGTGTCGTCGGGATAGGGGGTGATGACGGCGGCGTTGGATACGCCCAGCCGCTGGAAGGCCTCCACCAGGACAGTGCTGGTGGTGAGGCCGGGGGAGCCGCCGGCCTTCTCGATGGTCTGGATACACTTCTGGTCAAAGCCGGGGCCGCCGATGAGGCTGCCCGAGGTGCAGCCGAACATGATGCAGTCGTGGGGGGAGCCCTGGAAGATGGAGGCGGTCTCCTCCAGATGGGAGACCATGTCCATCAGCCCCTCGGGGGAAGGAAAGCCGGAAAAGTGGATGCGGGTGGTGTTGATACCCACGCCGGCAGGGGCGAAGCGGTGGAAGTCGTGCTCCATATTGGGGCCGGTGCCGGGGGAGATCAGGCCGATCTGTGCGCGCCAGTAGATCATATCTCATACCTCGCTTTCTGATGGATGGAGTGATGCCGTATGTCCCGCGGACGGCCGGGTACGGACCGCCTGCGGGGGAAGAGAGAAGTGCTTACAGGGTCAGATAGGGGGCGATCTCGGCCATGTCGGCGCAGTGTTCCAGCTTGTTGAGGATGAAGTCGCACAGGGCGTCCTGCTTCTCGGCGCTCATCACATCGCTGGTGGCCAGCTTGAACACGTCGATGCACTCCTGACGGGTGTAGTCGTTCTTGGGATGGCCCTTGGGGAACTGCATGGTCTCCTCGTAAACGGTGCCGTCCTTCATGGTGATCTTCATGCCGTACTCGGGATAGGAACCCTTCTGGAACTTGTCAAAGTTGTGGGGGATCAGGGAGGTCTCGCCCACGCCGTGGACCTTGGAGGCCACCTTCAGGATCTCGGGGTCCTTCAGGTATTTGGCGTCCAGCCAGTCATAGCCCACCTTGGGCCCCTTGAGGTACATGGCCATGCAGAAGGGGATGGAGAACTGGGCCCGGACCAGAGAGGCGTAGCCGTCGGCAGGCGCCTCCTCACTGCGCTCGGGAATGTAGGGGGAGACCTCGATGCGCTCGATGTCGTCGGCATTGAACCGGTACTTGCGGTACAGCTTGTCGATCAGATCCATGGGGGTCTGGATCCACATGTTGACGGGCCAGTTCTTCATCATCAGCTCCATGATCATGTGGCGCTTGCCCAGGTCCTTATCGTACCAGTCCCAGTCACACTGGTCGGACACGCCCAGGTAGTAGCCGCCGTCCGCCTCCAGGGAGTCCATCAGAGTGGAGATGCCCGCCTCGGTGATGAGGGAGCACTCCACGCCCATCTGGGCGGTGAGACCGTGGGTGAAATGGTAAAAATCGCTGAAGCTGGAGTGGATGACGTTGATGGCCACGGGGGTCATGTGGGCGGCAGTGCCCAGCAGCTGGTTCATCTTGTCACCCTGGATGCCCATGAGCTTGCCGGCGGCGGCAGTGGGAGCGAAGATCTGCCAGCAGTGGAGGCCCCAGCCCTGATCAAAGCGCTCGTCGGAGGGCTGGACGGCCATGGCCACCCGCTGATATACATCGTAGCAGCCCACCAGAGCGGTCAGATAGTCCTTGCCGCTCTTGTGATAGGCCTCAGCCACGGCCAGAGAAGTGGGCACCGCGCCGGCGGAGGGGTGTCCGGTCCAGGCGCAGTCCTCCCAGTCCAGCAGGTCGGCCATGGTGCCGCTGGCCAGCACGGCGTTGGCCACGCCCACGCGGGAGCCGTCGCCGATGATGGTGGCCTCCCGGCCGCCGCCTCCGCCCAGAGTCTTGGCGATACGGATGATGTCCTGGGCAGACTTGGAGCGCATGGAGGAGATAGCGGCGCCCACCGTGTGGAGGGTGACCAGCTTGGCCCGCTCAATGACCTCGGCGGGGATATCCTCATACTTCAGGCCGGAGAGGTAGTCGGCCAGGATCTGGGTATATTTTTTCATGGAAATCGCTCCTTTTCTATTTATTTTATTGAAAAATACGTGTATAATGGATCAAAACAGAGAAGAGGGGATCGTAACATGCGTATCGAGCATCTGGAGTATCTGCTGGAGGTGACCCGCTGCCGGTCTATCTCCGCGGCGGCCAAGCGGCTCTATCTGAGCCAGACCAGCCTGAGCGGGATCATCAACACGCTGGAGAAGGAGCTGAACGTCAAGCTCTTTCAGCGCACCCACAAGGGAGTGGTCCTGACCCCGGAGGGCGAGGCCGTGGCGGAGCTGGCCAGGGACATCGTGGCGAAGAACGAGCAGATGCAGCAGGTCTTTTCGGCCAGCCGGAACATCCGGCGGATCGTGAATCTGGTGCTCTATCCGTCGGTGGCCAGCGCCCTGTCGGTCTGTCTCAACCGCTGGATGGCGGAGAAGCACGCGGACATGGCGCTGCAGGTCCATGAGATGCCCTATGACCGCATCTTCGCCAGCATTTCAGAGGGTGTGGCCAAAGTGGCGGTGGGGGCCGAGAGCGCGGACTCTTTTGACGCGGAATATGAGATGCGCAACAGCGGACTGACCATCGAGAGCCTCTATACCGACTCCTTTTACGCTATCCTGCCGGCCGGCCACCGGTGCGTGGAGCAGCCATCGGTGGATGTGGACGAGCTGCTGGAGGACCGCATCGCCATCACACACTGCTATCCCTCGTCGCAGGACGCGTCGGTGGGACGGGCGCTGCGGCGGTTTCCGCAGTTTTCAGTCTTCAGCAACGTGGACATCGCCAAGCGGGCCGTGGCGGAGCGGGGCGCCATCGCCATCATGCCCGGGCTGGCCCTTCACGGGGACCCGTATGAGGCAAAGGGCCTGATCTGCCGGGTGCCGGTTACCGGCTTCTGCACCCGGCTGACCAACTATCTCATCTATGACCAGAGCAGCGGGCTGAGCGCCGCCGAGCACCTGCTGGTGCAGGAGATCCGCAGCTTCTACCGGGCCCTGGGGGAGACGGCGGGGCAGAACGCTTAGAGGATGAAGCTGGCGACCAGGTAGACCGGGATGGCGGCCAGAAGGAAGAGAATGGCGCAGAACACGCCGTACTTATAGATGTTTTTCACACCGATCCATTCATTGCTGTACAGGAAGGGCGCCATGCCGGAGGAGCCGGGCAGGATGAAGCCCATGTTGGCGATGAAGATGATAGCCATGCCGATGATCATGGGAGAGTAGTAGTACTGGGTCACGAAGGGCAGGGCCACGGTGATCATGATGATGCCGGTGGCCATGTTGCTGCCGATGTTGGTCAGGATCATCATAGCGATCATGATGGTGACCAGGAAGGTGACGGGGCCCATGTTGCCGACGATGGGGGAGAGGAAGTTGTTGATCAGAGTCCTCACGCCGGTAGCATCGGAGGTCAGGGCGCTGGCGAGGGGCATGATGGCCATGCACATGAGCAGGATGTTCCAGTTGGCGCCGGTCTTGGCCACCTCGGCAAAGTCCAGGATGGGCTCGCCCTTGTAATGGAGGATCATGCCCAGGCAGAGCACGAAGGCGAACCAGCCGGACTGGGTGATGGTGTTCAGGAAAGCAATGAGCGGGAAGTCGGCGGGGAGCAGAGTGGTCATGAAGATATAGGCCACGATGAGCAGCCAGCAGCCCAGATAGAACTTGTGCTTGAAGTTGAGCCTGCCAGCGTCGGAGTTCTCCAGAGCGGCCACGTCGATGGTATTGAGCTTGTCAAAGTCGCACTTGAAGATGTACTTCATGGACAGGACGATGAACAGAATGAAGATGGTGAGGACGACGAAGCCCACCGCGAAGTAGGCCACGTGGTTAAAGACAACGCCGGTCATCTCCTGATAGGTCTGGGACAGGGCCAGCAGCCAGCTCTGGAAGGAGAGCAGTCCCTCAAACATGATGGCGGAGAGGAAGCAGCCGATGAGCATCAGGGTGCTGTACTTCTCACCCTTTTTATAGCCTGCCATGTCGGCGATGATGTAGAAAATCTGCCAGGACATGAGGACGACCACGATGGAGCCCACCAGAATGGAGCATACGCCCAGCCCCCACATATAGATGAAGGTGAAGAGCATGGGCCTTCCATTGAGGAATTTTCTTGTGATGATCCAGCGGGCCAGGATCTCGCCCATGCCGCTGGTGGCCATGGCCTCGGACAGGATGAGGAGGATGAGCATCATCCAGACCAGCTCGCTGCCCAGACCCTTGCCGATGGCCTCGCCGACGGTGCAGTAGCCGCTCATGCCCAGTGCCACAATGGAGAGCAGGCTGGGCCAGATGATGGAAACGGTACACAGCAGGAAGATGAGACCGATGAAGATACCGGCGATCTTCATGCCCATGGGGGTGAGCGGTTCGATGGCGGGCAGATAGCCAAAGCCAAACATAAAGAACAGACCGACAGCGCTCTTAATGTAGGTGCTGAGGGTCTTGTCCTGGGTCTTTACCAAAGTTGACATACACACACGTTCCTTTCTCTCGTCAGTTCGGATGTATGTGAGATACGGGCCCTATCTCTTTGGTGAAATTGTATAATGGCGGAGCCGAACTGTCCAATACCGGTTCCGGGTAAGCGGGTAACGGGAATTGCGATACCCGCTTTTTTGCGCTCCAATGGGGGAAACAGAGAAAAAATGGGGCTCTTTTGACTGGAATGTTCCTTGTGCGCCTTATACGAAAAAAGGGATAGGGGCCCCTATCGGCTTTTTGGTTGGCCCGGTATCCCAAACACCTGTTGGACGTCCGGCCCCCTGTCCGGTAGAATAAGAGCGGCGGACCTGTCCGCGATCAAAACGACGGGAGGGAGAAGGATGGACCGGCTCAAAACAGAAGTCCTCTTTCTCAATAAGGAAGAAGTGGACCGGCTGATCACGTATCCGGAGACGGTGGCGGCGGTGGAGCGGGCCTTTCGCTCCGACGGTATGGGACAGATGCGGGTCCCGGACAAGGAGATCATGCCAATGGGCGGGGAAAACGCCCTGTTCGCCATGGCGGGCTGCCTGTACGACCTGGGGGTGGCCGGCGTGAAGTGGACCAATTTTTATCCCCAAAATCCCAAAGGCTATCCCCCCTGCTGGGCCCATGTGCTGGTGCTCAGCCATGTGGAGGACGGCCGGCCCTACGCCATTCTGGATGCCACCAGCATCACCAACTACCGTACCGCCGGGGGACACGCGGTGGCGGCGGCCAAATATCTGGCCAACCCGCACCCGCGGACGCTGGGCGTGATGGGCTGCGGCGCCCAGGGGATGGCTGCCGTCCGGTCTTTTTCGCAGCAGTTTGATCTGGAACAGATCAGAGTATACTCCTCGCCCCGGTCGGCGGAGCGGGCAAGGCCGGTCCTGGAGCGGGAGTGCCCGGTGCCGGTGCACTGGGCCGGGACGCCGGAGGAGATGGCGGAGGGGTGCGACATCATCGTGACCGCCACTACCTCGGAGCATCCGCTGCTGATGGCGGACATGGTGCCTCCCGGCTGTCTGGTGGCCGCCATGTATTCCTTCCACGATGTGGACCCCGCCCTCAGCCGTCTGGCCGACAAGTGGGTGCTGGGGCACCGGGCGTCCGACCTGGGGGAAATCCGCCAGGAAAAAGAGCTGCGGGAGCAGCTGGACCCGGCGGCGGTCTACGCCGCGCTGGGAGAGGTAGTCTGCGGTCAAAAGCCCGGACGGGAGCACCGGGAAGAGCGGATCGTCTACTCCCACATGGGAATGGCCACGCTGGACATAGCCGTGGCGGATGCCCTGGTGGAAAAGGCACGGGCGCAGGGCGTGGGCCGGATGCTGCGCCTGACTTGAGCCGGGGCCGCTCACGCGGCTGTGTCCCACCTGACTGGTATATAGAGGAAAAAGACCGCCCCGTGGGGCGGCCTTTTTTGCGTCCTGTCTCAAAAAACAAAAGGGGCCCGGTCTTTGACCGGGCCCCTTTTGTCAGGGAGAAATGAGAGATAAGAGGAAGGAGTGGAAAAAATCAGTCCAGGTTGCCCGCCAGACGCTGAATGGAGCGCTGGATATGGGCGTCTTTATAGTCCTCCTGCCGGACCAGGCGCAGGGCGTGGGTGGGGCAGTTGCGGACGCAGGCGGGCTCCAGCCCGCACTGGATGCGGGTGAAGCAGCCGTCGCATTTCTGCATCTTGCCGTCGGCGGCAAAGCTGGGCGCGCCGAAGGGGCAGGCCATGGCACAGCTGTGGCAGCCGATGCAGTTGGTGGTGTCAAACAGGGTGAAGCCGCTCTCCGGATCCTTGGTCAGGCAGCCGCAGGGGCAGGCATCCACGCAGGGGGCGTCCTCGCAGTGCATGCAGGCGATGGAGAGGAAGGCCATGGTGCCGTTGGGGTTCTCCACATCCTTCACCACGCGGAAGGGGGCTTCACAGCGCTGCGTGTCGATGTCGTTCTGATCCATACAGGCTACGGCGCAGGCGCCGCAGGCCGAGCAGCGGTCGATATCCAGATCGATGATGTATCCCATGGTTATTCCTCTCTTTCAGCGTTTGCGGGACTGCCGGCGTATCCGTTCTCCAGCAGTGCCAGAAATTCCGCGGGGATCCCCTCCCTCAGCAGGCGGGCCCGGCTGACCGGCGGGATGGGCTCGGGCTGGGAGAGACGCAGCCGCTTGAGCAGATACTGCTTGAGGGCGCCGCAGCTCTTGTAATTGTCCAGTATGTTGAGGCAGGCGATCCGGCCGCCGGACAGGACGGCCCAGATCTCGGTGCCGCCGTCCGGGGAGGCATAGTGGACCGTCTCGCCCTGAACACGGTTATCACCGGCGCCAATGAAGTCCATGTCCATAAAATGCGTGATGTTGTGGGGAATATTTCCGTCGCTGTGGTCGGGACAGCCGGCCATGTTGCGCCCCGCCACTGTGCCCTGCCGGGCGGCGTTGGCCCACAGGCCGATGATCATGGTCTGTCCGCTCTGGAGGTTGTTGCCCTCACAGCAGTCGCCGGCGGCGTAGATGCCGGGGACGGAGGTCTCCATCCGCTCATCGACCACGATCCCCCGGTTGACCCGGACGCCGCTGTCGGCCAGCCCGGTATTGGCCCGGGTGCCGATGCACAGCAGGATTAGGTCGCAGGGGACGCAGCTTCCATCCCCGAAATGGGCCCTGAGGCCGCCGCCGGCGCGCTCGATGGAGGAGATGCCGGCGGAGAATTTGAGAGTCACGCCCTTTTCCGTCAGGCGGCGGTGGATCTCCTCCGCCGTGTCGGGCAGAGCGGCCAGGGGGAAGATGCGGGGAGCCATGTCGGCCAGGGTGCAGGTGATGCCCCGCTTCTGCAGCAGCTCCACCAGCTTGATGCCCACCATGGACGCGCCGATGACCACGGCGGAGCGCACACCGCCCCGGTCCAGCCGGCCCTTCAGCGCCACAGCATCGCTGACGGTGCGCATGCAGTACACATCGGTATCCTCCGCGCCGGGCAGCGGCGGCACAAAGGCCCGGGCGCCTGTGGCGAAGAGGAGTTTGTCAAAGGCGAGACAGGTGCCGTCGGCACAGGTCACGGTGCGTGAGGCGGAATCCACCGACTCTACCGGATGGGGGTGCAGAGTGAGGGAGAGGTGCTCCGCGATCTCTTCCAGGGGACCGAAGGGGAACATCCCCTCATAGGGCAGCTTTCCGCTGACATAGTAGGTGGTCAGCATGGGGTTGGCGGGGGAGGCAGTGGTATCGGTATAGACGTGGATCTCACCAGTCCACCCCGCATCCCGCATGGCCTTGGCCGCGTGGTAGCCCGCGCAGCCAAAACCGATGATGGCGGCTTTCTGCAACATATCTCACATCCTCCTTCGGGGTGCGGCCGGCCGGGCTGTCCCGGGAGTACGGCAGCGCTCCAGTACGCTGTGATTTACGATAACAGTCTACCGTAAGGCGGCGGACCTGTCCAATCGTTGTTTCAGGTATGGTGTTAGCCAAAAAACGGGTAACACGGGCGAAATAAAAAATGCGCCCTCCGGAAGGAGGACGCATGAGAGGCTATGGGGACGGCGGCGCCAGGTGCTCCAGCACCCTGGGAGCGGCGATGAGAAACCAGGTGGAAAACCGGGCAGGACATTCCACCAGCTCCTGCCGGAGCTGGGAGAAGGGGACCCAGCGGGTCTCCTCGATCTCCTCCGGGTCGGGACAGACCGGACCGGACCATCGGCCCAGAAACACGTGATCCAATTCGTATTCAAAGAGCTGGGGGCCATACTGACTGAAGTAGTGAAAGGAAAACAGTTCCTCCACCGGGCAGGAGATACCCAGTTCCTCCTTCAGCCGCCGTGGGACGGCCTGTTCCAGAGATTCCCCCGCCCTGGGATGGGAGCAGCAGGCGTTTGCCCACAGGCCGCCGGAATGGTATTTCCCCCGGCTGCGGCGCTGGAGCAGCATCCGCTCTCCGTCGGTGAGAAAGATGGAGAACGCCCGGTGGAGCAGGCCGCGGCGGTGGACCTCGGCCTTGCCGGCGGAACCAATGGGAACGTCATCCAGGTCCACCAGGATCAGCTGGTCTTCAGTGTGCATGGGAATCCCTCCAAAGGTCAGAAATGGGCAGTCATGAGGCAGCGCTCCGCTTGACCTGGCCGTAGACCCGCTCCGGACGGCCCCGGGTGGTGAGACGGCGGGTGGCCACCACGGCCAGGATGCCGGCCTTTTCCATGGCGCTGAGGAAATGGTTGGCGCTGCGGTGGGTGACCGAAAGCTTGTCGGCCAGTTCCCGGGCGGTGATCCGTCCCTCCGGCATATTCTGAATGGCGGAGAGCACCTTCATCACTGTGAGGGAGGAGAGGCCGGAGTCATTGTAGTTATCCGACAACATGCTCGAGGAGGTGGGGACGGTGAGCATGGAGCTGTGGCCCAGGGGCCCGATCAGTTCCTGTTTTTCATTGACCAGATAGCTGCCCCCCAGCAGTTCTCCCTCCCGGACGGCATTGAGGGCGTTGAGCTTGGCGTGGTAGATGTTGTCTCCAATGCCGTAGCCGATGGATACCTTGAAGTCCAGCCGCTTGGACAGATAGTCGCTGATGATGCATTTGGTATAGTTCTGGGTGCACCAGTCCACCGATTTCCGGTCGGTAAGGAGGCATACGCCGAAATGGCTGCGTCGGGGCATGACGTTCAGAGCCGAGTCGGAGAAGAATTCCCGCAGGGTATTCTCCAGCAGGACACAGCGCTGCTCGAACAGGTCATTGCTCGAGATGACGGAAGGCTCCAGATTAAAATGGATCTCGGCGGGCTGGTTCTCCTGGAGCCGGCGGATCTCGATCTCGCGCAGCAGGCTCTCACAGGCGTCCCGGACGGCGGCATGGCTGTGGTAGGGGTAGTAGACCTGGACCCCCTCCTTCCGCAGCAGCGGGATGAGCCCGCTGTACCTGGTGATGATACAGTCAAAATTGCCGGTCTTCCAGATGGAGAGGAGACGTTGATAGTGGAGGTCCTCAGCATACTGAAAGTTGTCAAGTCCCTGCTGAGTGGGGGGCTGGGCCATATAGTCGGAAATGGAAATACCCTGATCCGCAGTGAGAAAATCTTCAATTTTCAGATGCAGGTGATCCAGAAAGTCACAGTAGACACGGGAAAAATCCTGCACGCCCCGCTCCAGATGGAGCCGCCACAGCAGGCGGTGAACGGCGGCGTCGTCCATCAGGATGGGTACCACCGGACGCTGATCCCGGGCGGCCAGGTCCTTGAGCGCATCGGCGAAGCGGATGCCGGAGACCAGGATGCCGTCCACATTGCTGCCCAGCTGGCGGTATACCGACTCCATGCCTTTGAGCGGATCATAGGCATAAAAAGAAGGAACGCAATTTAAAGAAAATTTAGAAAAGGCGTTCTCAATATTGGATTGGATCAGATGGGTGGCGATGACAGCGATTCTATACGGCTCCACGAGCATACATTCCTTCCTGATAATTCACTCGGACGCGCTTTTCCTTATTTTAGCGCCGCTTTCCTGTTTTGGCAAGAGCATTTGCGCA
This sequence comes from Clostridiales bacterium, assembly GCA_022772585.1. Taxonomy (GTDB): domain Bacteria; phylum Bacillota; class Clostridia; order Oscillospirales; family Oscillospiraceae; genus Pseudoflavonifractor_A. Next base: position 14,211 of record JALEZN010000059.1, read on the forward strand.
CAAAAGCTGCCGATATCTCTTTAAATTTTCTTTAATTCAAAGAAACGCAGTTTTTGCGGCGAATTTTTACAATAAAACTGACGAAGCCTCCAAAATAGAACATGAAAGCAACAGAATGATTGACTTTATAAACAAGGACGCTATAATTAATAACATCAAGTTCGTTATCCATTCTTTAAATTAGAAGCCCGGCTGGGCGGAACGCGAAGGGTGAGATTTTTCATGGATATGACAAGAAAACGCTATAATACGCCCAAGAAAGCGCGGATCGTTGTGGAGCATTGTCCGGTGGACGAGACGGGAAAGCCCTGTCACTGCCACACGGAGGGCCAGGTGTTTGAGTTCGATTTTGAGCGATGCCCGGCCAACTTCTGCGCGGCGGCCTTCCACAATCTCTGGCCCCAGCTCCGGGTGCTGGAGCTGGGCGGCCGGCATCCCTGGGACGCCACGCCCGGCGTGACCCGGGTGGCCTGCCCCGATCCGGGGAAGCCCACCATTTTCCGCATCGAGGTCTACGACCCTGAGGAGGAGCAGAGCTAAGGCAGTTCATGCTTGACAGTTTAGAAACCGTACAGCAGACTATGCCATAGTGAGCGAAGGCGCTTGCTGTGGTCATACCGCGGCAGGCGTCTTTGCTTTATATGAAAAAGGAGGAATGTGCAGGAGTTGGCCAAACTGTTTGGCTGAGCGTATCAGACCGAAAAGGGCAATCAAAACCGAAGACAACGATTATTAAGGAGGAACAAACACATGAAATTCAAGAAACTGGTCACCGGCCTGCTTACCAGCGCCATGCTCATCACCATGCTGGCCGCCTGCGGCGGCGGATCCTCTCCCACTCCCGCCCCCTCCAAGGCGCCCGGCGCCTCTCAGGCTCCCACCGGCGAGGCATATAAGGTGGCCATGCTGCTGACCGGCTATATCAACGACGCCGGCTGGTGCCAGTCCGCCTATGAGGGACTGAAGCTGGCTGAGGAGGAGTTCGGCATCGAGCCTGCCTACACCGAGGCCATTCCCCAGCCCGATTTCGAGGCTGTGATGCGCGACTACGCCGACCAGGGCTATGACATGGTCATCTGCGTGGGCAACGAGTTCTCCGACGCCGCTCTGGCCGTGGCTCCCTCCTTCCCCGACGTGAAGTTCGCCGTCATGAACGGCAACAACGCCGCCGAGCCCAATGTGGGCGCCTACCGCTTCAATACCCCCGAGTCCGGCTTCGTGGCCGGCGCTCTGGCCGCCATGTACTCTGAGAGCGGCACCGTGGGCGTGGTGGCCGGCTCCACCTCCCCCCACATCAAGGACGCCGCCGAGGCCTTCAGCGTGGGCGCCAAGTACATCAACCCCGACGCCAATGTCCTCATCGGCTATACCGAGACCATGACCGATATCGCCAAGGGCAAGGAGATGGGCATGGCCTTCATCGAGCAGGGCGCCGACGTCCTGTGCGCCAACGCCAACTCCGCCTCCCTGGGTGTCATCGACGCCGCCAAGGAGAAGGGCATCAAGCACATCGGCTACATCAGCGACCAGTACGACGTGGCCCCCGAGACCGTTATGGTCTCCCTGGTCCAGAGCAACCCCTTCATGATCCGCTCCATCGTTGAGGCCGGCGTGAACGGCACCTTCGAGCCCAAGCTGAACCTGTTCGGCATGAAGGAGGGCGCCCTGTATCTGAGCGACTTCCACGGCAACGACTCCAAGCTGACCGCCGACCAGCTGGCCAAGCTGGACGAGATCATCAACGGCATCAAGGATGGCTCCCTGAAGGAAGCCGGCGTGGTGCCCAAGTCCTCCTTTGAGAAGTAAGGAAAGAAACTGATCTGAACCCAGGCGGCAGACCCATTGCCTTTTTAAGACAAATGCCGGGCGTACGGTCTGAGAGCACCTCTCGGGCCGTACGCCCCCTATTACCCGATGACCCGCCGGAGCAGCCCGCCCGCGGACATTGTCCTCAAACCGCAAACGATCAGGAGGAATGAGAAACCATGGGAGAAAAGATTCTGGAGATGAGAAACGTCACCAAGCGCTTTGGGTCCCTCATCGCCAACAACAAGGTCAATTTCGACCTGGAAAAGGGAGAGGTACACGCTCTGCTGGGTGAGAACGGCGCGGGCAAGACCACTCTGATGAACTGCCTGTACGGCATCTACAGCCAGGAGGAGGGCGAGATCCTGCTGGGCGGTCAGCCCCTCCATCTCAGCGGACCCAGGGACGCCATCGCCCACAACATCGGCATGGTGCACCAGCACTTCATGCTGGTCCCGCCGCTGACCGTGCTGCAGAACATCGTTCTGGGCCAGGAGTGCAAGATCACGCCCATGAAGCTGGACCAGGCCCGGAAGGACGTGGAGGAGCTGTGCCGCAAGTACAACTTCCAGCTGGAGCTGGACAGCAAGGTGGCCGACCTGTCGGTGGGTGCGCAGCAGCGCGTGGAGCTGGTGAAGGCCCTCTACCGGGGCGCCGACATCCTGATCCTGGACGAGCCCACCGCCGTGCTGACCCCCAACGAGGTGGAAGGCCTCTTTGACAGCCTGAGCCAGTTCGTGGCCCAGGGCAAATCCATCATCATCATCTCCCACAAGCTGTGGGAGGTCAAGCGTATCTCCAACCGTGTCACCGTTCTGCGCAGCGGCGCGGCGGTGGCCACTGTAAACACCGCGGACGTGGAAGAGTCCGACCTGGCCGACATGATGGTGGGCCGCAAGGTGACTCTGGAGTATGACAAGACTCCCGTCAAGTCCCAGGAACTGATTTTTGAGATGAAGAATGTCAGTGTGGACACCGGACACCGGGCGTCCTCGCTGAAAAACATATCCATGTGCATCCACAAGGGCGAGATCGTGGGCATCGCCGGCGTGGACGGCAACGGCCAGCTGGAGCTGTCCGAGACCGTTATGGGCCTGCGGAACGTGCAGTCCGGCCAGGTATTCTTCGACGGCGAAGAGATCACCCATATGCCCACGCGCCACCGCATCGAGAAGGGCTTCGCCCATATCCCCGAGGAGCGCATGACCCAGGGCCTGGTGATGAACTTCTCGGCCAGCGAGAACATGGTCATCAACTGCTATGACCGCCCGCCCTTTACCAAAAACCATATCTTCGACAGCAAGGCTGTGAAGGAAAACGGCAAAAAGCTGGTGGAAGAGTACGACGTGCGTCCCCGCAATCCCGAGGCGCTGGCCCGCTCCTTCTCGGGCGGCAACCAGCAGAAGATCATTATCGCCCGGGAGATCTCCCAGAACCCCAAGCTGGTGGTGGCCGTCCAGCCTACCCGCGGCCTGGACATCGGCGCCAGCCAGTTCGTGCACACCAAGCTGCTGGAGAGCAAGGAGAAGGGCGCCGGTGTGCTGGTCATCTCGGCCGACCTGGATGAGGTACTGGCCGTGTCCGACCGGGTGCTGGTCATCAACGAGGGCGAGATTATGGGTGAGTTCGTCCCCGGCACCATCAGCTACGGCGAGATCGGACTGATGATGGGCGGCACCAGGCTGGAAACCAAGAAGGAGGGAGATCCCGCATGAGCTTCAATGTAGGAAACAAGGAAGTGCACATCCAGCGGAAAAAGGCTGCGGACAGCCCCTTCCTGCAGCAGCTTCTGGGCCTGGGTCTGGCGCTGCTGCTGGTGCTGGCGGTCACTTCCATCATCATCGCCACGTCGGGCAAGTCCCCGCTGGCCGCGTTCCAGTGCATGATCAAGGGCGCCTTCGGCACCAAGAACAGCGTGGCTGAGACCCTCATCAAGACCGTTCCCCTGCTGCTGGCCGGTCTGGGCCTGACCATCTGCTACCGCACCGGCCTGACCTCCCTGGGGTCTGAGGGCCAGATCATCATGGGCGGCCTGATGGCCACCATCGTGGGCGTTTACATGGGCGGCCTGCCCAGCCCCGTGCTCATCCCCCTGTGCTTCATCGCCGGTATGATCGGCGGCGGACTGTGGGCCGCCATCGCCGGCGTCCTCAAGGCCAAGCTGGGAGTCAGCGAGATCATCAACACCATCATGCTCAACTATGTCGCCACCTACCTGGTGGGCTACCTCATCGACGGCCCCCTGCAGGAGGAGACCGGCTTCTATCCCCAGTCCGACCTGCTGAGCCAGAACGCCTGGCTGCCCAGCATTCTCCAGGGCACCCGGCTGAATATCGGTATCGTTGTGGCCCTGGTGGGCGCCGTGGTGGTCTATTTCCTGCTGTGGAAGCTGCCTCTGGGCTACCAGATGCGGGCCGTGGGCAACAACCCTGTTGCCGCCCGCACCAACGGCATCAAGGTGGCCAAGAACATGGTCATGGCCATGGTGCTCTCCGGCGTGTTCGCCGGTCTGGCCGGCGCCATCGAGATCACCGGCATCCATCACCGCCTGATGAACGGCTTCAGCTCCAGCTATGGCTTTGACGCCATGGCCGTGGCGCTGCTGGGCGGCCTGCATCCCGCCGGCGTCACCGTGGCGGCCCTCTTCTTCGGCGCGCTGCGCACCGGCGCCAACACCATGCAGCGTACCCTGCAGGTGCCGGTCTCTCTGGTCAACATCATCCAGGGCCTGGTGATCCTCTTCGTGCTGATGCAGGCGATCCTGCGCAACTTCACCCTGAAGATCTTCACCCGCGGCAAGAGCAAAGTGAAGGAGGCATAAGCAGATGGATATTCTCAGCGGATTCCTGGAGGCCATGGTCCGTATGGCCTGCCCCATTATGCTGGCCAGCCTGGGCGCGGTCTTTACCGCCCGCAGCGGCATCATCAACTTCGCCATGGAAGGCATCATGATCATGGGCGCCTTCTTCGGCGTGTATGGCTCCTATATGACGGGCAACCCCTGGGTGGGCGCCGTGCTCGGCATGCTGGGCGGTCTGGCCGCGGCAATGGTCCTGGGCGTCATGAGCATCTCGGTCAAGGTGGACCAGGTGGTGGCGGGCACCGGCATCAATGTGCTCTTCCTGGGCCTGACCAGCTACCTCTTCACCGTCATGTATCCCAACGGCCAGCCCTCCTCCGTCACTGGCTTTCCCTCCCTGGAGATCCCCGTGCTCTCCGCCATTCCCGGCATCGGCGGCATCTTCCGCCAGAACCTGCTGACCTATCTGGCCTATCTGATGGTGCCAGTGCTGTGGTACATCCTCAACCGGACCACCTTCGGCCTGTGCCTGCGCTCCGTGGGCGAGCAGCCCCACGCCGCTGACTCCCTGGGCATCAACGTGGACAAGATGCGCTATATCGCCATCGTGATTTCCGGCCTGCTGGGCGGTCTGGGCGGCGTGGCCCTTTCCCTTGGCCAGGTCTCCGTGTTCATGGAGAACATGACCTCCGGCCGCGGCTACGTGGCCTGGTCCGCCGTTACCGTGGGCAAGTGGAACCCCTTCGGCATCATGGGCGCGTCCCTGCTCTTCGGCGGCGCCGAGGCGGTGCAGCTGCGCCTGCAGGCCATCGGCATCGAGATCCCCCACCAGTTCACCCAGATGCTGCCCTACCTGCTGACCATGATCGTGCTGGCCGGCGTGGTGGGCAAGACCGTCGGCCCCAAGGCCATGGGCAAGCCCTTCGTGAAGGGAGAGCGCTGATATGGCTTTTTGCGCAGACGATATGAAATTTCCCACCGTCTGCCCGAATCCGGAGCTCCTCGCCGCCCTGACGGCGGGGAGCTCTCTCCGGACTCCGGACAAAGTGCGCCGGGTGATGGGTGAGCTGGTGTTCCCCCAGCCCCCGGAGGAGCGGCCCTATCTGTACGGCTGCATGGTGCTCTCCTTTGACGGAAAGATGGGCTTTCCCGACGATCCCGAGGGCACGCTCATTTCCAAGGAAAACCGGTTTGACCCCGTGGGCGGCAAGACCGACTTCTGGATCATGAACGTCTGCCGGGCCTATGCCGACGCGGTGATCCTGGGTACCGGCACCCTGAAGGCCCGGATGCACAAGGTGTGGTACGCCGAGGTCTCCGACCCCGACCTGGTGGAGGCCCGGCCCGGCCTGGGCAAGCGCACCGGCCAGCCCCTGAACATCGTGGCCTCCATCGACGGGCGGGACGTGCCCATGGAGCACGCCACCTTCTCCCTGGAGGAGAAGCCCCTCATCATGACCTCCCTGTCCGGCTGGCGCTATCTGGAGGAGCATATGCCCCAGCCGGTGCGCCTGGTGGACAGCCCCCGGGACCTGAGCGCCGACCAGAGCGTCATTCAGGTGCTGGCGGCGGGAGAGGAACAGCCCGACACGGCGGCCCTTCTGAAGCTGCTGCGGGCGTGCGGCGTGAACTACGTGTCAGTGGAGGCGCCGGGCTACATCTGGCAGCTCATCCGGGAGGGGTTCCTGGACGAGTACATGCTCAACTACTCCGGCGTCATGGCCGGCGGGAATACCGCTCTGGGCACCTGGGCGGGACAGACCGTGGCCAGCCATCCCCACGCGGCCCTGCTCAGCGTGGGCTGGCATAAGGGGTTTCTCTATACCCGGCAGAAGCTCCTCTACAACAACATGTGACGCGCCCCGCTCATCCAAGAGAGAAAGGAAAGTGGATCTATGGTTAAGATCGTTGGACTCTGCGCCAGCCCCCGGAAGAGCGCGAGTGAATATGTGACCGAGCAGTGCCTGGCCGCCATCCGAGAGGCGTATCCCGACGTGGAGACCGAGCTGGTCTCGGTCCGGGGCAAGAAGATCGCCGCCTGCACCGGCTGCGGCTACTGCAAGCGGGAAAAGACCTGGTGCTGCATCAAGGACGACATGCAGCCGCTTTTTGAGAAGATCATCGAGGCTGACGGCATCCTGGTGGTGTCTCCGGTCTATGTGATGACCGCCACTCCCCAGCTCCACGCCATCTGCTCCCGGATGCGCCCCGCCATGCACTGCTATCCTGGCATGCTGCGCAACAAATTCGCCGCGGCGGTGGCTGTGGGCGGCACCCGCAACGGCGGACAGGAGACCACCATCAACGACATCATCCAGCTCTTCGGCACCCGTGCCATCAACATTGTGACCAACGAGTCCGGCGGATATACCGGCGGCAAGGTCTGGTCCCAGGATCAGGGCGCCGAGGGCGCCGCCGCCGACACCATCGGCATGAAGACCGCCACCGACCTGGCCAAGAAGCTGGCCGAGGTGTGTGTCATCTATGCCAAGGGCAAGGAAGCCCTTGCGGCGGAAAAGGGATGATGGGCATGAAGCAGGCATGGGTCCATGTACATATCGTCACGGTGGACCGGGAGGACCGGGTCTTTCCCGACGGCGGTATCTTCTATGAGGACGGCGTCATCCGCGCCGTAGGGGAGAGCGCTGAGATCGAGCGCCTGGCCCTGGAGCAGGGCGCTGAGATCAGAGACGGGGCGGGCAAATACCTCTTCCCCGGCCTCATCAACACCCACACCCACCTCTACCAGGAGCTGACCAAGGGCCGGGGCAGCGACCTGAGCCTGGAGGACTGGTTCCCCAAGGCCATGGCCCCGGTGGGCGCCGCCCTGCGGGAGCGGCATATGGAGGCCGGCGTGGAGCTGGGCCTGCTGGAGGCGGTCCGCAGCGGCACCACCACGGTGGCCGACTACATGCAGCACCAGCCCATCCCCGGCCTGGGCATCGTGGAGCTGGACGCAGCCCAAAAGCTGGGCGTGCGCATGGTCTACGGCCGGGGCTACCGGGACATCGGCCGGCCCGAGGTCATCGAGACGCCGGAGAAGATCTTTGCCGACGTGGATGATCTGCGCGGCCGCTATGAGTCCGGCGACGGCATGATCACGGTCTGGCTGGCCCCCGCGGCCAGCTGGGGCCTGAGTGACGGCCTCATGCGGGCCACCCGGCAGTATGCCGACGCCAACCATATGCCCATCATGATGCACCTCTTTGAGACCGGCAGCGACGACGCAGGTAGCCGGGAGCGCTTCGGCAAGCCCGCCATTGAGTGGTTTGAGGAGGCGGGCCTGCTGGGAGGCGACCTGCTGGCCGTCCACTCGGTGGCCCTGGGCGAGGAAGAGCTTGCCAAATACCGGGAATATGGTATCATGGTATCCTACAACCCGGTGTCCAATATGTACCTTGCCTCCGGCGTGGCCCCCATCCGGCGGCTGCTGGACATGGGGCTCACCGTGGGTCTTGGCACCGACGGCGCCGGTTCCAACAACAGCAACGACATGATCGAGGCTATGAAGTCGGGCGCCCTGCTGCAGAAGGCCTTCTCCCGGGATCCCCGGAGCCTGACTGCCCCCGAGACACTGCGCATGGCCACCATCGAGGCCGCCCGCAGCCTGCGCATTGACCACCTGGTGGGCTCCATCGAGGTGGGAAAGCGGGCCGACTTCTTCCTGTACGATCCCATGCGCAGCGTCAAGTCCTGCCCGGTGTGCGGCGATATCACCGCCACCCTGGTCTACTCCGGCGACTGCCAGGGGGTGGACACGGTGGTGGTCAACGGCCGTACCCTTCTCTCCGGCGGTGTCTTTACCCAGGCCGACGAGGCGGGTATTCTGGCCCGGGCCCGGGATATGGCGGAGGATCTGGCCCGCTGCATTTCCTGATATGATTTTCAATGCGTAAAAAGGAGCTTTGTGACCGATGAATGAGATTTACGATCTGAACAGCTATATGAAGGCGCTGGAGGAGCACAACCTGCTCTTCGCCGCCAGGAAGGAAGTGGACTGGAACCACGAGGTGGGTTCGGTCATCGCCACCCTGGAGCCCAGCGGCCGGGCGGCCTACTTCCCCCAGGTCAAGGACAAGGAGTTTGGCATCTGCGGCAACATGTTGGGGTCCATGGACTCCATCGCCGTGGCCCTGGGCTGCGCCAAGGAGGAGATCACCGACTTCCTGGCCGACAAGCTGGAGCACCCCATCAAGCCCCGTGTGGTGGACAAGGCTCCCTGCCAGGAGAACGTGCTCACCGGTGACGCCATCGACATGAACCGCCTGCCCGTGCCCATCCATGCCCCCAAGGATGGCGGCCCCATCATTACCGGCGGCGTCATCGTCTCCAAGGAGCTCAACGGCACCCGCCAGAACCTGTCTTTCCAGCGGATGCACGTCAAGGGCAAGGACAAGATCAGCATTATGATCAACGAGTGGCGGCACCTGAAGGAGTTCTACGATGAGGCTGAGGCCCAGGGCAAGGCCCTGCCCATCGCCGTGGCCATCGGCGCCGACCCGGTGGTCTACGTGGGCGCCGGACTGCGCTACGACGGAGACGAGATGGAGATCGCCGGCGCCATCCGCGGCCGCCCCATGGACGTGGTGAAGTGTATTACCAACGACATCTATGTGCCCGCTGAGGCCCAGTTCATCATCGAGGGCGAGATCCTGCCCAACCAGCGTGAGCTGGAGGGCCCCCTGGGCGAGTTCACCGGCCACTACTCCGCCCCCTGGAACTCTCCCATTATCCACGTCACCGCCATCACCCACCGGAACAACGCCATCTATCAGACCATCAACGGCGCCTCCTTCGAGCATATCAACCTGGGCAACGTGCTGCCCCGTGAGCCGCTGATCAAGAACTTCACCACCTATGTGAGCAAGGGCGTCATCAACGTGCATATCCCGCCCTACGGTTCCGGCTTCCTGGCCCTGGTCCGGCTGAAGAAGAAGAACCCCGGCGAGCCCAAGAACGTGGCTCTGGCCGCCCTGATGTCCTACGTGAACATCAAGAACGTCATCGTGGTGGACGAGGACGTTGATATCTACGAGCCCTCCGACGTGATGTGGGCCCTGTCCAACCGGGTGGTGCCGGAGAAGGACATCTCCTACATCCACAACGCCCAGGGCCATGAGCTGGATCCCTGCTCCGACGAGCGGGGCGTGCAGACCAAGATGATCATCGACGCCACCCTCAGCGACGAGAGCCGCTGCCTGGAGCGGGTGCGCTACCCCAAGGTCAACCTGAAGGACTACCAGTAAACACAGCGGAGCCAGGCGGACGGCCCAGCTCCGGAGGAGGAGAACATGGGAAAATACATCGTGGGCATCACCGGCGCCACCGGTTCCCTCTATGCCGACCGGGTCATCCGGAAGCTGCTGAACATGGGCCATGAGGTCCACCTGTGCATCACCTCGGCCGGACAGCTGGTGGCCCGCAGCGAGCTGGACTGGGCCTGGGAGGACGGCGCCGCCCCGGCGGAGATCGAGGCCGCCCTTCAGGAGTACTATGGCAGCACCGCCCTGCGGTATTATGACCTCCATGCCATCGGCGCCCGCATCGCCAGCGGTTCCTTCCGCACCGACGGCATGGTGGTGGTGCCCTGCTCCATGGGCACCTTGTCCGCCATCGCCAACGGCGCCTCCCACAATCTGTTGGAGCGGGCGGCCGACGTGGTGCTCAAGGAGCGGGGAAGGCTGGTGTTGGTGGCACGGGAAACTCCCTTCAACACCATCCACCTGCAAAACATGCTCACCCTCTCCCAGTGCGGCGCGGTCATCATGCCCGCATGTCCCTCTTTCTACAACAAGCCCGCCTCGCTGGAGGAGCTGGCCGATTTCTTCGCCGCCCGTGTGCTGGACCAGATGGGCCTTCACGACGACACCATCCGCCGCTGGGACGGCATCTGAAAAACAGCAAACAGGCCCCCGCGGATCTTGTCCGCGGGGGCCTGAATTTTTTAAACGGGGTGAGATGCGGCACCCTGTGGGGGCGTAGGGCAGGGCGCCCTCGCCCCGCCGGGGCCAAGACCCGTCAGGAGACAATCTCGCCGGTGAGGACCGTCTTGCAGCACACGGTGAGCTGGCCGTCCCGGACGTCCACCGTGATGGTGTCGCCGGGCTGGACCTGGTCGGCGATGATGCGCCGGCTGATGAGGGTCTCCACCGTATGCTGCAGGTAGCGGCGCAGGGGACGGGCGCCGTAGATGGGGTCGTAGGCGGCGTCGATGATGAACTGCTTGGCCGCGCCGGTGAGGGAGCAGGAGATGCCCCGGTCGGCCAGACGGCCGTTGAGCTCAGCCACCATTAGGTCGATGATGTGGGTGATGTTATCCCGGGTCAGGGGCTTGTAGAACACGATCTCGTCCAGACGGTTGAGGAACTCAGGCCGGAAGGAGCGCTTGAGCAGCTCGTTGACCTGGGCCCTGGCCTCCTCCGCAATCTCGCCGTCGGCTCCGATGCCGTCCAGCAGGAACTGGGAGCCCAGATTGGAGGTCAGGATGATGATGGTGTTCTTGAAATCCACGGTGCGGCCTTGACTATCCGTAATACGGCCGTCATCCAATACCTGAAGTAATACATTAAACACGTCGGGATGGGCCTTTTCCACCTCATCGAAGAGGATGACGGAATAGGGTTTGCGCCGCACCGCCTCGGTGAGCTGGCCGCCCTCCTCGTAGCCCACATATCCGGGAGGGGCGCCAATGAGCCGGGAGACGCTGAACTTCTCCATATACTCGCTCATGTCGATGCGCACCAGATTCTTCTCGGAGTCGAACAGGGCCTCGGCCAGGGCCTTGGCAAGCTCCGTCTTGCCCACGCCGGTGGGGCCCAGGAAGAGGAAGGAGCCGATGGGCCGGTCGGGGCTGGCGATGCCGGCCCGGCTGCGGAGGATGGACTCGGAGACAAGGCGAACTGCTTCGTCCTGGCCCACCACCCGCTGGTGGAGGATATCCTCCAGGTGGAGGAGCTTTTCCCGCTCGCCCTCCATCAGCTTGGACACGGGGATGCCGGTCCACCGCTCAATGATGCGGGCGATCTCCTCCTCGGTGACCTTGTCCCGCAGCAGGGAGGACTCCTTGCCCTGCTGGGCGTAGCCCTCCTCGATCTCAAGCTGCTTTTTCAGCTCGGGGATCCTGCCGTACTGGAGCTCGGCCGCGCGGTTCAGGTCATACTCCCGCTGGGCCTTTTCCAGAGCGGCGTTGGCCTCCTCCAGCTCGGCACGGAGCTGCTGGACCTTGCCGATGGCGTTCTTCTCGTTCTCCCACTGGGCCTTCTTGGCGTTGAACTCGTCCCGCATCTCGGCCAGCTCCTTCTGGATTTCGGCCAGGTGCTCCTTGGAGAGGGCGTCGTCCTCCTTCTTGAGGGCGGCCTCCTCGATCTCGTGCTGGATAATCTTGCGCTGGATCACGTCCAGCTCGGTGGGCATGGAGTCGATCTCGGTGCGGATCATGGCGCAGGCCTCGTCGATGAGGTCGATGGCCTTGTCGGGGAGGAAACGGTCGGTGATATAGCGGTTGGAGAGGGTGGCGGCGGCGATGATGGCGCCGTCCTGGATCTTGACGCCGTGGAAGACCTCGTACCGCTCCTTCAGACCACGGAGGATGGCGATGGTGTCCTCCACCGTGGGCTCATTGACAGTGACGGGCTGGAAGCGGCGCTCCAGAGCGGCGTCCTTTTCGATATACTGCCGGTACTCGTTGAGGGTGGTGGCGCCGATGCAGTGGAGCTCGCCCCGGGCCAGCATGGGCTTTAAGAGGTTGCCCGCGTCCATAGCGCCCTCGGTCTTGCCGGCGCCCACGATGGTGTGCAGCTCGTCGATGAAGAGGATGATGCGGCCCTCGGACTTTTTGACCTCGTTGAGGACGGCCTTCAGCCGCTCCTCAAACTCGCCCCGGTACTTGGCGCCGGCAATCAGGCTGCCCATATCCAGGGCGAAGATGGTCTTGTCCTTCAGAGAGGCGGGCACGTCCCCCTTCACGATGCGCTGGGCCAACCCCTCGGCAATGGCGGTCTTGCCCACGCCGGGCTCGCCGATCAAAACCGGGTTATTCTTGGACTTGCGGCTCAGGATGCGGATGACGTTGCGAATCTCGTCATCCCGGCCGATGACCGGGTCCAGCTTGTTCTGCCGGGCCCGCTCCACCAGGTCGGAGCCGTACTTTTTCAGGGCGTCATAGGTCTCCTCCGGGTTGTCGCTGGTCACCCGCTGGTTGCCCCGGACGCCGGAGAGCGCCTGGAGGATGCCCTCATGGGTGATGTTATAGGTGCGGAAGAGCTCCTTCAGGGACCGGCCCGCGGTATCCACCAGGGCCAGGAGCAGATGCTCCACCGACACGTACTCGTCCTTCATGTTTGCGGCGATGGACTCGGCGGCGTTGAGGGCCTGATCCACATCCTGGGCCACATAGACCTTGCCCTGCTCCCGGCCGGAGCCGGAGACCCGGGGCAGCTTCTCCACCTCGGCCTTGACGGCGGCGGCAAAGGAGGGGACGGTGATGCCCATGTTCCCCAGCAGCTGGGGCACCAAGCCGTTCTCGGCCTGCAGCAGGGCCAGCAGGATATGGACCTGCTCGATCTGCTGGTTGCCGTACTCTGTGGCGATGGACTGGGAGGCCTGGATGGCCTCCAGGGATTTCTGGGTATATTTCTGAGCGTTCATAGACGCGTTCACATCCTTTCAAATGGGGAATGCAGGGGTGGGCCGAAGCTCCGCCCCAGAAAAGAATACCCCCGGCGGGGCGTAAAAGCAAGGGGGCGCAAACGAAAGAGGAGCCGGCCAGCGAGAGCTGGCCGGCTCCTGCTGACCGTCAGTCGATGGCGATCCGCTTGGCCTCGGGCACCGCGGGCTTGACCTTGGGAAGAGTCAGCTCCAGAATGCCGTTTTTGTAGGCGGCGGTGATGCCGCTCTCATCAATACCGGAGACGTCGAAGCTGCGGGAGAAGGAGCCGTACCGGCGCTCCCGGCGGATATACTGGCCCTTGGAGTCCTTCTCCTCGCTGGTCTCGCGGTGCTCGGCGGAGATGGTGAGGATGCCCTCCTTCAGGTCCAGGCGGATGTCCTCCTTCTCAAAGCCGGGGAGCTCGGCCTCCAGCACATACTGGTCGCCGGCGTCCCGGATATCGGTGCGGAAGGCGGGGAGACTGGTGTTGTTCTCGCCAAAGAATTTACGCTGGAAGTTATCAAAGGTGTCAAAGAAATTGTCGTTGCCGCGCTCGAACGGAAGCATACCAAACATAGTGATCTCTCCTTTATCCATTGCGGATGATGATTGGGACGGGGTTAGCAGTCTGACGCGAAGTGTGCTATTCATAGGGAAATATTCATCCTTTCGTCCTCATTCAGAGGAGGAACAGCGCCTTGACTGCCGCCCTCATCTCTCTTTGTTGTCTCCAGTATAGGGCCGTATTATGAACAAATATACAAAAGAATATGTCTGAATTGTAAACATTAGCACTCTGGTAATAAGAGTGCTAAAACGGAAAAGAGAGAAGAGACCCTTTACGGGAAGTAAAACTTGCGCTATACTGGGGCCTGCGCGCGCCTGCCGGGCGCGGAGATGGAGAGAAAGAGAGGCGCTTATCACCCATGAGACGGACCAACGACCTGGGAAACGACCCGGTCTTTCCGCTGGTGCTGCATCTGGCGGTGCCCACCATGCTGGCCCAGCTGGTCAGCGTGCTCTACAGCATCGTGGACCGCATCTATATCGGCAATATCCCGGCGGCGGGCGGACTGGCCCTGGCCGGGGTGGGGGTGTGCGGCCCCATCGTGACCCTGCTCTCCTCCTTTGCCAGCCTGGTGGGCCTGGGAGGCAGCCCCATCATGGCCATGCGGATGGGGGAGGGACGGAAGGAGAAGGCGCGGCGTGTCCTGAACAACTGCTTCCTTATGCTCCTGGTCCTCTCGGCAGTGCTGACCGTCTCCTTCCTGCTGGTGAAGGACAAACTCCTCATGTGGTTCGGCGCCAGTGAGGCCACATTCGCCTATGCCGATCCCTATCTGACCATCTACACGGCGGGGACCTTCTTCGCGCTGATGGCCGCGGGCATGAACAGCTTTCTCATCTGCCAGGGCTTCTCGGGAATGGGAATGGCTACGGTGGTGCTGGGGGCGGGGCTCAATATCGCCCTGGACCCGGTGTTTATCTTTGCGCTGGACATGGGAGTGGCGGGGGCCGCCGTGGCCACCGTGCTCTCCCAGGCGGCTTCCTGTGCCTTTGTGCTGTGGGCCCTGCTGCGGCGGAGCATGCCGGTGCCCCTGGGGTGGGGCGGCTTTGATCTGCGGGTGGTGCGGCGGGTGCTCTCCTTCGGGCTGTCCCCCTTCCTCATCATTGCCACCGACAGCGTGCTCCTCATCGTCTTAAACACTGTGCTCCAGCGGTACGGCGGGCCGGGACTGGGGGATACCCTGGTGACCTGCGCCACCATCGTGCAGAGCTACCTGCTCCTCATCACCATGCCCATGGGAGGCATGACCCTGGGCACCCAGCCGGTGGTCAGCTTCAACTACGGTGCCGGGCAGCCTGGGCGTATCAGAGAGGCCATGAGGGCCATCGTGGGCCTGTGCCTGGCCTTCTGCGCCGCCATGATGGTGGTGACCCACACCCTCTCGCCCCTCTTCGTGGGCCTTTTTACCTCTGATGCTGACGTGGCCGCCCGGTCGGCCCATTATATCAAGATCTTCACCGCCATGATATTGCCCCTGGCGGTCCAGTACCCCCTGGTGGACGAGACCACCGCTCTGGGACGGGTCCGGCAGGCCCTCTTCTGCTCCATGTTCCGCAAGAGCGTGTTTCTGGCCTGCCTGCTGCTCCTGCCCCGCTTCTTTGGGGCGGAGGCCACCTTCTTCTCCGAACCCATCGCCGACCTGGTGGCCGCCGCGGTGACCACGGTGCTGTTCCTGCGCACCTTCCCCGGCATCCTGCGGGACTGCGTCCGGACCCACAGCGCTGTCCGGGCGGCATAAGGAGAACAAGCCTCATATAAAAACTCCGCCCGGAGACGGGCGGAGTTTTTATATGAGGTCAGAACAGGCTGAGCTGGCCGTCGTCCGGTTTTTTGTGCTGGGGGGCGGCCTCTCCTTCCTCCAGCAGGAGGGAGGGCAGGTCGGACAGGAAGGGGGAGGGCTCGCCGGAGGTGAGAAGGATGAGCTCCTCTTCTGCCCGGGTGACGCCCACATAGAAGAGACGGCGCTCCTCCGCCAGGTCGGTGGGGCGGCGCTCCGACTCCAGCGGGAGCAGCCCCTTGCGCACGCCGCAGAGAAAGACCACCGGGAACTCCAGTCCCTTGGCGGCGTGGAGGGTCATCAGGGTGACGGCGCCGGACTCGTAGCTGCCCGACTGGCGGCGCAGGTCTCCCTCGCTCCCCAGGGTGAGGCCCTGGAGCAGCTCAGGCATGGTGCGGTAAAAGACCGCCGTGTTGCGCAGGCGCTCCAGCGGCTCGGAGCCGGTACAGCCGGCCTGGGCGGCCCACCGTTCCAGCAGCCTCCAGGGCCGTTCCCAGTCGGCCTGCTGGCCGAAAAAGGCGGTCAGGTCCAGCCAGGGGCGCAGAATGGAGATCTGGGCGTAGGCCTCATCCACCGCCCGGACCCGCTGGGCGGCGCTGCCTTCCGCCCGGGCCCAGGTGCCGGCCACGGCCCGGGTCAGGTCGGCAGGGACGCCCCACACCAGCCGGAGACAGGTCTCCAGAGCCAGGGCATCCTTCGGGTCCAGCAGGAGCTGAAAAAAGCACAGCGCCCCCCGGACCATGTCGTCGTTGAGGAAATCCTCCCGGCCGGCCACCACGCAGGGGATGCCCTCCCGGCGGAAGCACTGCTCCAGAAGCTCCAGCTGCCGGCGGGTACGGCAGCACACCGCGATATCGGAAAAGCTCCGGGGCTTTTCCGCCCCCCGCAGGGCCTGGGCCTGCAGCATGTCCACGCCGCCCACCAGGCGGCTCACCTCTCTGGCCGCAAAGACGGCCTCCCCCTTCTCGCTCTCGGCGCGGAGCAGCCGGACCTTCCGCCCGGAGCGGCGGACGGCGTGGAGGTCCCGGGGAGCTCCGCCGTTGGGGCCGATGGCCGCCAGGGCGCAGCCCAGGATCTCAGGTGTGGAGCGGTAGTTGTACCGCAGGGGGATGGTGCGCAGGCCGGGGAAGTCCTCCTCCAGCCGGGAGAAGCAGGCGGGGTCGGACCCGCGGAAGGCGTAGATGGACTGGTCCGGGTCACCGATGACAAAGAGGCTCCGGCCCAGCCGGTTCCACGCCTTGACCAGCCGGTATTGAACGGCGTTGCAGTCCTGAAATTCGTCCACCAGCAGGTGGCGGAACTTGCGGGCGTCGGAGCGGCTTTTGCCTTCCCACCGTTCCAGGGTGCGCAGCAGCAGGTCGTCAAAATCCATCAGACCCCGCTCCTGCAGGCGGCGGATGTAGAAGTCGCAGGCGGCGGCCAGGTCGCCGCTCTCCGGCGGCAGGCCGTTTTTCTGCCGGGACACGGCTTGCAGGAGCTGGGCGGGACCGGCCTTCACCCCCAGCGCCCGCAGGACCTGGCCGGCCAGCTCCAGAGATTCATAGGTCCCCACCAGCCGCTCCGGGTCCCCGTCCTTGGCCAGCAGGTCCAGACAGATGGAGTGGAAGGTACCGATGGTCATGCCCCGCAGGGCCCGCTTGTCCCCAAACCGGGCCTCCAGCCGCTCCCGCAGCTCGGCGGCCGCCTTGTTGGTAAAGGTCACCGCCGCGATCTCCGAGGGCCGCTCCCCCTGCTGCTCCAGCAGCCAGAGGATGCGGGAGACCAGGGTGCGGGTCTTGCCGGCCCCCGGTCCGGCCACCACCGCCACGGTCCGGTCAGGACAGCGGGCGGCGGCGCTCTGGTCCGGGTCCAGGCCGCCGGCGGGGGATGGAAGTTCCTCTTCCTGTGGAACTTCCTGCTCCGCCCGAGGGGCGGGGGCGGCCTTTTTCCGGCTCCCGGCCTGGGGCGCGTCGCAGCCGAACAGGCTGACCTGGCCGCTGAAGGCCTCCTTCTCGCTCTCAGACAGAAGCGTCATGGCGCCGAATTCCCCGTCGTAGCCCGGGGCCCACTGGGCCTTTCCCGCCCGCAGGCGGCGGATGCCCTCGGTGACGCAGGGACCGGCCACCCGGGCGATGTCCTCCAGGGGGGCCTGGCGCAGGATATAGAACTCCGGCCCCAGCTTGGCCAGCATCTCCTCATAGCGGCGCCGGTTGCGCAGGGTGTCCGGCCCGCCGCCCAGGGTGGCGGAGAGGATCTCGGGCAGAGGGGCGAGCCGCTCGAATTTCGGGGCGCGGGGACGGACATAGCCCTCCGGCCGGTCGGCGAGCTGCTCCACCCGGTGGAGCACGCCGGTGGTCAGCCGCTTGCCGCACACGGGGCACTTGCCGCCTGCGGCCTCGGCCTCGGCGGGGGAGAGACACTGATGGCAGTTGCGGTGGCCGTCGTAGTGGTACTTGCCCTCCTCGGGGAAGAATTCCAGAGTGCCCTTCAGCCCCCGGCCGGTGCGCAGGGCCTTTTCCAGTGCGGGGTAGGAGAGGGAAATATCCAGCAGGTTGGCCTCCCGCCCCAGCTTGGCGGGGGAGTGGGCGTCGGAATTGGACACCAGATGGAACCGGTCCAGGGCGGAGCAGCGCCAGTTCATGGGAGGATCAGAGGAGAGGCCGGTCTCCAGGGCGTGGATGTGGGGAGTCAGGTCCTCAAAGCACTCCTCGATGGTGTCAAAACCGGAAAAGGCCCCGAACAGGGAGAAGTGGGGCGTCCAGATGTGGGCGGGGATGAAGATGGCGTTGGGGGCGGCCTCCAGCGTGATCTCCAGCAGGTCCCGGCAGTCCAGACCCAGGATGGGGCGGCCGTCGGAGTGGATGTTGCCGATGGCCTCCAGCCGGTGGGAGAGGACCTCCGCGGTCTCTAGGTCGGGCAGGAGGATCAGGTTGTGGACCTTCCGCACCTTGCCGTTTTTCTTATAGATGGAGCTGATCTCGCCGCTGACTACGAAGCGGGGAGCCGCTCCGCCCACCAGCGCGCCGGGGCGCACCGCGTCCTCCCGCAGGGTGTAGAGTCCCTCCTCCGCCGGGACCAGGGCCTCAGACAGCTCGGCCCGCCAGGCGGGATGGGTGAAGTCGCCGGTGCCCACGATGGAGATGCCCTTCCGCCGGGCCCAGAAGTCCAGGGCGGCGGGCACGCAGTCCGAGCTGGTGGCCCGGGAGTATTTGGAGTGGATGTGCAGATCGGCGATCAACATAGGACATCCTCGCTTTCCGGCGATTTTCTTACATTTTTCTTATCTTTATCATAAAACGATTTTGCTGTTGGCGCAAGGGCTTGTGTTTCCGCCGGGCCGGGAATATAATCAGGATCAGAAGAAAATACCCGGGAGGTAACATAAAATGAAACTCTCTGTTTTGTGCTTTTCCAAGACTGGCAACACCGCGCGGATGGCGCAGGCCATCGCCGAGGGTATGGCGTCGGTGGAGGGGACGGAGGTCCGCACCTTCCCCCTGGACGGCATCAACGCCGATTTCGTGAAGGAAAGCGGCTGCGTCGTACTGGGAACGCCCGCCTATGTGGCCAGCATGGCCGCCGCCGTCAAGACCTGGCTGGACAGCGAGAGCGGCAAATACGGCCTGGCGGGCAAGCTGGGCGGGGCTTTCGCCACGGCGGACTATGTCCACGGCGGCGGCGATATGGCGATCCAGGGCATCCTGACCCACTTCATGGTGCGGGGGATGCTGGTCTATTCCGGCGGCGGCAGCAAGGGCCGTCCCTTCATCCACCTGGGGCCGGTGGCCATCAGCGGCGAGCTGGAGAAGTATGAGCCCACCTTCCGGGTCTACGGAGAGCGGATGGCCCGGAAGGCGCTGGAACTGTTCGGAGAGTAAAACAGTAAGGAGGAAACGATCATGCAATGGAAAAAACGGCTGCTGGCATGCGCGCTCTCGGCGGCGCTGATGACCGCGCCCGTTCTGGCAACGGAGGGAGAAGGACAGGGGCCCGATCCCTGGGCCTATCCCTACCTGGCTGACAGCTACGCGCTGGGACTGATAGACGATGACTATCCCTCCTACATCCAAGAGACCGTCACGGAGGAGCAGCTTGCCGCCATGACGGAGACGGTGTCCGCCAAGCTGGCCCTGCTGGGACTGGAGAAGCGGGAGAGCGCCCCGGACGGGGAAGGACTGGTGGTGGACCGGACCCGGGGCGGCGTGGTCAACGCCCTCTACCAGGCTGCCGCCGACTGGGAGATCGACGGCGTGGAGCAAGGGCCGGAGGCCTTTTTGGCCGGACTGGGCGTGCTCTGCGGCGACGGGACGGGCAGCCGTCTGGACCGCCTTTGCACCTATCAGGAGGCCATGGTGCTGGCCGACCGGCTCATCCTGGCGGTCTACGACGCCAATGACGCCGGGGCCAGGGGCCTGCTGTGGAAGGCGGTCAACGGGGATACCACCCTCTATCTGCTGGGCACCGTCCATGTGGACCGGGACAACCTGTACCCCATGCACCACCGGGTGCGGGAGGCGGTGGACGCCTCCTCCGAGGTGATCTTTGAGGTGGATTTCAACAACCCGGAGGACCTGCAGGCCTACGCCGCCATGCAGGTCTACTCCGACGGCACCACCCTGAAGGACCATATCCCGGAGGAGCTCTATACCCGCACGGTGGCGGATTTTGCAGCGCTGGGGATGGACGAGGCCACCGTGGCCTCGCTGAAGCCCTGGGTGCTGGCCCTTTCACTCAACAATGTGACCATGCAGGATGAGTCCACCGGCAGCAACGCCATGGCCATGGATCTCTATGTGAACGCCCGGGCGGCCAACGCCGGGAAGACCATCGGCGCCGCCGAGAGCTACGCCTTCCAGGGGCAGATCTTCGACACCCTGTCGGAGGACTATCAGCTGCAGATGCTGGAGGGCAGCCTTGGGCTGCTGGAGGCCGCCATGAGCGGAGAGGAGACCGGGACCGACCCACAGACCCAGGCGGCGCTGGAGGAGCAGGAGAAGCTCATGTCCGCCATGATGGACGCCTGGAAGCGGGGCGACCTGGAGGCCTTCGCCGCGGCCTATGACAAAAAGGCCATCCTGGAGAGCGAGGACGAACTCAACCGCCGCCTCTTTACCGACCGTGACCCGGGGATGATCGACTGCGCGGCCTCCTACCTGGCCCGGAACGACGGCAAGACCTATTTCATGGCAGTGGGCGCCGGTCACATGACGGACCCCGGCGGCATCGTCTCCGGCCTGCGGGCCCTGGGCTATACCGTGGAGCCCGCAGCTTGACGGGATCTGAGCGCCCGGCGGCTCGCCCCGTAGGGGCCGCTGCCAATAGGCCTCAAAACAGATAAAACGCCCGCTGCCATGGCAGCGGGCGTTCGTTGTTTAATGGATCAAAAGGACCGAAGAATGGCGAGAGAGCCGTTTTCGGCCCGGCAGAGATAGCCGCCGCCGTTTTTGACCTGATAGTGGAAGTAGGGCTTCTCCGGCCGGGCAAAGCCGGAGACAATGGCCATGATGGTGCCGCCGTGGACCACCAGGGCGGTGCGGCCTCCACCGCCCTGCGCCAGAAGAGGGGCAAAGGCGGCCCGGCACCGGGCTATAAAGGCGTCGGGAAGTTCCCCGTCCGGGATGGGGCCGGCACAGTTGCCGTCCACCCAGGCCTGATAGCGGGGATCGCCGCCCAGCTCCTGAAAATTCCTGTTCTCAAAGGCGCCGAAGTCGCACTCCCGGAAGCCCTCCACCGGGGTGGGAACAAGGGTGGGGAAGAGGATGGCGGCGGTCTGGACACAGCGGAGCATGGGGCTGACATAGAGCCGGTCGGCCTTGAGCAATTCTCTCTGATCCCGGGACTGGGCCCGGAGAGCCTCCTCACCCGCGGGACACAGGGGCTGGTCGGTGCGGCCGCCCACGTAGTTCCCGGTGAGGTTTCCCGCTGTTCTTCCATGGCGGAGGAAGAGAAATTCCGTCATTTCAGCCGCACCCCGATCCCGCAGACGATGCGCTCCACCCGCTCCGAGGCGGCGGCCAGGCGGCACAGGGCCCGGCCGGTCTCCTCCCGCCAGCGGCGCTCAAAGGGGTCCAGGGGCACCACCCCCAGCCCAATTTCATCGGATACCACCACCACCTCAGGATTGCGCGTCAGAAGGGCGTCCACATAGGCGTTCAGGTCGCCGCCCTGCTCCAGAATGGAGCGGCAGAGCAGGTGAAAAGAGTTGATTGCCGGGGCGGAGAGGGCCTCTTCCGGCGTGCAGGGGACGGGCCGCAGGCCGGTCTGAGCGAGGACATAGGCGGTCTTGCCCTGATGGCAGCCGCCGATATACAGCTTCATACGTACCTCCAGGTCAGGGCGACGGCCAGGGCCATGGCCAGCTCGCAGAGCTGTAGGAAATACCCGGCCAGGTCGCCGGTGATGCCGCCGAACTGGCGGTAGGACATCACACGGTAGTAAAGCAGGCAGGCCGCCGCCGCCAACAGGGCGGCCCCTCCGGAGAGGGGGGAGAGCAGGAGCATCCCCAGGGCGGACAGAGCGATGTAGAGGAGCATGGTCCAAGTGACGGCGCTCTTATGGGCGGAATCCGCAAAAGCCTGGAGCATGCCGGAGGAACGGGCCCCCTTCAGATTGGCCAGGGCCAGGCCGCTCATGGCCCGGGAGAGCACGAAGCCCGGGGCCAGCACCAGAAAGCTGCGGAGGTCCTCCGGCTGGGTGAGGGCGGCGAAACACAGCAGCAGCCACACCCCGCAGAACACCGCGGCAAAGGCCCCGGCGTGGGGGTCCTTCAGGATCTCCAGCTTCCGTTCCCGGCTCTGGTGGGAGGAGAGGGCGTCCACCGTGTCGCAGAAGCCGTCCATATGGATGCCCCCGGAGAGCAGCAGGGGGATGGCGGTGAGCCCGGCGGCGCGGAGGAGGGCGTTGAGCCCCAGCGCCCGGCACAGGAGGGCCCAGCCCAGGAATACTCCGCCGATGGCCGCCCCCACCAGGGGGAAAAAGCAGATGGCGTATTTCATGTTTTTCTCGCTCCACTCCACCTGGGGCATGGGGATGCGGGAGTAGGTGGAGAAGGCGATCACAAGGGAAGCGAGCATGGAAGGGCTCCTTTCAGTACCAGCGGGATGCCGCAGACTACCTCGGCCGCCAGGTCGGCCCGCTGGGCCAGAAGCCGGTTCAGGCTCCCCAACAGGGCGATGTAGTCCGTAGTGTCGGGGTCGTAGATCACCCCGTCGGAGAAGATCTCGTTGCTGACCACCACAAGATGGCCGCAGCGGCAGGCCAGGGCGGAGAGCTGTTCCCACAGGACCTGGACGTAGTCGGTGGGAGGGGCGGGGGAGAAGCGCAGGTTGGCCAGCAGGTTGGACAGGTCCTCCAGCAGCACGGCGGAGCCAGGGG
>JALEZN010000092.1 GCA_022772585.1 Clostridiales bacterium
GATAAGGAGGATCTCCAATGAAACTCATTGATACAAAAGAGGCTGTGGGCCATGTGCTCTGCCACGACCTGACTCAGATCATCCCGGGCGTGACCAAGGACGCCCGCTTCCGCAAAGGCCATGTAGTGGCCGAGGAGGATATCCCCGTGCTCCTCTCCATGGGCAAGGACCACCTCTATGTCTGGGAAAAAACCGAGGGCATGCTCCATGAGGACGAGGCCGCCCAGCGGCTGTGCGCCATCTCCCGAAATGAGAACATGACTGCTACCGAGGTCAAGGAGGGCAAGATCGAGCTGAAGGCCGCCATTCACGGCCTGTTCCGGGTGGATGTGGAGCGGCTCTTCGCCGTCAACTCCCTGGACGAGATCATGATCGCCACCCGCCACACCAACACCGTGGTCCGCCCCGGGGACAAGCTGGCCGGCATGCGGGTCATCCCCCTGGTGGTGGCTGAGGACAAGGTAAAGGCCGCCGAGGAAGCCGCCGGCGGTACTCCCCTGCTGGAGCTGCTCCCCTTCGTGCGCAAAAAGGCCGCCGTCATCACCACCGGAAGCGAGGTCTTTTACGGCCGCATCGAGGACAAATTCACCCCCGTCATCATGGCCAAGCTGGAACAGTTCGGCGTGGAGGTGGTCTCCCACGTGAAGGTCCCCGACGACCGGGAGGGTATCGTCTCCGCCATCCGCGCCGCTCACGACGCCGGGGCCGAGCTCATCCTCTGCACCGGCGGTATGAGCGTGGACCCCGACGACCAGACCCCCGGCGCCATCAAGGCCGCCGGCGTGGACGTGGTGGCCTACGGCGCCCCCGTGCTCCCCGGCGCCATGTTCCTGCTGGGCCATTTCCCCGACGGCACCCCCGTCATGGGCCTGCCCGGCTGCGTCATGTACGCCAAGGCCACCATTTTTGACCTCATCCTGCCCCGGGTGCTGTGCAATGTCCCTGTCACCCGCGCCGACCTGGCCCGCCTGGGCCACGGCGGATTGTGCCTGGGCTGCGAGAAGTGCCACTACCCCATCTGCCCCTTCGGAAAAGAAGCGTAAGGAGGGCCCGCCATGAAGACCCGCATCGAGCTGGAGGAGGCCGTGTCCATCCTCGAGGAGAGCCTCTCTCCCCTGGGCCCCCAGGTGGTGGAACTGGCCGCCTGCCTGGGCCGCACCCTGGCGGAGGATGTAAAGGCCCCGCTGGACCAGCCGCCCTTTGACCGCTCTCCCCTGGACGGGTACGCCCTCCGCTCCGCCGATATCGCCGGAGCCAGCCGGGAACGCCCGGTCACTCTGACGGTCACTGAAACGGTCTATGCCGGCGGCGTCCCCGCCTCCCCCCTGCTGCCCGGCTGCGCCATACGTATCATGACCGGCGCCATGCTGCCCCAGGGCTGCGACTGCGTGCTCCAGCATGAGCGCACCGACAATGGCCGGGACCGGGTGGAGATCTATGCCGCCCTGCGCCCTCATGCCAACTACTGCGACCGGGGCGAGGATTACCGCTGCGGGGACCTGCTGCTCCCCGCAGGCACCCGGCTGGACGCCGCCGCCGTGGGCGTGCTGGCCAGCGCCGGCGTCACTGAAGTATCCGTGCTCCGCCGTCCCTCGGTGATGGTCTTTTCCACCGGAGACGAGATCGTGGAGCCCGGCGTCCGTCCCCTTCCCCCCGGAAAGATCTACGGCTCCAACGCCGCCCTCATCACCGCCCGGCTGAAGGAGCTGGGCGTCGCCGACGCTGCCGGTGAGCAGCTCCCTGACCAGCCCGAGGATGTGGTCAGCGCCATCCGCAAGGCAGCGGAGCAGTACGACCTCATCATTACCACCGGCGGCGTCTCCGCCGGGGACAAGGACATCTTCCACCAGGTCCTCCCCATGCTGGGGGCCGACCGCCGGTTCTGGAAGGTCAACCTGAAGCCCGGCACCCCCGCCATGTACTCCCTGTGCGGCGGCACGCCGGTGCTCTCCCTGTCGGGCAATCCCTTTGCGGCCGCCGCCACCTTTGAGCTGCTGGCCCGTCCCCTCCTGGCCGCCCTCACCGGCGAGGACCGCTTCCGCGCCGAACCGGCCCAGGCCGTGGTCTCCGGCTCCTTCCCCAAGGCCAGCCCGGGCCGGCGCTTCCTCCGGGGGGTGTACCGCCGCGGCACGGTCTCCCTCACCGGCAAGAACGACTCGGGCATGCTCTCCTCCCTGGTGGGCTGCAACTGCCTAGTGGACATCCCCGCCGGCTCCGGCCCCGTGGAGGACGGGCAGACCGTCCGCGTCCTGCTGCTGTGACGCTTTCCTGTCTCTCCCCGCATGATCCCTGAACCGAATTCACTTTGGAGGTCCCTATGGAACCAAAATTCAACCATTTTGACGACGAGGGCAACGCGGTCATGGTGGACGTATCCGCCAAGAATCCCACCCGCCGCCTGGCGGTGGCCCAGGGCAAGATCAAGGTCTCCCGCCCGGTGATGGACGCCATCACCGGCCACACTGCCGCCAAGGGCGACGTGCTGGGAGTAGCCCGGGTGGCGGGCATCATGGCCACCAAGCGCACCTCGGAGCTCATCCCCCTGTGCCATCCGCTGGCCCTGTCCCACTGCACCGTGGACTTCACCGTGCTCCATGAGGAGTGCGCCATCCTGGCCGAGTGCACCGCCAAGCTGGACGCCAAGACCGGCGTGGAGATGGAGGCCCTCACCGGCGTGTCGGTGGCCCTGCTCACCATCTACGACATGTGCAAGGCCATCGACAAGAGCATGGAGATCTCGGACATCCATCTGGTGTACAAGGAGGGCGGCAAGTCGGGCACCTTCACCAATCCCGGCCACCGGGAGCCCGCCGTGGTGGCGGTCAGCGGTGTGAAGAACTCGGGGAAGACCACCCTCATCACCGCCATGCTCCCCCACCTCAATGCCGCCGGACTGAAGGTTGCCACCGTCAAGCATGACGGCCACCTCTTCACCTCCGATCCAGAGGGCACCGACACCGGGAAGCACATGGCCGCCGGCGCCTGGGGCACCGCTATTTTTGACCGGGAGAAATACAAGATCGTCCGGCAGGACCCGGTGGATGAAAAGGAGCTCATTGCCCGCTTCCCTGACGCTGATCTGATCCTGCTGGAGGGCTTCAAGCACTCCCCCTGGCCCAAGCTGGAGCTGGTGCGCAAGGGCAATTCCGACGCGCCGGTGTGCGACAGCGGCACCCTGCTGGCCCTGGTCACCGACCTGGATCTGACCCTTCCCGGCGTGCCCTCGGTGCCCTTTGACGGCGCCGCCGCCGCCCAGGTTGTTCTGGACTACCTGAAACGGGAGGGACGGCTATGATCGACGGATACGGCCGCACCATCGACTATCTGCGCATCTCGGTCACCGACCGGTGCAACCTGCGCTGCGTCTACTGCATGCCCCCGGAGGGGGTGGAGTGGATGGAGCACGCCGAGATGCTCTCCTACGAGGAGATCATCCGGCTCTGCCGGCTTTTCGCCGCGGCGGGCATCCGCAAGGTCCGCCTCACCGGCGGCGAGCCTCTGGCCCGCAAGGGCCTCCACCACCTGGTCCGGGGCATCCGGGCCATCGACGGTATCGACGGTGTCTCCCTCACCACCAACGGCGTTCTGCTGGCGGAGCAGCTCCCCGACCTGATGGATGCCGGGCTCACCGCCGTGAACCTGAGCCTGGACACTCTGGACCGGGAACAGTACGCCGCCATCACCCGCCGGGACGCGCTGGAGGACGCGCTGGCCGGCCTCCGGGCCGCCCTGGCCGCCCCGGGCCTTCATGTCAAACTCAACTGCGTGCCCATGGGGGATAACGACAGCCAGCTGGTCCCCCTGGCCGCCCTGGCCCGGGACAACGACCTGGCGGTGCGCTTCATTGAACTCATGCCCATCGGCCTGGGGGGCGCCCTGCCCCGCCGCACCGAGGAGCAGGTCCGCGCCATGCTGGAGGAGGCCTTCGGCCCCCTCTCCCCCTGCTCGGTGTCCTTCGGCGCCGGTCCGGGCCACTATGTCACCGCCGGCGGCTTCCGGGGCAGGATAGGCTTCATCAGCGCCATGACCCACCAGTTCTGTGACCAGTGCAACCGGGTGCGGCTCACCGCCACCGGCTTTCTCAAGACCTGCCTGCAGTACGAGACCGGCTCCGACCTGCGCTCCCTGCTGCGGGACGGCTCGGATGATCAGGTCATCCTCTCCGCCATCCGGGACGCCATCTCCCACAAGCCCGCCCGGCACCACTTCAACGACGCCGCCGGCCAGAGCGCCGACGAGACCCACAATATGAATCAGATCGGAGGGTAATATCCTCTTCCGATATTACGAGGTGTTTACTATGCACAAGGTGATCGCAGTCTGTACCAGCCCCGCCAAGGGCACCCAGAAAAAAGCCGTGCCCTCCGTCCATCTCATCGAGGACTGGGGGATCGAGAACGACGCCCACGCCGGCAAGTGGCACCGGCAGGTCTCTCTTCTCTCCCACGACAAGATCGAGGCCTTCCGGGCCCGGGGAGCCGAGGTGGCCGACGGCGCCTTCGGTGAGAATATCATCGTGGAGGGCATCGACTTCGCCGCCCTCCCCATCGGCACCAGGTTCTACTGCAACGACGTGGTGCTGGAGCTGACCCAGATCGGCAAGGAATGCCACAGCGGCTGTGAGATCTTCAAGAAAATGGGCGAGTGCATCATGCCCAAGCAGGGCGTGTTCACCCGGGTGCTCCACGGCGGCGACATCAAGGCCGGAGACGAGTTCCGGGTGGAGCTGCCCTTCCGCGCGGCGGTGATCACCGTCAGCGACTCGGGCGCCGCCGGCAAGCGGGCCGATCTCAGCGGCCCCGTGATCTGTGACATTCTGGCGCAGAGCGGCTACCCGGTGGTCCACACCGTCCTCCTGCCCGACGAGCGGGACCAGATCGCCGCCGAGATGGCCCGCCTGGCCGATGAGGATGCGGCAGACCTGATCCTCACCACCGGCGGCACCGGCTTCTCCCCCCGGGACTGGACCCCCGAGGCCACCAGGGATGTCTCCGACCGGGACGTGCCCGGCATCCCCGAGGCCATGCGCGCCCTGTCCCTGTCCATCACCCCCCGCGCCATGCTCTCCCGCGCCGCGGCCGGCATCCGCAAGGGGGCCCTCATCGTCAACCTGCCCGGCAGCCCCAAGGCTGTGAAAGAGTGCCTGGAGTACATCCTCCCCGCCCTTTCCCACGGGCTGGCCATTCTCAAGGGCACCGCCGGGAACTGCGCCCGGTAAGCCTGTACAAAAGGAGGATCGAAGCAAACACGCAGCCACACAGACACTTCGAGCCCGCGGCGCCTAAGGCACCGCTACGGACCGCGGGACGACGCGTGCGAATCTATCCCGCGCGCAGCAGGGTCGCCGCCGGAAACGGGACGGCCTACCGTATTGTAAAGGAGTTAAATTCAAATGAAAAAAGTAATTTCCCTGTTTCTTGCTCTGACCATGGTCCTGGCCCTGGGCGCCTGCTCCGGCGGCCAGTCTGCGCAGCCCTCCGCCGCCCCCTCAGCCCCCGCCGCCTCTGAGCCGGCCGCCACGCCTACCCCCGAGCCCGCCGCCGAGCCCGTGGAGCTCACCGTGTTTGCCGCCGCCTCCATGACCGAGACCATGAACCAGATCGCTGAGATGTACAAGGAAGTGGCTCCCAATGTGACCCTGGTCTATAACTTCGATTCCTCCGGCACCCTCAAGACCCAGATCCAGGAGGGCGCTGTCTGCGACCTCTTCATCTCCGCCGCTCAGAAGCAGATGAACCAGCTGGACGCCTCCAAGGACGCCGAGGGCGGCAATGTGGACGGCCTGGACTTCGTGCTCCAGGGCAGCCGCATCAATCTGGTGGAGAACAAGGTGGTCCTGGTGGTCCCCGAGGGGAATCCCGCCGGTGTCACCTCCTATGAGGATGTGGCCACCGACAAGGTGAAGCTCATCGCTCTGGGCAACTCCGACGTGCCCGTGGGCCAGTACTCCGAGGAGATCTTCACCAGCATGGGCGTGTGGGACCAGCTCAACGCCGACCAGAAGATCACCTTCGGCACCAACGTGAAGGAGGTCACCTCTCAGGTGGCCGCCGGCGCGGTTGACTGCGGTGTGATCTATGCCACCGACGCCGCCTCCGCCATCGCCGCAGGCGACAAGATGGAAGTGGTGGCAGAGGCCCCCGCCGGTTCCCACAAGCAGGTCATTTACCCCGCCGCCGTGCTCAATATCTCCGAGCACCAGGAGGAGGCCCAGGCCTTCCTGGACTATCTCCAGACCGACGCGTGCACCCAGGTCTTTGAGTCCGTGGGCTTCTCCATTCCCCAGTAAAATTCGGTAACCGGTTCGGCGGGACGGCTCAGCTGCCGCCCCGCCGTTTTCCTCCATCCCGGAAAGAAGGTGTCACATGGACTGGTTCCCTCTCCTCAACTCCCTGCGCATTGCCCTCATCGCCACCGTCTTTACGTTTTTCCTGGGTATTTTCGCCGCCTGGTATGTGGCCAAGCTGCCCAGGCTCGTCAAGGGCACGCTGGACGTGATCCTCACCCTGCCTCTGGTCCTTCCTCCCACGGTGGTAGGCTTTTTCCTTCTCAAGCTCCTGGGGCCCTACGGCCCCGTGGGCAGCCTGGTGATGAAGCTCTGGTCCGCCCGGATCACCATGACCTGGTATGCCTCCATCTTCGCTGTGATCATCGTCACCTTTCCCCTGATGTACCGCACGGTCCGGGGCGCCTTCGAGGCCTTTGACCAGGACCTCATCTATGCCGGACGGACTCTGGGCCGCTCCAACACCTGGATCTTCTGGCGGGTGCTGCTGCCCGGCTGCAAGCAGGGCCTGATGGCGGGCACCGTTCTGGCCTTCGCCCGGGGCCTGGGAGAGTACGGCGCCACCAGCATGGTCTCGGGCTATACCCCCGGCCGGACGGCCACCATCTCCACCACGGTCTACCAGCTCTGGCGGGAGAATAACGACGCCCTGGCCTACCGCTGGGTGGCGGTGAACGTGGCCATCTCTTTTGCCGTACTGCTGGCCATCAATCTGCTGGAAAAGCGGGAGCGGCAGAGCGCCCCCCGCGCCCCGGAGGAGGTGGAGACATGTCCCTGATGGTGGATATCCACAAGGACCTGGGCCGGTTCCGGCTGGACGTGTCCTTTGAGACCGGCGGCGGCGTCATGGGCCTGCTGGGGGCCTCGGGCTGCGGCAAGTCCATGACCCTCAAGTGCATCGCGGGCATCGTGACCCCCGACCGGGGCCACATCGTTCTGGACGGACGCACCCTGTTCGACTCGGAACGGCACATTGACCTGCCCCCCCAGCAGCGGCGGGTGGGCTATCTCTTCCAGCACTACGCCCTCTTCCCCCACATGACGGTGGCGGACAATATCGCCGCCGGCTTCCGCACCCGGGACCGGGCGGAGCGGCAGCGCCGCAGCGGGGAGCTCATCCGCTCCCTCTATCTGGAGGGGCTGGAGGACAAGTATCCCCGCCAGCTCTCCGGCGGCCAGCAGCAGCGGGCGGCCCTGGCCCGCATCCTGGCCAGCGACCCGGAGGTCCTGCTGCTGGATGAGCCCTTTTCCGCCCTGGACAGCTACCTGAAGTGGCAGGTGGAGCTGGAGCTGATGGAACTGCTGGACCGTTTCTCCGGTCCCACCCTCTTCGTCACCCACAGCCGGGACGAGGTCTATCACTTCTGCTCCAGCGTGTGCGTGCTGGAGGGAGGCGTCTCCCAGCCCCGGGAGCCGGTGGACGTGCTCTTCCGGGCCCCCGCCACCCTGTCGGCCTGCCTTCTCTCTGGCTGCAAGAACGTCTCCCGGGCCCGCCCCGCCGGCGGCGCCGCTGTGGAGGCCCTGGACTGGGGCGTCACCCTAGACGCCGGCAGGCCGGTCCCCGGCGATCTGACCCACATCGGCATCCGGGCCCACTTCCTGCGTCCCGCGGCAGAGGACGGGCCCAACACGATCCGCTGCTCGGTCCTGCGGGTCATCGACAACGTGTTCTCCACGGTGGTCATGCTCTCCACGCCCGGCGGGGACCGGGGCTTCTCCCGCCTCCGGCTGGAGCTGGACAAGGAGGACTGGGCCGCCCTGGGTTCTCCCGCCGCTCTCGCGCTCCGGGTCGAACCGGAGGATATCCTTCTTTTGACCGAGCCCAAATCGTGACATAGTTCCGTATATCCGTATGCACAAAATATCCGCCCGGAACCGATGGCCCCGGGCGGATGTTTTGTTCTGCATTCAAATCGTTATCCGTTATGATCTTCCAGCCAGCGCTTGGCCAGATAAGCCATGCCGCCGGCGCCGATATACATGGGTTCCTCCCGGAACACCACCCTGGGGTTGTGCATGGGATACTTGGCCCCATCCAGCGTGCTTCCGACCGCCAGCACCACCTGGATACCGGGAATGTTCTCCAGCACATTGCTGAAATCCTCGGCCCCCATGGCGGCCTCATTTCCCTTGATCTTGACGCCTTCCTCCCCCACCAGCTCAGTGAAGTAGGTCCGTGCCGCCTCAAAGACCGCCTCGTCATTGTACAGTGGACGGCAGCCGCCGCACACCTCAAAGGTCGCCTCGGCACGGAAGGCTTTTCCGATGCTCTCAGTGATTTCCCGCATACGACGCAGGAGCTTCTGCCGCACTTCTTCCTTCAGCGCCCGCATGGTCCCCTCCATCACTGCCGTCCCAGGGATAACGTTCGGCGCCTCGCCGCTGTGGAACATCCCCTGGGTAATGACGGCCACATCCTGAGAATTGATCTCCCGCGCGCTCAGTTCCTGGAATGCGGTATGGATATGCGCTGCTGCCGTGATGGGGTCCACCCCCTGGTCGGGGTTGGCCCCGTGGCAGCCCAACCCCTTGACCACCACGCGGTATACATCACAGGAAGCGTTGCCAAGTCCCTTTTTCAGCACCAGGCTGTTCACCGGGAAGGGAGACACGCTGCTGACATGGAGGGTCACCGCAGCATCCACATGGGGATCCTCCGCCACGCCGGCCTTCATCATCTTGGCCGCGCCGGTAAATATTTCCTCGGCAGGCTGGAACATCAGTTTAACAGTTCCGCACAGCTCATCCTCATGGGCTTTCAGGATCTTGGCCGCGCCCAGCAACATGGCGGTGTGCATATCGTGTCCGCAGGAATGGGCACAGCCGTTCTCACAGGCAAACGAAACGCCGGATTGCTCCTGCATGGGCAGTGCGTCCATATCGGCACGGAGAAGGATACATTTTCCCGGTTTTTTGCCGCCCAGGTTGACCACCAGGCCACACTCGCAGATTTCCTTGGCCTCAATGCCCATTCCGGCCAGTTTTTTCTTGACATAGGCGGCTGTTTCGGGCAGATGCTCCCCCACCTCCGCATGACGGTGCAGCCACCGGCGGTCATTCACCATCTCGTCCTGAAGTGCTTTTGCTTCGGCCAGATAATCGCTCATTTTTTCCTCCTTGGTCTGTCCGGTCCTTACTGGTCGGCCTTCTCTGCCTTCTTTCCTTCCAGCACATACACGACGTACGCGATCAGCACCGTGACGCCCACCGCGCTGCTGGTGCCATAGCGCTTCAGGAAGGGAGTAATACCGGTCTTGATGAGAAGGAGCATGACCAGACCGGGGATCATCCACATCACGGACTTCTTGATGCCGTACTTGCTCACACGGAAGGACAGCAGCGCGCCGATCAGCGCGGGGATCACATAGTCGAACGCCTTCAGGATCACAGGCGGCAGCAGGGGAATAAACCAGTTGCCCACCATGACCACCACAAAGAGGATGATCAGGTTCACATAGACCGAGATGGCCACGCCGATGGTGGTCACCACCTGGCCTCTGGGCGTCTCCACCGCTACATCATAGTTCTTTTGCAGGGTACTGGCAATCGGAACGCGGACATTTTTACAGTTTCCTGCAAAATAGCTCATATACAGGGGAGCGGCGCCCAGCACAGGGAACCAGGTAAAGGGCTCAGCGATCCACATGCCCACATACATGGCGGCAATAGCGCCCGCCACTGCAATGTAGGTGGTGAACGGAAGCTGGTAGCCCTTCACGAAATAAAGATAGGCCACCGGGAGGTAAGACAGCACCAGGGCAATCGCCATCGTGGTACGGCCGATCACATGGACCTTGGGCGAATAGCTGCTGGCATAATCCTTCTGGACCTCCTGATCCGCAGCTGTCATATTCACATTTTCACTCTTGCTCATATGTATTACCCTCCCTTATGCTACAATGGCATTGGCGATAGACGCGGCGGCCATGCCGCCGATCATGGCCAGGCCCATGGTCCAATCCTTCAGCTTGGGATGCTTCTGGCACACAACACCCAGGCCCATGGAACACAGCAGGCCGGCGATCACGCCCACAGCATTGGGGATACTCTTGGAGCCGGTATCCACCGCCCAGAACCCCAGGAAGCCAAACGCGGCGGCCAGACTCAGCATGGGCAGGAAGGAGCGCTTTTTCGTAGCGGCCTTGATCACAGCGTTGTCCATGGGCTTACAGGTCAGGATCAGATGGATAAAATAAGGGGCGCTGGCGGTGATCATGCCGAAGATAGCCACCGTGAAGACTGCTTCGTCAAAATTGGGATCTCCAAAGGGGATGCCGACCGTATTGGCGGCGATATTCGCTACCATCAGCTCAAAATCCGCCGCGCCGATAACGCCGCAGCGCATAAAGGTGACTGCGGAGCCCAGCAGCGGGATCAGCGTCAGGACAACAATGACCACGGAGAATGCCGGACCCACCGTGGCGATGACGCTGGTCTTGGCCATATCCTTCAGTTCCTCCGCGGTATACAGGCTGTGCTTCTTGTTGAAGCGAAGGGCATGAACGAGAAACAGTGTTGCCTGGACAATAACGAACCCTGTCAAAAGCAGAGCGAACGGCCATACAGCTTTTGTTATATTTTCCAATGCAGTCATAGTTTTCCTCTCCTTTGTGTTTGGTGTTTCGGTGAGCAGATCTTCAGCTTTTCTGAACGGGCGCCCACATTCCTCCTTCCGGGAAAAGCGGTCAAGCACATCGGCATGCCCCTGCTTTTCCGTATCTCTTTCGTAAAAATGCACGAAAACCAATCTGTTATTCGCTGTGCATCCGCCTCTTTGACCAGGACAATCGTAACACGGCCTGGCTTTTCTGTGAAATACCTCTTTTCAGTACCCGGCACTTCATTTTTTGATAGCCCTTTTTGTGCCGTAAGACAAACAGCGCCCGCAGGACATTCCCTGCGGACGCTGCTTTATATATGCTGTGATCAGCCCGGACAACTGCGGCACAAGAGGTCCTCCCGTCCCGCATTACTCCTCTCCGTCCAGATAGGCCAGCAGATCGGCGGCGTTGGTGTCCGGCTTCACCTTGGGCATGACCTTCTCGATCACGCCCTTCCCGTCGATGAGGTAGGTGGAGCGCACCACGCCCATGCTCACCTTGCCGTAGAGCTTCTTCTCCTGCCATACGCCATAGGCCTGAATAGCGGTGAGCTCCGGGTCGGAAAGCAGGGTGAAGGGCAGGGCGTGCTTGTCCGCAAACTTCCGGTGAGAGGCGGCGGAGTCCCGGCTGATGCCGATGACCGCCACATCCCGCCGCCTGAACTCCTCATGGGCGGCAGCAAAGGCGCAGGCCTGCCGGGTGCGGCCCGGCGTGTTGTCCCTGGGATAAAAGTACAGCACCACTTTTTCCCCCGCGAAGTCCGACAGGGACACCGGGTTCCCGTCCTGATCCGGCAGGGTGAACTCCGGCGCTTTCATTCCCACTTCCAGCATGTTAAGCTCCTCCTTTGATGAATACCAGATGATCCTGATCCGAATGACCGGAGGAAAAGCGGTAGCCCAGCTCCGCGAAGGCCCGGACATCGTCGGGCCCTTCCGCCCGCTGCTCCGCCAGCCAGCGCACCATCTGGCCCCGGGCCATCTTGCACATGGTGCCCTTCTCCACGATCTTTCCCTCCCGCAGCTCCCCGAAGGTGCAGGTGATGAAGCGGACGGAGTCGGGCAGCCAGGGCTCCACCGCCCGGCTGTACTCCCGGGAGGCCAGGTTGAGCACCGTATCCGTTTCCTCTGCCAGAGCGCCGGCCAGCTGATCGCCCCAGAAGGCGTACAGGTCCCGGCAGCCGTCCACGGCCAGCCTGGCCTGCATCTCCAGCCGGTATGGGGTCACCCCGTCGAAGGGGCCCAGCAGTCCGTAAAACCCCGACAGGATACGCAGGTGCTCCCCAATGTAGGCCAGCGGCTCCCGCTCCAGAACGCCGGGGGCCAGATAGCGGTACTGGATGCCCTCATAGGCCAGGACAGCCGGGGTCAGCCCCCGGCGCAGATCCATGGTCTTCAGGCGCTCCACATTCTCCGCGGCGATGGCGTCGTTGCACTTCCACAGCTTCTGCAGTTCCCCGGGGGTCATACCCTCCAGGGCGGCCTTGAGCCGCTCCGTCCGGTCCAGGAAGCGGGGCAGCCCCTCCGGGGCCAGGCTGTCGGTATCCACAATCATTTTCTTGGCCGGTGAGATGATGATGCGCATTCCGGTCTCCGCCCCTTTCTCTGCCGCCCTCACAGGCCCACCCGGTACAGGGGGATGACCTGGATGACCGGCTCCTCATAGGGGTGGACCCGCCTGACGGCCTCCACCGTCTCATCCACCCGCCCGGTA
Organism: Clostridiales bacterium; assembly: GCA_022772585.1. Lineage (GTDB taxonomy): Bacteria > Bacillota > Clostridia > Oscillospirales > Oscillospiraceae > Pseudoflavonifractor_A. The sequence goes on from JALEZN010000092.1 coordinate 12,601, forward strand.
CGGCAGGTGACCTCCACCTTCAGCTCCGGCTCGGTGCTGATCTCTCCCGCCCGGCCCAGATAGGGATGCGTCCCCTCCAGAGGCCGCCAGCAGCTGGTGACTCTGCTGTAGGACAGACAGCTGTCGTACTTGCCGATATGCCCGGCGTCCACCGCCCGCAGGACCTCCTGAAGTGCCGGAAGATGGCTCTCCGGGATGAAGATCTCCAGCTTGCAGCAGGCAAACTCAGGCATAGGGGCCTCCCATCTCGTCCAGAAGGTCCCGCAGCTCGTCGGCCAGATCCTCCAGCTCCTCGTGCCGGTCGCCCCAGGCCTCGTACGCCTCGCTCTCCATGTCCGCCGGCTCCTCCTCATCCAGCGCCCGAAGCCGCGCCTCCACCGCGTCCAGATACTCCCGCAGCTCCTCTCCGCTCATCCCTTCCGGGTCGGGTTCCCCCGCGTACCGGTCAAAAGCAAGGATGTCCGCCATAAAATCGCCTCCTGTAAACCGCTCGCAGCGCTGTTGTGCCGCAGGCACAAGTTTCACTAGGCTCCCCACCGCCGGCGCGGCGGCTCGCCAAGTGAAGCTATTGTACCGCAAACGCCGCAAAAAAACAGGGGGCTTTTACTCTGTCCGGATGGTATCCAGCAAAAATCTCTGTCCTCTCCCCTGCTGCCGGGCCCGTTCATAGACCACAGCGGCGCAGCTGACATCGTGGGCGCCCATACCCATGTGGGTGGAGACGATGATCTCATTCTCCCGCTCCCGACCGGGCACCCGACCAGTCAGGAGTTCCGTCATGTCGCCGAATACATCTGCCTCCTCCAGCAGGCCGCCGGGATTGAGCCGGGGACTTTTCAGGATATAGGCGTCCGGCTTTCGATAGCCCAGATACCACTTGTCCGCCTTCCTGCCCAGCGCAGGGTCCAGGTCCCGAAATCCCTCCATGCCAATGACGGTGGTACCGGGAGCCACCATATCCGCCGTCACCAGCGTGGTCTGGGCCCCCGATGCCATCAGGACCAGGCCGCTGCCTGTCAACGCCTCCTCAGGGGAGGCGCAGATCACCACCTCCGCCCGGAGGGAAAACTCCCGCTTCACCCGCTCCATAGGTCCGCGGCTGCGGCTGAAGAGGCGGATGCGTTTCAGAGATGGAAATTTAGTAAGAAACCCCCGTATTCCCGCCCTGGCCTGGGCGCCGCAGCCGATTACCGAAAGGACCTCCGGGTCCGGATTGGACAGGCAGGCAGCCTGCACGGCGCCGTGTCCCCCCGCGGTACGCATGGCTGTAATATTGGTCGCCCCCACGATGGCCACAGGCGAACCGCTGCGGACATCGCTGAGGATGACCAGGTTGCCGTGGCTGAACGGATAGCCCGGAAGGGGGGCGCCGTAGGTATCGATCCATTTAACGCCGGCAAAGCCCCTGTGATGTAAAATGGCGGGCATGGAGTGAAAATTATTCCTTTTTTTCCCATCGGCATACATCAATGCCATCTCACCCACGGTGATATCTCCCAGGCCGATGTGACGGAAGGTATCCTCAGCAGCGGCAATGGCGTCCGCCGGAGTGAGCAGATCCAGTACGTCGTTCTCGTTTAAAAGCAGCAGTTCTTCACGGATCTCCATTATCATCTGTGGCCCCCTGTCTCTGTTTTTGTCCAAAAAGCTCCCGTTTTGCAGGGAGCAGGCTCAGGAAAGGGCCGCCGCATCCCGCGGCGGCCCCCGAAAAAAGGTGATCTTATTTCTTTTTTCGAAGCGAGAGCTGATCGATCAGCGCACTGCACGCCTTGTTGCTGCCGCTGGCTCTGTATTCCTCTTCGGTCACGCAGGTCAGCGCGCCGAAGGAGCAGGCCCGGACACAGGCCGGCTGCAGGCCATTCTTGACACGGGTGTTGCAGCCGTCGCACTTCACCATCTTCCCATCGGAGGGGCGGTAGCGGGGCGCACCAAAGGGACAGGCCATGGCACAGCTCTTACAGCCAATGCAGTTGGTGTTGTCGTAGACCGTAAAGCCGGTCTCCGGGTCCTTGCTCAGGCAGCCTACCGGGCAGGCATCGATACAGGGCGCGTCGGCACAGTGCATACAGGCGGTGGAAAGATAAGCGCAGTAAACGCCGCCGTCCTCCAGTTCGATCTCCTCGTCAAAGGTCTTGCGGAAACACTGCTCGCCGGCGGAGAGATCAATGTCGTTCTGGTCCATACAGCCCATCATGCAGGCGGAACAGGCGCAGCATTTCTCCTGGTCAAATACAAAAACATGTTTCATGGGATCAAGCCTCCTGACACTTACGGATATTGCAGCGCATCCCCTTGAAGCCGGGATAGCCGGAGTAGGGATCCAGATGATCCCGGCCGATCAGCTCGTTGACGTTGGCCTCGGTATAGCCGTGGAGCGTCAGGATAACGCCCGGCTTTGTTCTGGCGGTCGTCTTGACCTTCATACAGATCTCGCCGCAGGGGCTGGACAGGGCCACACGGTCGCCGTCCTTCAGTCCCAGCCGCCGCGCGTCATCCTTATGGACCTCACACAGCGGTTCGGGCCGAAGGCTGCGCAGCCACGGCGTCTCATGGGTCCGGGAATGGATCGCGTGGGCCAGGCGGGCGCCGGTGCAGAGATAAAACGGGTATTTCTCCCGGGTCTCCGGGTCGTTCTGGTCATCCAGAGAGTCCCGGTAGCTGGGCAGGGGATCCAGGCCGTACTTGGGATCGATTGCCGCAATGGCGGTAGAGTAGAATTCAAACTTTCCAGTGGAGGTCTTGAAGCCGTTTTCCAGGATCTTGCCGGCTTTTGCGGGCCATCTGGCGGTTGGGACCTTCACAGGCATTTCGCTGGCCTTCAGGTCGGCCACGGTGAGGCCGCAGCCGTCGATGATCCAGTCCATGCATGCCTCATATCCCTGCTGGAGCAGATCATCGTCCAGGTCCATCACCCGGGCCAGTTCACACAGGATGTCCACATCGGACTTGGAGTCATACAACGGCCGGATCACAGGCTTGGTAAAGGTCAGGTATCCGCCCTGATAGGCCTTCAGCTCGCCCCGCTCCACTGAGGTACAGGCAGGCAGGACGATATCCGCATATCTGGCGGTAAGTGTCATGAACACATCGGTATCCACAAAGAAGTCCAGCTTGTCCTTCATGGCCGCCAGCAGCTTGTCAGTCTCGGGAAACATTTTGGCGTTCATGCCCATGCCGAAGATGGCCTTGATGGGATAGGGTTCCCCCTCCTCCAGCTGACGCAGGAGATCCATGGCCTGGAACTCGTCAAACTGGGCGTTCCACAGCGGGAAACGCCGGGCGCCGATACGCTCGGCAGTGCCGGGATAGCGGGCGCTGCGGAATTCATCCTCCCGGGTACGGAACCCAGCCGGCTTGTGGATATAGCTGGGAGGATTGGGCACGTTGCCGCCCTCCCGGTCAAAGTTGCCGGTCAGGGCGGAGAGGCAGAGAATGGCCCGGTGGGAGTTGAAGCCGTTGATGTGGTGCACCAGAGCCGAAGCGGAGTAGTTGGTACATGCCGGACCGTTGGTGGCATACAGCTTCGCGGCCTCAAAAATGGCGTCAGGGTCCAGTCCGGTGATCCCGGCCACCTTGTCCAGAGGATAGTCCTGGACCAGCGCCTTATACTGCTCAAAGCCGTAGGTATACTTCTTCACGTACTCCATATCGGCCCAGCCGTTGTCGATGATGATCTTGGCCATGCCCAGGGCCAGGGCGCCGTCGGTGCCGGGGTTGATCTTCAGGAAAAGATCCGCCAGGTTTTTGCTGGCCGGCGTGTCCCGGATATCGATGATGATGACCTTGCCGCCCCGCTCCTTCAGCTTCTGCACGCCGGCCACAGACAGGTGGGAGGAGTAATATCCGTCGTAATTCCAGCCCAGGAAGGTGTTGGCGTGTCCCATGTCGGGGCCTGCGCCGCAGCCGGCGGTCACCTTGTCCGCAATGACCTTGGAGGCGTTGCAGGTACTGTCATCCGTGCCGAAATTGACGCTTCCGAACACATGGGCAAAGCGGTGGAAAACAGGCCGGTACCATTTACAGTAGCCGCTGAAAAAAGCCACGGAGTGCGGTGAATACTGCTCCCTGACCGCGTTGAGCTTTTCGGCAATGATCCGGTAGGCCTCGTCCCAGGTAATGGGCTCAAACTTTCCCTCTCCCCGCTCTCCCACGCGCTTGAGGGGCGTCCTGATGCGGTCCTCGCGGTACACATAGTTCCGCAGAGAGGAACCTTTGGTGCACAGCTTGCCGTGGTTATAGGGGTGGTCGGGGGTGCCTTCCACCCGGATGATCCTGCCATCCTTTACATAGCAGTCCACACCGCAGTGATGGCCGGGACTGCAGATGGCGCAAAGAGAGTGCTTCACTTCAATGCCTGTATCCTCGCCCGGGATCTTTGCTCTGATCTTCTGTTCCAGTTCAGTCAACGGATTTCCCTCCTAAAAAGTCGATAAAGCGGTCCGGGAAGCCCTTTCCCCGCAGAAAACAGACAGTACGTACATCCAGCCCCGCATTCCGATTCTCAATGGCCTTGACAAACACGTTCCGGATAACACCGTTGCTGTCAGCGGAGCCGATCAGATTGATGCACTTGATCGTCCCGCCGTTCTTCACCGCCCTGATGTAATAGCGGCCGTCCTCATACTCATAGACCTCGTCCTCCGGGGTGCAGGCGCTGACGTCGCCGATACTGATAAAGTCGTAGTGCAGATAATGGGCCAGGTTGGCCAGTACATTCGCGTCGAATTCCATATGCCCGCCGGCCATGTTGGCTCCCGCCACACGGCCCTGCCGCATGGCGTTGGCCCATACGCCGATGTTGCGCCGCTGCCCGCTCTGGATGTCATAGGCCTCGCAGCAATCCCCAGCTGCATAAATCCCCTCGTAATTGGTCTGCATCCTCCGGTCCACCAGGACGCCCCGGTTCATGGCAATGCCGCTGTCTTTCAAAAAGCCCACATTCATCCTTACGCCGATACACACCGCCACAGCGTCGGCGGTAAAGCGGTCCCCGCCCTGCATCACAGCGGTCAGCCGGCCATCGCTCTCCTTCTCGATGTGAGAGAGCATCTGCCCGCAGCTTACGGTCACGCCTTTCTTTTCCAGATCCTTCTGGACCCGCCGGGCCATCTCCTCAAAGGCGGCCACGTAGAACATCCAGGGCGCGCCATCCACCAGCGTACAGGGAATATCACGTTCCGCCAGGTCCTCCACAATCTTGATCCCCACCCAGGAAGCGCCGATCACCAGGCCGCTCCGGATGGTCCCGCCATCCAGCATCTCCTTCAGTTCCACCGCGTCCCGGGCGGTACGCATCTTGAACACACCGGGCAGATCCAGCCCCGGGATGGGCGGCATCACAGCAGATGAGCCGGTACTGATCAGGATCCTGTCATACTGTGCCCGGGTCCCGTCGGCAAAGAGCAGGGTCTTTTCACCGGGTTCCAGGCCCGCCACCGGGCGGTTGGTATAGACGTTCAGGCTCAGCTCCTTCCGTACGGACTCCAGATCCCCGAAGGGAAACATTGCGTCGTACGGAATGGAACCCTTGACATAGTAGGTCGTCAGCATGGGATTGTATGGCCCGATATCGGTATCGGAATACACATCGATGACGGCCTCCGGGTCCAGTCTCCGCACTTCCCTGGCGGCCTGGTATCCAGCACCGCCAAAACCGATAATGGCGATTTTGTTCATATTTTCCTCCGTTGCGTCCGGCGGCGTCCACCCCTGTTTCCAGAGGATGCCGGGCCTCCGTCCGGCTGTGACGGCCGGGCGGAGGCAATGATTCTTCCGTGGGCGCCGTCTGTTGATTGCGGCTGGGCAGCCGGATCAGGCCAGCATATCGCTGACGGCGGCCACGTCGTCCACACATTCAATGCTGCACAGCATTTTGATGACCTCTTCCAGACGTTCTCCCTGCAGGACGGGCGCTGCCTGGATGCGGAACCGGTCCACGAACTCCTCCCGGGTCATCATGTTTTTGGGATGGCCGGGATGGCAGTCCATCCTGCCGACGAGTTCTCTGCCGTCCTTGAGCCGTACCGTAAGGGTCTTCATGGGATAGGAACCGTTACGGAACTGCTTGAAGCCGGTCATGGGAGAATCCTCGGGAGAGGGCCCGGCCTTTACGCGTCTGGCCAGTGCGATGATCTCCGGGTCCTTCATCATCTCAGGCGCGTACCAGTAGGCGCCTGGCTCAGGATGGTAAAGCATGGTGGCAATGACATAGGGAGCGGAGAACTGGGCGTGGGTGACCGAGGTAAATCCCTCTTCCGGTGCCCACATCCGTCCGCGGATGGGCGGATCGATGACGATCTCCTCCACATCCTCCGGCCCGAAGCCATGCTCCCGGACCAGACTGCGGATGATCTCCACCGGAGTCTGCACCCACATGTTGGCAGGCCAGTGCTTGAGAAGGGTCTCCATGGTAAGGTAGCGGCTGCCCAGATCACGGGTCAGCCAGGTGAGGTCTGCCTCTTCAGAACGGATGGTGGTATCGCCGGAGCCGTTGCTCCCGTCGTTTCCGCAGATGACGCCGGTGTAGCAGCGGGGCTCATCCAGGGCGTCGCGCTGGTTGTGGATGCCCTTCTCCACCGACTTGGCGATAAGGAAGCCGTCCCGGGCCCGGTAACCGTGTTCATAATGATAAAAGTCGGACATGGTGGCCGCATGGTAAGCCGTAGGCAGCGTGCTGCACTCGCAGCCCATACCGATGGCCTGGTTGATCTTGCGGGCGTCCAGTCCATAGAGCTTGGCCACAGGCAGGATACAGCCGAAGATCTGCCAGCTGGTCAGGCCCCAGCCCTTGGTCTTCCAGCGCTCGTTGGAAGGCTGCACCGCGCAGGCAATGCGCTGGTAGACCTCATATCCCGCCACGATGGCCGTGATCAGGTCCTTGCCACTTCTGTGCTTCTCCTCCGCCGCCAGCCAGGCGCATGGGATCACACCGGCGGAGGGATGGCCGGTCCAGGAGCAGTCCTCCCAGTCCAGCGCGTCGGACATGGTGCCCAGGGCCAGCGCCGTATTGACAGCGGCCAGTTTCTTGCCGGTGCCCCATACGGTAGTTCCGCCGCCCGCACCGCCGTTTGCTTCTTCCGCCATTCTGCAGGCCTTGTCGGCAATGGGGGTCCCTTTGGCTGCCAGGGCGGCGCCCACGGTCTGCAGCAGGATCATCTTGGCCCTCTCCACCACCTCCGGAGGGAGATCCTCGTATTTCAGCTGCTCAGCGTATTCGCTGAGCGTCTGCGTATAAGTGGTGGGCGTGAGGAAATGGTTGTCTTTATATAAACGATTGTACCGCATACAATACCTCCTGCTTCATCGATGAATGATACAGTCCTCCGTTGGGATCAATAGAAGAATGTGGGCAGCACGGCGGCGTCCTCATAGTCCTCCAGGTGGCAAATGCACTCCAGCGCGCCCTCGGCCTGCTCGGGACTGAGGACATTCCGGGTCTCCAGGCGGAAACGGTCCTTGAATTCATCCCGGGTCAGCATGTAGTGGGGATGACCGGGATGGGTGAAAGCGCTCTCCACATACTCAGTCCCGTTCTTCATGCGGACGATCATAAACTTCTCGGGGTGCTTGCCATCGATCAGATCCTTGATAAACTTCATACCGCTCATCTTCACAAAGCCGTCGGCCTTGACCTTGTTCATCAGGGCAATGATCTTGGGATCCTTCATTGTCTCGGGCTGATACCAGACGGCGCCGGGTTCGGGATGGTACATGGCGCAGGCGGCGGCGTATGGGATGGAGAACTGGGCCTGGGTCAGCGACTCATAGCCCACGTCACTGTACCAGTGGCGGAAGGCCACGGAGGGCCGGATGATAATCTCCTCCACGTCGTCCGGATCGAATCTGTTTCTGGTCACCAGGCGGGCGGCCAGTTCCGCGTAGGTCTGGACAAACACATTGGCCGGCCAGTGCTTGACCAGCAGCATGTCCATCATCATCCAGTGTTCGCCCAGTTCCCTGGTCAGCCACTCGGGCTCCTGATAGCCGCAGTGAAGCAGGTAGGCGGTGGGATCGTCGAAGGCGTCCTCCATATTCTCAATTCCGTTCAGGGCGGTCTTGACCATAGTGACGCAGTTTTCGGCGCGGTAACCGTAGAGATAGTTCAGGGAGTCGGACATGGTGATCTCATGGACGTTGGCGGGGATGATGGCGCAGGCGGTACCGATACCGAAGGTCTGGTTCATCTGCTCCTCAGACATGTCCAGCAACTTCATCAGTACGGGCAGGATACCGAAGATATTGTAGCTGGCGATGCTGCTCCTTCCGGCCAGGGCCACCCGCTGGTAAACCTCATAGCCCGCCACTACAGCGGTAAGCAGGTCCTTGCCGCTCTTGTGCAACACCTCAGAGGCAATAATGGCCGTGGGTATGACGCCGGCGGAGGGATGTCCGGTGACCGAGCAGTCCTCCCAGTCCAGACAGTCTCCCATGGTGCCGGCGGCAAAAGCCGCAGCCTCCCAGCTGACCTTGCTCCCGTCCGCCCACAGGGTGGCAGTCCCCTGCCCGCCGGGGGACATTTCCTTGGCGATGGCGATGGCGTCCCTGATCTGCTGCAGCTCGGCGCTGCACAGACTGACGCCCGCAGTCTGCATGACCATCATTTTGGCACGCTCAATCACAGCGGGAGGAATGTCCTCATAGCGCAGCGTTTTGATAAAATGACACAGCTGTCTGGTCCTGTCAGTGGTGATCTCATGTACGTTAAAGCCCATATGGATCCTCCTTATCTTCCGTTGATGCTTCTCAGATGGTGAAGAGTTTTCCCAGCCCCGGCAGCTTGTCATTGATGCGGCAGTGCCGCAGGCAGGCCCACAGGCTGGCCTGGTGGCTGGTGATGACAGGCATGCCCAGATCCTCCTCCAGGATCTCCACCAGTTCCATGGTGGCAAGGCCCATACAGCTCAGGAAAAACACCTCGGCCCCCTCGGTTCTGAGCTTCTTGGCCTGGCGGTAGAGAAAATACTTGCTTGGGTGGCTGAATTCACCGACTCTGTTGAAGCCCACGCCGGTGATGGAGGTGACCTCCAGGCCGTTGTCCTCCAGAAATTGTTTTTCGGCCTGATTGGTGTCCTCCGGATAGGGGGTCATGACCACAGTCCTGTTCAGGCCCAGAGCCTGAAATGCCTCCAGTACGGCAGTGCTGGTGGTCAGACCGGGACAGCCGCTGGCGCGCTCGATGCGCTCAATGCACTCCTTATCAAAGCCATAGCCCTTGATGCAGCTGCCCGAGGTGCAGCCAAAGAGCACCACGTCGTGGGGTTTCCTGGCGTACATTTTTGCCGCCTCTTCCAGCTGGTCGGAGAGGTAGATCAGGCCCTCCGGCGTGGGGCCGGGGAAGGAAAGCCGGGTACTGTCAAAGGAAACTCCGTCGGGGGCATAGCAGTTGAAGGCATATTCCACCTGGTCATCCAGGGGCGCGATCACGCCGATCCTGGCGCGTCTGCTGTACATTCCGTCTCGATACATCAAATCATCCCTTTCCAGTATGCAGGATCAAAGCGTGCACAGCTTGCCCAGGTGGGGCAGCCTGGCCCCCACACGGCAGTGGCGCAGAGCACTCCACAGTGTGGCCTGGTGGCTGGTGACCGCCGGTATTCCCATGGCGTTCTCGATTTCTTCCACGATCTCCAGGGTACTTAGGCCCATGCAGCTCAGGAAGAAGGTATCCGCTCCCTTCAGGTCCATTTTCATGGCGTTGCGGTAGAGGAAATACTCATCGCAGGCCTCCATTTTACGTCCCTCACAGCGGATGTAGCTGACGTCCATGCCCACAATGTTGGTAACCTCAAAACCGTTATCCTCCAGGAATTTTCTCTCCGCCTCATTGGTGGCCTCGGGATAGGGGGTCAGCACCGCCACCTTTTTGGCGTTCAGCGCCCGCAGGGCCTCCAGCACAGCTGTGCTGGTGGTCAGGCCCGGATGGCCGCTGGCACGTTCGATCTGGCGGATGCACTCCTGATCCCAGCCAAAGCCCCTGATGCAGCTGCCTGAGGTACAGCCAAAGACCACCAGATCGGCGTCATAATCCCGGTACATGGCAGCTGTCTCCTCCAGCCGGTCGGTCAGGATAGCCAGCCCCTCCGGCGTTGGGCCGGGAAAGTTGATCTTTGTGGAGGCGAAGGAGACTCCTTCCGGCGCATAGATATGAAACGCATGCTCAGCGTTTTCGCTCATTGGCGTGATCAGTCCGATCTTTGCTCTCCATCCGTACATATGTGCATGTTCCTTTCTTTCATAATGCGTAATGCGTAAACTGCAAACCGTTCTCCGGTTTTTATTAAATACCAATTGCGTCCCGCTTGGCAAATTCGAAATTTTGTTATCCCCTTCCAAGAAAAGTGCTGGTCTTTTATTTAAAATATCCTTTCCTTTTTGGAAAGTGAATGTTACGATGGGCTCGTCAGGCGGGGCCAATCCGCCTTGACCTGTATCAGCGCGTTCCGAACCGTTCTCCATTTTCCTGTATCGGCCCCCTCACTTCCGCCTCAGGAAGCCGCCCCCTCCTTGCCCGGATGGCGGATGGCTTTCCCGTTCCTGCTGACAAGATAATGAGAGAAAGGAAAATCTGTATGCCTGACAAAAAGAGCATTGCCAACAAGAAAAGTTATCCTCCGATCCGGTATTTTCATATCGCTGTGACCCTGTTCCTGATGTTCGGCTTCGGCTTTCTGCCCACCTTCGCCACCGTTACCCCCGTTGGCATGAAGGTCCTGGGCGTATTTCTGGGTGTCATCTACGGCTATTCCACCTGCGAGGTCATCTGGCCCTCCATGTTTGCGTTTATCGCATTCGGCACGTGCGGCTATGCCGCCTCCTTCAATGCCGCCATCGCCTCCATGATGGGCAGCGGCACCGTGTTTCAGATCATTACCCAATATTTCGCCGCCGGCGCCATCATCATCTACGGATTCGGCAAATGGTTTGTCCGCTGGTCCCTCTCCCGGAAGATGTTCCAGGGAAAGCCCCTGTTCTACACCTGGTGTTTCATGTTCGTGTTCATGTGGTCCGCCATTGTCGTCAGCCAGATCCCCATGGGCCTGCTGCTGTACGCCATCTGGGCCGACATCGCCGACTCCTGCGGCTATGAGAAAAACAGTACCTTCCGCTACTACGGCTTCGGCGGTATCCTGCTGTCCCTGATGATGGGCGGCGCCATGATCCCCTACAAGAGCTGGATGCTTGGCCTGGCCAATACCTGGAAAGAAGTCACGGGCGGCAGCGTCAATCTGGGCGTCATGTTCCTTCTCACTGCCATTGCGGGCACCATCATCATTACGCTGTATGTTTTCCTGGGTGCCAGACTCTTCAACGTCGATTTCAGCATCATGAAGGCCTTTGACGTGGAAAAACTGGGCGAGGAAAGCAAGCATCTGCGCCCCCGTGCCAGGCGTATCGTGGTCATCTTCCTGGCGACCATGCTGCTGACCATCTATGCCGGTACCTTCACCAAAGCGCCGGGCGCCGATTTTCTGAACAATACTCTGACCACCGGCGGTCTGTTCTGTCTGTGTGCCGCCATTCTGTTTGTTCTTCCCAGCGGCGAGGGCGACGGAAAACCCTGCATCGTTTTCAATGACATCAAGCATACGGATGAGGCCGTCAGCTGGCCTGTTATCCTGATGTGCGCCGTCACCATCCCGGTCGCCTCCGCGCTGACCAATGAAGCGACCGGTGTTCTTCCCTGGCTGACCAGCCTGGTCTCCCCCATCTTTGAGGGCCGCAGCCCTGTGTTTATCATCGTCTTTACGGTCATTGTTATGATGTTCCTGACCAATATCGGCTCCAATATTGCCTTCGGCGGCGCCATGATCCCCGTTATCAGCCCCTTCGTCATCGCCTCCGGCATGAACCCGGTCATTGCCGGAGCCACTCTGATCTGGTGCGCCAATATGGGGCTCGTTCTGCCCGGTGCCTCCGCTCCTGCCTCCATTTTCCACGGCCGCAGCGAGATCCCCAGCGCCGGCCAGCGGTATAAGATCGTCGCTTTCTCTGCCGCTTTGGTCATGGTGGTTTCCATCGTGGTATTCAGTATCGCGCAGCTGATCGTGGGGATCTGACCGTATCTACATGCCCCCATATGCCCTTTCAAAGACCAGACCGGCCCGGTAACAGGCCGGTCTGGTCTTTTTCCCTGTCAGCGAAATTCATGCTATCCCATAACGCAAAGTACCGTTTGTGTTATACCCCCGACCTTCTTATAATGAAAGCGAAGTGAGGGGCTGAGCAACATCCTGTCGATTCTTCCTGGGGCAACAGGTGAAAAGACATATCATAAACCACGGAGGAATACCTATGATTCAGAAAATTACAGTCATCGGTGCAGGCTCTACCGGCCACGCGGTGGCCGCCATCATGTCCATGCGGGGCTTTCAGGTCACTCTGCATGACGACGAGCGTTTTTCCGACGCGCTGAACGCCGTAAAGGAACTTGGATTTATCCAGCTTCGGGGCAGGATCCGCGGTTCAGGCTCTCCTGCCCTGATCACGACCGATCCCGCCCAGGCGGTCCGCGGGGCGCAGACCATTTTCGTTCATGTCCCCGCTGACCGGCATGAGGAGATCGCCCGCCGCATCGCCCCCTATCTGGAGGACGGTCAGCATATTCTCATCATCCCCGGCAACCTGGGCTCCTTTATCTTCCGCAGCGTCTTCCGGGAACTGGGCGTCACCGCCAAGGTCACTCTTACTGAGAAAGAGGGCAATTTCTGTCCTTGCCGGCTGACCGCCCCCGCCGAGGTCACGGTGGGAATGCCCCTGAACCTGAAAGGAAAGGTGGCCTCCCTCCCCGCCTCCGATACCGAACGCGTGCTGAAAGCCCTGGACGGCGTGGTGGAATACACCGCCAACCGGAATGTATTCGAGGGCGTGATCAACGCCGGCAATGTGATCAATCACGTTGCCAGTACGGTCCTCTCCGCCGCCGAGATCGACCACCGCGGCAGCGGATACTCTCTTTTCAAGTATGCCTTTACCCCCTCCGTGGTCCACTGTATCCGCAAGATCAGTGAGGAACGCGCGGCGGTCATCGCCGCTATGGGTATGACTGTCCACGGCGCTCCCATGGGCATGATCGACAAGGTGCTCCATCTGGATGAACATCCGGAGGTCCATGTTTTCTACGAGTATATGGACGGCCCCAGCGCCCTGGATCACCGCTACCTGCACGAGGACTGCGGCTGCGGCGGCGCCTTCGCGGTATCTGTGGCCAGGCGTCTCGGTCTGGAAATGCCGGTGCTCTCTTCTTTCCTGGGTGTGGCTGGTGCCATCAATGACCGTGACTACCTGCGGGACGGCCGCACGCTGGAGAACCTGGGTTTCCCCGAGGGTATGCCCCTGGACGAGATCTACCAGCAGATCTGAGCTTACTTACTCTTTTACTCCCTTCTCTTTTTTTCTCGATCTCCCATCCGATGCAAAACGCAGCCGGCGAAATACCGGCTGCGTTTTGCGTCTTTATTCTTCTTTTGAGCGTTTTCACCTTTTCTTATAAAACTTGCAATAATATGCCGATTGTGATATTCTCAGTGGGCAAACAGAATACTCATAAGTCTGTTTTTTGGGGGGTGAGCCTTTGCGTTCCGAGCATTTCCGCTATCTGCTTGAAATCGACCGTCTGCACTCCATATCATCTGCTGCACGCACCCTTCATGTCCGGCAGACCACATTGAGCGCCATCGTAAAATCCCTGGAGGATGAGCTGGGTTTCCCCATTTTCCGGCGTACGCCCTCCGGGGTCATCACCACACCGGAAGGAGAACAGCTGATCGCCCTGGCCTGGGAAATGGACGTCCGCTGCGAAGAACTGCTTAGCCTGAAAAAACATGACAGCCACCGTGCAAAATCCATCCCTATCCTGATGTGCCCCAGCATCAACATCGGCCTGGCCATCCCACTTTGCCAGCGGTTCTATCGTTTTGACCTCCGGGGCGACCTGATCCTGTCTGAGTGCCCCCGTCTGGATATCTGCTCCGGTATTCTGCAGAACACCACCAATATCGGCGTTACCTATCTCACCGCACCGGAGATCCAGCAGCTTCGCCATGATCTGCCGGACTCCAATATCAGCCTTACTCCTTTAATGCGGGATCAATTCTACCTCTGTGTCCCAAGAGGCCACCCGCTGGCCGGTCGCGCCTTCATCACCGAAGAAGAATTCCGTCAGGAGCGCCTGGCCACGGTGACCGGTTTCCGCTCAGGAGGTGTAAAAGGGCTGCAAAGCCACATCCCGTCCGACAGTGCACAGGTGACCTTTTTCCCCAATATTGCCATCATGCACCGCGCCATGCTGGAACAGGGTATGGTGGGTGTCCTGACCGGCTATGCCTTTTATCATTCCGGTACCTTCCGCCAGGAGGAATTTCAGGTCATCCCCATCTGCCGCGATGGCGCTCTCTCTGAGATCCATATCTGCCTTCTCTGCCGGGAAGAACGGTATCTGCGCTATCAGGAACGCATTTTGAGCAGCTGCCTGCTGGACTACTTCCATTCGCTCTCCCCGGACGGCGCAGCCTGTCCTTCCGGTTTCCCCGCCGGTAACGGAGGTGCGGTATGAGGCTGGAATATCTGCAATATCTGATCGAGATCGACCGGTGCCGCTCCATCTCCAAGGCGGCACAAAATCTCTACATTGGGCAGACGACCCTGAGCTCCATCGTAAAAAATCTGGAGGAAGAGTTCGGTTTTTCCATCTTTCACCGGGTCCACAGCGGCGTCGTCACCACCCCTGAGGGAGAGGAGGCCCTGTCTCTGGCCTGGGAGATCCTGTCCCGCTATGAGGAGATCAAGCTTCTCAGTTCCACCAATGCTGCCAGAGCCCAGGCCGTCCATGTGATCACCTCTCCCACGATCAGCTGCGCGCTGGCCCTTCCGCTCAACCACCGCTTTCTGGCGGGTGAGATCAACGGGACGCTGGTATTCCACGAAACCACAGGCAGTGAGGTGGGCGCGGCCCTGATCCAGAATGAGATCAACATCGGCCTGACCTATTTCATGCCCGGCACCCAGGCGGAATATGAAGTCAGCGCCGCCAAATACCAGGTTGAGGTGAAACCCCTGTTCCGGGACCATCTCTATCTTCTGGCCCCGGCTGATCATCCGCTGGCCGCCCGGGACAGCGTGGCTCTGGAGGAAATCCAGGGGGTGGAGCTGGCTCTTCTGTCCCATTTCCTGACTGACGAGACCTCACTCGTGTTCAGCAACTCCGTTCAGAGTGCCAACCGCTGCACCACATTCTCCAGCATTCCTCTGGTCAAACGTGCCATCGTGGAACTGCATATGCTCGGTTTTTTGACCGGATACGCCATTCACTATGACAACAGTGTGGATCCCGGCCGCATCAAGCCCATCCGTCTCACAGGAATGCGGGGGAAAAATGATATCGACCTCTGCCTGCTCCATCATAACAACAGTCAGCTCTGCTATCAGGAGCGGGCTGTGATCAAATGCATTGAGCAGTATTTTGCCGAGCTGCCTTCGCCGCCTTTCTCTCCTGAGGCAAAACAGCAGCCGACCGGCTGACTGCTATGTTAAAAAGACCCGCCGCGGGCTTACAGCCTGCAGGCGGGTCTTTTACGAATACCGGCGTACTTTTCTCTTATTCCGCCCTGTGAAAGGCGAAAAACCGCTGCCCGAAGTAATTCAGGACGGTGTAGAGCCCCATGCCGCCCAGCTTGGCCAGCCGCTCCTGCCACAGCGCCGGGATACCGGTGCGTCCCAGGAGCCATCCGGCCGCGGGCTGGGCCAGGCTGTAGGCCAGAACGTAGCACACCGCCACGTTGAGGGCGAACTTCACCGCTGATCGACCCATGGTCTCCTGGCTGCGGAAGGTAAAGTAGCGGTTGAGGAAAAAGCTCATCACCGCCCCCGCCGCGTAGGCAATGGCGGTGGAGGGCCAGTAGCCCAGTCCCTCCAGCAGGAACATGAGCACCATGGAGAGGAGGGTGTTGCCCACCCCCACCAGCAGGAACTTCCACACCGAGGCGTCCAGCAGCTTAGTCTTTTTCATGGCTGTCCAGCACCTCCCGGATCAGGAAGCGGGGCCGCTCCTTGGTCTCCAGATAGATCTTTCCGATATACTCCCCGATGACTCCCAGGGAGAGGAGGATGAGCCCGCCGATGGCCCACACCGAACAGATCACGCTGGCCCAGCCCAGCACGGTGGCCCCGCCCGCCCAGCGGACCACGGAATAGATCAGCATCAGTATGCTGACCAGAAAGACCAGGAAGCCCAGCAGTGTGATATACCGGATGGGCTTGGTGGACAGGCTGGTGATGCCCTCCATGGCAAAGGCGAGCATCTTCTTCAGGGGGTACTTGCTCTCGCCGGCGAAGCGCTCTCCCCGCTCGTACTCCACCGTCCCGGTGGTGTAGCCGATCATGGGCACGATGCCCCGGAGGAAGAGGTTGACCTCCTTGAACTGGGAGAGCCCCTCCAGCGCCCGGCGGGACATGAGGCGGTAGTCTGCGTGGTTGAACACGGTCTCGGCCCCCAGGAAGTTCATCACGCGGTAAAAGCCCTCGGCGGTGAAGCGCTTGAAGAAGGTGTCCTTCTCCCGGCTGGAGCGCACGCCGTAAACAATGTCGCACCCGGCGTAATATTTTTCCACCATGGCGTCCACCGCGTCCACATCGTCCTGCAGATCGGCGTCCATGGAGATGACCATGTCAGCCCGGTCCCTGGCCGTCATCAGTCCCGCCAGCAGGGCGTTCTGGTGGCCCCGGTTGCGGGTCAGGTTCACGCCGGAAAAGCGGCGGTCCTTTTCATGCAGCTCGGCGATCATGGACCAGGTCCGGTCTTTGGAGCCGTCGTTGACGAAGAGGACCCGGCTCTCCTCCGAGATGGCCCCGGCGGCGATCATGCCCTCCAGCTTGTCCTTCAGACGGCGTGAGGTCTCGGGCAGGACCTCCTCCTCGTTATAGCACGGGACCACGATATACAGAATATCTCCCATCACGCACCTCGCATCGTTTCCCCGCCGCGCCGCTCTCTTTTCTTCCGGGTCCGGAGCCGCGGCCGCCGGGCGTTTTTGTTTATTTTATCGCTGTTTGGACGAAAAGACAACCCGCTTTGTTCCCTTCCTTTTCCATTTCTTTGTTTGGGCAGCCATTTCTTCTGTTTTTCTTTTTTTAGTATAAATGACGAAAATGTCATTTTGCCCAAATTTCCTCTTGCATAACCCCTTCAAATATGCCATACTCATCAGTAGAAAAACGTTTTTCTCAAGTTCATACGCCTTCGGAGGCATACGCGGCGCTGAGCGCCGCGCGGAAACGCAGCCGTGACACTGGTATGATACGATACCTCTGTCAGCGGCTGATTTTATTTTTTCAGGAGGTCTTTGGTATGGTCACTCACTATCATATGCCGGTAGATGTACGCTTTGGCATCGGCTGTCTCAGGGAACTGGCCGGGTTCCTGTCCCCGGAGGACCGGGTGCTGCTGGTCACCGACCCCGGCCTGGAGGCCGTGGGCCTGGTGGACCGGGTGCGGGACATGATCTCCCCCACCGGCGCCGACTGCCGCCTCTATGACAAGGTGGAGCCCAACCCCACCGCCGCCCTGGTGGAATCGGCCATGGAGGAGGTGCGGGACTACCGTCCTACCAAGATCGTGGCTCTGGGCGGCGGCTCCTCGGTGGACACCGCCAAGGTCCTGGCCGCGCTTTCCACAAATGACGGCCCCCTGGTGGATTATCAGTGGAACGGCAAGCCCTTTGTGAATCCGCCCCTTCCCCTCATCGCCATCCCCACCACCGCCGGCACCGGCAGCGAAGTGACCATGTGCGCCGTCATCGTGGACCGCAACTGCAAGAAGGGCATCAACGGCCCGGCCATGTTCCCCATGGCCGCCCTGGTGGATGCCGAGCTGATGGCCAGCCTGCCTCTCTACCTCACCGCCACCACCGGCATGGACGCCCTCTCCCACGCCATCGAGGCCTATGTGGGCCTGGGGGCCAACCCCATCACCGACGCCTGTGCCCGGGAGGCCATCCGCCTCATCGGCGGTGCCCTGTGGCGCTCCTGCGCCAACGGCGGCGACCTGAAGGCCCGGCAGGACATGGCACTGGGCAGCGTGCTGGCCGGCGTGGCCATGGATCAGGCCGGCCTGGGTCTGGTCCACGCCCTGTCCAGCCCCCTGTGCTCCTTCTTCCACATGGCCCATGGCGAGGCCAACGCCGTGCTCCTCAAGTACTGCATGGAGTTCAACCTCATGGCCCGCCCGGAGAAATTTGCCGATATCGCCGCCCTGCTGTGGGTGAATACCGCCGGGATGAGCACCTTCCAGGCCGCCCAGGCCTCGGTAAAGGCGGTGGAGACTCTCTTTGACGAGACCGGCGTCCGGGTGCCCTTCACCTCCTTCGGCATGAAGGAGAGCGACGCGGAGCTGGTGGCCTCCAACCTGGCCACCTTCCTTCAGGCCAACAACCCCCGCCGCATCAGCCAGAAGCAGTGTGAGCAGCTCTATCTGCACATCCTGGCCGACCAGAGCCGCTGAATACAGGAGGGATAACACATGAGTGAGAATAACGTTTTGGAATACCGCAACCTGATCGGCGGCGTCTGGCAGGGCGCGGAGAACGGGCGGACCATCGACCTCTTCTGCCCCTGCGACGGCTCGCCGGTCTCCCGCGTCCCCGACTCGGGGACCGGGGATGTGGACCGGGCGGTGGCCGCCGCCCGCGACGCCTTTGAGCACGCGGACTGGGCCTTCAACCCCCGGCTGCGCTCCCGCTGTCTGGGCGCCTGGGCCGCCGCCATGCGGGCCAACCACGAGGCGCTGGCCGTCCGCCTGGCGCTGGAGACCGGCAAGCCCATCGGCGAGGCCCGGTTCGAGCTCAACAGTTCCATCGGCTACGTGGAATACTACGCCGCTGCCGCCCGCACCCTCTACGGCACCAGCACCGCCGTGGAGGCGGGTCTACTCTCGGTCCTGGCCCGGGAGCCCGTGGGCGTGGTGGCCGCCATCACTCCCTGGAATTACCCGGTGACCCTGCTCATGCGGGACATGGCCCCCGCCCTGGCCGCCGGCTGTACCTGCGTCCTCAAGCCCGCCACCCAGACCACCGGCTGCACCCTGGCCGTGCTGGAGCTGCTGGACGGTATCCCCGAGTTCCCCAAGGGCGTGGTCAACGCCGTCTCCGGCCGGGGCAGCGTGGTGGGCGATGCCCTGACCCGCCACCCCGATGTGGATATGATCTCCCTCACCGGCGGTCTGGAGACCGGACGCGAGGTCATGAAAACCGCCGCTGACAGCATGAAGAAGGTCTCTCTGGAGCTGGGCGGCAAGTCCCCCAACGTGATCTTTGCCGACGCCGACCTGGACAAGGCCCTCCCCTTCGCGCTGAAGGCCATCTTCATGAACGCCGGACAGCTGTGCACCGTGGGCTCCCGGCTGGTGCTGGAGGAATCCCTGGTGGATACCTTCCTCCCCCGGCTGAAGGAGGAGGTGGAAAAGCTCCGTCCCGGCTACTGCCTGGATGAGAACACCAATCTGGGCCCCGTCATCTCCCGGGAGCAGATGGACAAGATCATGGGCTACATCGAGATCGGCAAGCAGTGCTCCACCCTGGTGACCGGCGGCCGCCGCCTCACCGAAAACGGGCTGGACAAGGGCTTTTACATCGCCCCCACCATCTTCCTGAATCCGCCCATGGACTCCCCCATCGTGCAGGAGGAGATCTTCGGGCCCGTGCTGGTGGTGCAGACCTTCCGCACCAAGGAGGAGGCACTGGCCATCGCCAACGGCACCGCCTACGGCCTGGCCTCCGCCGTCTGGAGCCGGGACATCGACAAGGCCATGTGGGTGGCCCGCCGCCTGCGGGCGGGCTCGGCCTGGGTCAACTGCTACAACAAGCTGCTCCCCGAGTGCGAGACCGGCGGCTACAAGCAGAGCGGCATGGACCGGGCCGGCGGCGCCGAGGGCATGCTCAAATACACCGAGGTCAAGCACCTCTGCGTGGATTTTAAATAAGTGCAGCACTCTGCGCAAAAAAGCGGCAGGCCCTCCGCTTGCCGGGGATGTTCCCCAGGTCGCGGAGGGCCTGTTCAACATATTCCATCGGAAAAGCAGGACGCAGACAGTCCCAGCGAAAGATACAGAGGAGGCATGAAAATGACTACGAAAACCCTGGAGACCACTTTGGAGCGGGATGGATTTATCGGGCGGTTTTACTATGCCGCGCAGCCGTCGGACGCGACCATGCTGGTCCTGATCGGCAGCCACGGAGGGATCGCGCTGGCGGAGGAGATCGGCGAGAAGCTTCTCCCCGCCGGATGCAATGTCATGGCGGTGGGATACTGGAAGCTCCCCGGCCTGAGCGATACGCTGACGAACATTGAGCTTACGTATTTTGACCGGGTCTTCGACTGGCTTCGGGCGCGCCTGCCGGCGGAGACCCGGAAGCTCGGGCTCTACGGCTGGTCCATGGGCGGCCAGCTTGCGCTGCTTCTGGCGTCGCGGGACCCGTCCATCAGCCTGACGGTGGCCGCCGCCCCCAGCTTTTGCCTATACAACGGTCTGGACGGGAACCACGGGCCCCTGGACGAGGCGACATGGGTGGATCACGGGATCCCGCTTCCCTATTTTTCCACCTATGGATATAACCGCGGAGAGACCTACCGCAGGTTGGTGGAAAAGGATGGGGAAGAAATGATCGTTCACCGGTACCTGGCGGCCCTGGAGCATCCGGTCCCGGAGGAGGCGGTGATCCCCGTGGAGCGGATTCAGGGCGCGGTACTGCTGCTGTCCTCCCAGAGCGATGAGATCTGGCCCGCCACCGATGCCTGCGAGCGGATCATGAAGCGGCTGGATGCACATCACTTTCCCTATCCCCACAAGCATTTTACCGGAGATCGGTGCAGCCATTTCGTGGTCCCGCTGACGCCGGCCGACAGCCGTTCCACGCTTGAAAAAGAGCATCCGGAGGAATGTGAACAGTTCCGTCAGGCGGCGCTCCGGGAAACGCTGGCATGGATGCGCGCCTGGCGGGAAGGCCGGAACTGATCCGGGTCGGCTGACACTCCCGGTCCCGACACCGGCACACAGCCGCCCGGCGGGGCGCGCCTGCGGGCGCGCCCCGCTTTTGTCTACCGCTCCTCCAGCAGCTCCCGCAGCCGGCCCACCGCCCGGCGCTCGATGCGGGAGATCTGCACCTGGGAGACTCCCAGAGCCCGGGCGGTCCGGTCCTGGGTAAAGCCCCGGAAATAGCGCAGCAGCACCACCTGCCGCTCCCGGTCGGGCAGGGCGGCGACCGCCCCCCGCAGGGTCTCCCGCTCCACCACATCCTCCTCAAATCCCCCGCCGCCCAGCAGGGTCTCCAGAGTCAGTCCGTCTCCCGTCTCCATCTGGAGGGAGGTCACGGGCTGATTGGCCTCTTCGGCGGCGGCAATGTCCTCCGGGGACAATCCGGTCTCAAAGGACAGCTCGGACAGGGTGGGCTCCCGCCCCAGCTCGGCGGACAGCCGCTCCCGGGCCGCCCGGACAGTCCCGCCCCGCTCCTTCAGCCCCCGGCTCACCTTGACGGCCCCGTCGTCCCGCAGGAAACGGCGGATCTCCCCGGCGATCTTGGGCACGGCATAGGTGGAGAACTGGCACCCGAAGGCCGGGTCAAATCCCCGCACCGCCTTGAGAAAGCCCAGGCAGCCCAGCTGATACAGGTCCTCCGGGTCCACCCCCCGGCCGTAATACCGGCGGACGATGCCCCAGATCAGGCCGGCATTGTCCTCCAGGATGCGCTCACAGGCTTCGTTGTTCCCTCTGCGGGCCTCCTCCAGCAGGGCGGGGGTATCCGCGATGCTCATACCGCCCCGCCCAGCCGGCGGGAGATATGTTTGACCATGGTCACGGCGGTCCCCTTCCCCGGCGCGGAGCGTACCTTTACTCCGTCCATGAAGCTCTCCATAATGGTAAAGCCCATGCCGGAGCGCTCCTCGTTCCCGGTGGTATACAGCGGCTCTCTGGCCCGGGACACGTCCTCGATGCCCACGCCGGCATCCTTCACCGTGATCTCCACCGTGTGATCGGGGTAGATGCGCAGGCGCATGGTGATCTTCCCCAGCGCCTGGGGATAGGCATGGACGATGCAGTTGGTCACCGCCTCGCTGACGGCGGTCTTGATGTCGTTGACCTCGTCCAGCGTGGGGTCCAGCTGGGCCGCGAAGCAGGCCGCCGCCGTCCGGGCAAAGCCCTCGTTGGCCGACCGGCTGAGAAAGGTCATGGTTGCCTCGTTCACCGGAATCTGTTTCATATGTATCCCTCCCGGGGCGGGCAGACCCGCCCCCCTGTCGTCATTCGAATCGCATCAGCCGTTCCAGCCCGGCGGCTCTGAGCACCTTCCCGGCCTGGGGTGGTACGTGGACCACCCGGAGGACCGCGCCCAGTTCCCCCGCCTGGCGGTAGGCCCGCAGCAGTACCGCGATGCCCGAGCTGTCCATAAACGTCACCCCGCCCAGATCCAGCGTCAGCTCCCGGGGCAGCGCAGTCTCCACCGCCTGCTCCAGCTCCCTTATGATCTCCTTGGCCCGGTGGTGGTCCACCTCGCCGCGGATCTCCGCGGTGAGCGTGCGGCCCTCTCCCGTACAGGTCACCGGCATAGCCTGTCCCTCCCAACTGTGTTTTTCGGGGTATCCCAAAATCTGGTTTTTCCTGATTATACCCTTTTGCCCCTCCGCAATTCGTCGAACACACGGGCCCACTCCATTTTTCACTCTGTCCGGGCACAAAAAACGCCATGCACGGCATAGTAAACCGCGCATGGCGCTTTTTTCTGTGCTAGTTTGCTTCCCGGTACTCCAGCAGGTCGCCCACACCGCACTGCAGCACAAAACACATCCGGGCCAGGATATCCGCGTCGATCTTCTCCACCTGGTTCTTATACCACTTGTCCACCACCTCGTAGCGTGTGTTCAGCAGCCGTGCCATCCGGTTGCGGGAGATGCCCCGCCGGTCCATGACCTCCCGGAGACGCAGTTCCACCTTCCCGTAGTCCTGGATGAGATAGACCCCCTGCTCCTTCATCGTATCACCTCAGGACAATACTACATTCAACGTTACATATGTATAATACCCATATAAATAGTTACTATACATATAGTAACTATTGTGATATAATAAATTGGCACATATGCTTATCATCAGGCCGCGGCTTCCATGGGAGGTGAATGGATGCGTCCTGAACTCCTCAATACCGTGCTGATCCTGGCTCTGACTGCCGCCGTCGTCCTCTCCGGTATCCTCCTCCGCGCGGTCCGGAGATTGCGGGTCCTGGCCGATACCGACCCGCTCACCGGCCTGGCCAACCGGCGGGCCTTTCAGGCGCGGCTGAGCGCGCTGGAGTACTCCGGGCAGACCATCACTATCGCCTCACTGGATCTCAACGACCTCAAGGAGGTCAACGACGCCCGGGGGCATCCCGCCGGCGATGCCCTGCTCCGCCGGACAGCCGATATCCTCCGTGCCGCCTGTGTCCCTCAGTATCGGGTCTACCGGGTGGGAGGGGACGAATTCTTGCTGCTGGGATGGCAGCAGACGCCGGAGCAGGCCGACCGGTTCCTCTCCCGTCTGCGGGAACGGCTATACAGCGAGGGAGTGGATGCGGCCCTTGGCTGGTCCACCGCCCCTGCCGCAGGTCCGCTCTCGTCCCTTTTGACCGAGAGCGACCGGAACATGTATCTGGACAAGCGGCGGCGCAAATACTGAATCCCGCCCGTCCGCATCCGGGCAAAAAAGAGGGAGGCTCCCATGTGGGGAGCCTCCCTCTTTTTGTATTTCTCGATAGGCTTACATACCGGCCAGCTGGCCCTCCAGCTTTTCGATGAGGGCGGCCAGCTTCACTGCCCGCTCCCGCTCGGCCTCCACCACGTTGGCGGGGGCCTTGTTCACAAAGCCGGGGTTGCCCAGCTTGTTGTTCAGGCCGTCCAGAGCCTTGCGGTTCTTGTCCAGCTCCTTCTGGATACGGGCCTTCTCCTTCTCCAGGTCCACCAGCTCGGCCAGGGGCATGGACACCCGGGCGGCGTGGGTGATGACGGTGACGCTGCCCTTGGCGTTCTCCCCGGCGTCGGAGTCCATGTCGGCCACGCCCACCACCGTCACGTCGCTGGCGTAGGCCAGGCGTTTGAGGAAGGGGATGCCGGCGGTGAACACCTCCCGCTCCAGGGTGGAGACGGTGAGATGGGCCTTCTTGCTGGGGGGCACGTTCATCTCGGCCCTGCGGGTGCGCACGGCGCGGATGGCGTCCATGATGAGCTCCATGGCCTTCTCCTCCTCGGGGAAGTCCAGGGTCACATGGTGCTCGGGCCACTGCTGGAGCATCAGGTAGTCGCCCTTGTGGGGCAGGGCCTGCCAGATCTCCTCGGTGATGAAGGGCATGAAGGGGTGGAGGAGCTTCAGCGTCTCGGTAAGGACATAGCAGAGCACCTTCTGGGCGTTGACCTTGGCCTCCTCGTCGTCGCCCTGGAGGCGGGCCTTGGTCAGCTCGATATACCAGTCACAGTAGTCGTCCCAGATGAAGTCGTACACCTTCTGGGCGGCCACGCCCAGCTCATAGTGCTCCATGTTCTCGGTGACGGCGGGGATGACGCTGTTGAGCTTGGAGAGGATCCACTTGTCCTCCAGCTCCAGGTGCTCGGGCAGCTCACATTCCTCAATGGTCAGGTTCATCATCAGGAAGCGGCTGGCGTTCCAGATCTTGTTGGCGAAGTTGCGCATGGCCTCGCACCGCTCGGTGTAGAAGCGCATGTCGTTTCCGGGGGAGTTGCCGGTGACCAGGTTGAAGCGCAGAGCGTCGGCGCCGTACTGGTTGGCCATCTCCAGGGGGTCGATGCCGTTGCCCAGGGACTTGGACATCTTGCGCCCCGTGTCGTCCCGGACCAGGCCGTGGATAAACACGGTGTGGAAGGGGGGCTTGCCGGTGTGCTCGCAGGCGGAGAAGATCATCCGGGCCACCCAGAAGAAGATGATGTCGTAGCCGGTGACCAGCACATCGGTGGGATAGAAGTACTTGAAGTCCTCGCTGCTCTCGTCGGGCCAGCCCAGGGTGGAGAAGGGCCACAGGGCGGAGGAGAACCAGGTGTCCAGCACGTCCTCCTCCTGGTGGATGTGGGTGGAGTGGCAGTGCTGGCACTCGGTGGGATCGGTCTCGCTGACGGTCATCCCGCCGCAGTCCTCGCACGTCCAGGCGGGGATGCGGTGGCCCCACCAGAGCTGGCGGGAGATGCACCAGTCGTGGACGTTCTCCATCCAGTTGGTGTAGATCTTGGAGAAGCGGTCGGGGACGAACTTGACCTCCCCGTCGTTGACCACCCGCAGGGCCTCGCGGGCCAGGGGCTCCATCTTCACGAACCACTGGGCGGAGATGATGGGCTCCACATCGGTGCCGCAGCGGTAGCAGGTGCCCACATTGTGGGTGTGCTCCTCCACCTTCACCAGGTAGCCGCCCTCCTCCAGATCGGCCACGATGGCCTTGCGGGCCTCGTAGCGGTCCATGCCGGAGTAGCGGCCGTAGCCCTCCACCACCTTGCCGTTGTCGTCCAGCACACGGATGGACTCCAGGTTGTGGCGCAGGCCCACCTCAAAGTCGTTGGGATCGTGGGCGGGGGTCATCTTCACGCAGCCGGTGCCGAACTCCATGTCCACATAGGCGTCGGCCACGATGGGGATCTCCTTGTTCACCAGGGGCAGGATGCACTTCTTGCCCACAATGTCCCGGTAACGGCCGTCCTCGGGGTTGACCGCCACGCCGGTGTCGCCCAGCATGGTCTCCGGCCGGGTGGTGGCCACGGTCACATAGCGGCCCTCCTCCCCGGCGATGGGGTAGCGGATGTGCCACAGGTGGCCGGGCTTCTCCTTGTACTCCACCTCCGCGTCGCTCAGGGCGGTGACGCAGTGGGGGCACCAGTTGATGATGCGGCTGCCCTTGTAGATGAGGCCCTTGTTGTAGAGGGACACAAACACGTGGCGCACCGCGTTGGACAGGCCCTCGTCCATGGTGAACCGGGCGCGGCTCCAGTCACAGGAGGCGCCCAGCTTCTTCTGCTGCTCCACGATACGGTTGCCGAACTTGTGCTTCCAGTCCCACACACGCTCCAGGAACTTCTCCCGGCCCAGATCGTAGCGGGTCAGGCCCTCGCTCTTGCGCAGCTCCTCCTCCACCTTGATCTGGGTGGCGATGCCGGCGTGGTCGGTGCCGGGCACCCACAGGGCGGCATAGCCCTGCATCCGCTTGAAGCGGATCAGGATGTCCTGGAGGGTGCAGTCCATGGCGTGGCCCATGTGGAGCTGGCCGGTGACGTTGGGGGGCGGCATGACGATGGTGAAGGGGCGTTTGTCCGGGTCGCGGTGGCCCTCAAAGCAGCCGTTCTTCTCCCACATCTCATAGACGCGGCCCTCCACCTCCCGGGGTTCATAGACCTTGGGCAGTTCTTTTTTCATCTGTTACACTCCTTTTCGGGGCAAAGCAAAAGGGCCCGCCCCAAGCCTGTTGCTCAGGGCGAACCCGTAAGTCCGCGGTACCACCTGAATTCCCCCATGAAGCCATGGAGGCGCTCTTGTCTCGCTAACGGGAGAACCCGCCGGGCCCTACTGTATTCAGGCCCGGAGCTCCGGGACGACCTTCCCCGCGCCGCCGGAGGGCCTTGCACCATCCGGCCCCTCTCTGCACCGCCCACGCGGGTACTCCTTCCCTTCGTCGCTGTGTATCGCATTTAGTATATGCAAAATCGGGAAAAAAGTCAAGGCAAAACGTGATATCCCCGTGTCCGGCGGAGGTTGTCCCCCCTTACCGCAGTTCCTTGTCGCAGTAGGCGCAGCAGTCCACGCCGCCGTTCTGCTTCACCAGGGGAGGCAGGTAGTGCTCGGTCTGGGTGATGCAGTTGGGGTTGGAGCACGCCGGCTTGACGCCGATTTCCACCGGCTCCGGCTTTTCCCGCTCCTGGTTGGCCAGATCGGTGAGCAGGGCCATGCGGGCGTACATTCCGTAGCGGGCCTGCTCGAAGTAGACCGCCCGGGGATCGTCGTCCACGTCGATGGCAATTTCATCCACCCGGGGCAGGGGGTGCATGACCAGCAGCTCCTTCTTCGCACGGTCCAGCTTCCGCCGGGTGAGGACGTAGACGCCCTTGCAGCGCTCGTACTCCAGGGGGTCTACGAAGCGCTCCCGCTGGATGCGGGTCATGTAGAGCACATCCAACTGAGGAATGACGGCCTCCAGGCCGGTGACCTCGGTGAACCACATGCCATGCTCCCGCATAAAGGCCCGCATGTACTCGGGCACCGCCAGCTCACGGGGGGCGATGAGGAAAAACTTGATGCCCTCAAACTTGGCCAGGGCCTTGATGAGGGAGTGAACCGTGCGGCCGTTCTTCAAATCGCCGCACAGGCCCACGGACAGCCCGTCCACCTTGCCCCGCAGGCGGGTGATGGTGGTGAGATCCGCAGTGGTCTGGGTGGGGTGCATGTGGCCGCCGTCGCCGGCGTTGATCCCCGGCACGTCGGAGTACAGGGGGGCCGCCTTGGCCGCGCCCGCCTGGGGGTTGCGCATCACCACCACGTCGGCATAGCCCGACACCATCTTGAGGGGGTCCTTCAGGGTCTCGCCCTTGGCGGTGGAGGTGGACTTGGGGTCGGCGAAGCCGAACACCGTGCCCCCCACCCGCAGCATGGCGGTCTGAAAGGAAAAGTTGGTGCGGGTGGACGGCTCATAGAACAGGCTGGCCATCAC
>JALEZN010000094.1 GCA_022772585.1 Clostridiales bacterium
TGGCCGCCCACCCCAGGGTCAGGGCCATTGGGGAGATCGGCCTGGACTACTACTGGGTCAAGACCCCCGAGGCCCGGGCCTTCTCCCGGGACTTCTTCGACGCCCAGCTCTCCCTGGCGGAGGAGCTGGACCTGCCTGCCATCGTCCACGACCGGGACGCCCACAAGGACTGTCTGGATATCGTCCGCTCCCACCCCAATGCCCGGGGCGTGTTCCACTGCTGCGCCCTCAGCCTGGAGGACGCCAAGGTGGCGGTGGACCGGGGCTGGATGCTCTCCTTCACCGGGAACATCACCTTCTCCAACGCCAGGCGGGCTCCGGAGGTGGTGCGCTGGGTCCCGCTGGACCGGCTCATGCTGGAGACCGACGCCCCCTACATGGCGCCCGAGCCCCACCGGGGGGAGCGGTGCGACTCCTCCTTTATCCCCCTGACCGCCGCCCGGGTGGCCCAGCTCAAGGGGCTGGAGACCGGGGAGGTCCTCCGGGCCACCCTGGAAAACGGCAAGCGGTTTTTCAACATTCTGTAAGGAGGTACAACCGTATGGAGACCATTTCCTATGCGTATGAAGGGGCGCTGTACGTCAACCTGACCAACCGGTGCGACTGCGCCTGCGTGTTCTGCCTGCGGCACAACGGCCACAAGGGCAGTATCTACGCCGATGACCTGTGGCTGGACCACGAGCCCACCCGGGAGGAGGCCCTGGCCGACCTGCTCTCCCGGGACTTCTCCTGCTACCGGGAGCTGGTGTTCTGTGGCTTTGGGGAGCCCATGTTCCGCACCGACGACATCTGCTGGCTGGTGGATGCGCTGAAACAGGCCGTCCCCGCCCTGCCGCCGGTGCGCATCAACACCAACGGCCACGCCAATCTGATCCTGGGCCGGGACGTGACCCCCGATCTGAAGGGCCGCATCGACGTGCTGTCCATTTCCCTCAACGGCTCCACGGCGGAGGAGTACTGCGCCGTCACCCATCCCCGGGACGGGGAAGCGGCCTGGCAGGCCATGCTGGACTTCACCCGCCGGGCGGCAGGGTATGTGCCCACGGTGGTGATGACCATCGTCAACAAGGACAAGAGCCCGGCCGAGATCGCCGCCTGCCGGACCCTGGCCGAGGGGCTGGGGGCCGCGCTGCGCATCCGGGAGTATATTCCCGACTGAACCCGCAACCCCTTGGGGCCCAGCCCCCGCAAGCAGTGCTTGACAAAAAGAAAGGGGCGCTTGGTTGCCCTTTCAGACCCCGTTTGGTAGCCTGTATCCCGAAAGGAGAGGGAAACCATGACCCTTGGTCAACGCATACAGGCCCTGCGCAAAGAGAAGGGCCTTTCCCAGGAGGCGCTGGGGGAAGCCCTGGGCGTCAGCCGCCAGGCCGTGTCCCAGTGGGAGGCCGACGCCAGCCTGCCCGAGCTGGATAAGCTGGTGGGCCTGAGCCGCCTGTTCGGCCTGCCGTTGGGGGATTTGCTCCAGTTGGAGGAGCCCACTCCCCAGGCCGCCTCGGCGGAGGACCCGGCCCGGCTTCAAAAACGGCGGCTGGCCCACGGGCTGTCCGCCGCGGCCGCTTTGCTCTTGGCGGCGGCGCTGGTATGGACGGGGACGGGACTGGTCCGGACCTCGGAGCGCCTGGCGCAGGCGGAGGCACGGCTGACCGCCCTGGAGGCGGCGGCCGCCCCGCGGCTGGACCCGGCGGCCCCGCTGGTGGCCACCTTTGATTTTGAAGCAACGCGGTATGGCAACGACGTGAATTTTGCCCTCTCCCTCACTGCCGCCCAGCAGGCGGAGGGCATGACCGTCACCTTCCAGGCCACCCGGGCTTCCGACGCGGCGGTCAACACGGTGAGCAAAGCCGCCGCCCGCAGCCCCGGCAGCTCCACCGGCTACTCCACCGTGCTGCATGTGCCCGACTGCTTCGGGTCCGTCACCACCCTTACCGCCGTCTTTGAGCTGGACGGCCAGCGCTGCACGCAGGCCCTGGCGCGGAACGTCTCGGTGGGGGAAAACTCCGCCAGTTGGGAGCCTCTCTGGCAGGCTCAGGGCTGAACGGCGCATATTTTCCAAAATATCGCGCATGCTAGACCATCGAGAACGGCGGGGCCCTCCCCCGCCCAAAGGTGGGATATGCCATGCAGGAATCCATTTGGAACAGGACCGCCTCCCTGCGGCCTCGGGAGCCCCTGTCGGGGGACCGGAAGGTAGACGCCGCCGTCATCGGCGGCGGGCTGGCCGGCATCCTCACCGCCCATTTTCTCCGGGCGGCGGGGCTGGAGACGGTGGTACTGGAGGCCGCCCGGGCCGGGAGCGGCCAGACCGGGCGCACCACCGCCAAGATCACCGCCCAGCACGGCCTCATCTACGAGCGGCTCATCGACCAGCTCGGCCGGGAAAAGGCCGTGCTCTACGCCCAGGCTAACCAGTGGGCCGTGGCGGAATACCGCCGTATGGTCCGGGAGGGGGGCATCGACTGCGACTTTACCGACTGCCCGGCCTACCTCTACGCCACCGGGGACCCCTGGCCCATCCACCGGGAGGCGGAGGCCGCCCACAGCCTGGGCATCGACGCGGCCTGCACGGCCGACACCGAGCTGCCCTTCCCCGTGGCCGCCGCCCTGCGGTTCGGGAATCAAGCCCGGTTCCACCCGCTGCGCTTCCTGGACGCCGTGGCGGAGCCGCTGGAGCTCTATGAGCAGACCCGGGTACGGGACGTGGAGGGAAACCGGGTGATCACCGACCGGGGGACGGTGACGGCGGAGCACGTCGTGTTCGCCTGTCACTACCCCTTCCGCAACGTCCCGGGATACTATTTTCTCCGGATGCACCAGGAGCGCAGCTACGTGCTGGCCCTGGAAAACGCCGCCGGGCTGGAGGGGATGTACTTCGGCACCGACGGCGACGGCCTCTCCTTCCGGCCTCAAGGGGACCTGCTCCTGCTGGGCGGCGGGGGCCACCGCACCGGGGAAAATTCGGCGGGCGGGCAGTACCAGAAGCTGCGGCAGGCCGCCCGGAGCTTCTGGCCCGAGAGCCGGGAGACGGCCGCCTGGAGCGCTCAGGACGGGATGCCCCTGGACGGTGTGCCCTATATCGGTCGGTTCTCCGCCGCCACACCCAATTGGTATGTGGCCACCGGCTTCCAGAAGTGGGGGATGACCTCCTCCATGGTGGCCGCCCGGCTGCTCACCGACCTCATCACAACCGGCGCCAGCCCCTGGGAGGAGGTCTTTACCCCCCAGCGCTTCCAGCCCTCCGCCGCCGGGAAGGCCCTCCTCCAGGAGAGCACCCAGGCCGCCAAGGGGCTGGGACGACGGCTGTTCACGCCCCCCAGGGCGGAGGTGGAGGCCCTGCCCAGGGGCCATGGCGGCGTGGTGGAGTACCGCGGGGAAAAGCTGGGGGTCTACAAAGATGACGGCGGGGAGGTCTTCTGCGTCTCGGTCCGCTGCCCCCATCTGGGCTGCCAGTTGGAGTGGAACCCGGATGAGAAGAGCTGGGACTGCCCCTGCCACGGCTCCCGGTTCGACTACCGCGGGCGTCTGCTGGACGGCCCGGCCCAGCGGGACGCCGACGTCCCGGAGTGAGAAGCGGGCCCCCGGTCCATTGGCCGGGGGCCCGTTTTTACTCCTCTTCCGCGTGGCGCTTGATGCTCTGAGGAACATGCTCCATGCTGCGGACCCGGTGGACGTTGTCAGAGATCTCGCTGAGGGCCGCGCCCGCCTCCATGTCGTACTGCTGGCAACAGGCCAGGTCCCCCAGGGAGAGCATCCCCACCACCTTGTCCCCCTCCATGACCGGCAGACGCCGGACCTGCTGGGCCGCCATTCTGCGGGCCGCCTCGTGAGCGTCGTCGTCGGGGGCCACCACGGCGCAGTTTCGGGTCATGATGTCCCGCACCGGCACCTTGCTGGGGTCCTCCTGCGCCGCCACACACCGGGTCACGATATCCCGGTCGGTGACGATGCCCCGCAGGCCTCCGTCCGTGCCGCACACCGGCAGGGAACCCAGGTTGTGCCGGGCCAGCAGCCGGGCCGCCAGGGCCGCCGACTCGGACGGGTCGATGGACACCACGCTCTGATTCATCAAATCGCGTACTTGCATAAATACACCGCCTTTCACGGTTAGTTTCCGCGAAAGGCGGCCGTTTTATTCCCCGTCCTTCAGCTCCAGATTGCGCTGGAGCGGCCCCGGTCCCCGCCAGGTAAAGGCCCGCCCCGGGTAGCGCTCCAAAAACTGTCTGCGGGTTTGCCCCGCCACGTCCGGCAGCGTCAGGGCGGGCACCAGATCGTCCCGGAATTCCGGCAGGGGAGTGACCGGCGCAGCCCGGTTATAGGGACAGACCTGCTGGCACACGTCGCAGCCCCAGATCAGCGGGTGGGCCGACAAAAGGGCGGCCTCCTCCGGCGTCAGCTCCCCCGTTTTCTGGGTCAGATGGGACAGGCAGCGGTCCGTCCGGACCCCGTCTGCCTCCAATGCCCCGCCGGGGCAGGCGGCGGCGCAGGCCCCGCAGTGGACGCACCGGCGCAGGGGGACGGGCTCCGGCCAGGGATAGCCGGTCAGATTGGTCAGGATGGTCCCCAGAAAGATCCAGGAGCCCCATTTGTCCAGCAGCACCAGGCCGTTGTCCCCCAGCACCCCCAGCCCGGCGCACAGGGCGGCGGCCCGCTCGGGAATGGGGCTGCTGTCGGCGGAGGGCCGGAAGATGTGCTCCGGCCACCGGGCCCGCAGCCGCGCGCACACCTGCTCCAGCCGCCGAACCACTGCGGCGTGATAGTCCTCTCCCCGGGCATACCGGGACAGGTTGCCGGGATCATCCCCCGCGTAATAGGGAAAGGCGGCCACAAAGACCCCGGTCGGGGAGGGGCACAGCCTCTCCGCCCGAGCCCGGGCAGGCGGGTCCATCCAGCGGGAGAGGCCGCCGAAGCCGACGGCGCCCCACGCCGCCGCTCCAGCGGCCTCAAACCATGCGTTCATATTTCTTACTTCTTCAGGCCGGGGTTGTTCTCCAGCTCCTTCAGGGCGTCCTTGTAGCTCAGGTTCACGCGGCCCTTCTCGTCAATCTCGGTGACCTTCACCCAAATCATGTCGCCAATGTTGACCACATCCTCCACCTTCTCCACCCGGCGGTTGGCCAGCTTGGAGATGTGCACCATGCCGTCCTTGCCGGGGGCCAGCTCTACGAAAGCGCCGAAGGGCAGGATGCGGACCACCTTGCCGTAATACAGTTGCCCCACCTCGGGCACAAAGACGATGGTCTCGATGATCTTCTTGGCGGCGTCGCAGCTCTCGGCGTTCTCGCCGGCGATATAGATGGTGCCGTCGTCCTCGATGTCGATCTTGGCGCCGGTGTCGGCACAGATCTTCTGGATGACCTTGCCGCCGGAGCCGATGACCTCGCGGATCTTGTCCACGTCGATCTTCATCTTCACCATCTTGGGGGCGGTGGGAGCCACCTCGGGCCGGGGCTCGGCGATGCAGGGCAGCATGATCTCGTCCAGAATGGCAAAGCGGGCGTCACGGGTGATATCCAGCGCCTCCTTGATGATGGCGTGGGACAGGCCGTCGTTCTTCAGGTCCATCTGGATGGCGGTGATGCCCTTCTTGGTGCCGGCCACCTTGAAGTCCATCTCGCCGTGGAAGTCCTCCACGCCCTGGATGTCGATGAAGGTGGTGAAGCCGCCGTCATCGTCCTGGATCAGGCCGCAGGAGATGCCGGCCACCGGGGCCTTGATGGGCACGCCGGCGTCCATCAGCGCCAGGGTGGAGCCGCAGATGGAGCCCTGGGAGGTGGAGCCGTTGGAAGAGAGGACCTCAGACACCACGCGGATGGCATAGGGGAACTCCTCCACGCTGGGGATCACGGGCTCCAGGGCCCGCTCGGCCAGAGCGCCGTGGCCGTACTCCCGGCGGTTGGTGGACCGGGAGCCCCGGGCCTCTCCCACGGAGTAGGAGGGGAAGTTGTAGTGGTGCATATACCGCTTCTCGGTCTCCTCCCAGATGGTATCCAGCTTCTGGGCGGCGGAGAGGGTGTTCAGGGTAGCCACGGACAGGACCTGGGTCTGGCCGCGGGTGAAGAGACCGGAGCCGTGGACCCGGGGCAGCACACCCACCTCGGCGGCGAGGGGACGGATCTCGTTTTTGGCGCGGCCGTCCACACGGTGGCCCTCCAGCAGCCAGGCCTTGACGATCTTCTTCTGGAACTTGTAGGTGATCTCCTCCAGGTACTTGTCCATCTCCGGATAGTCAGCCAGGAAGAGCTCATGCCAGTGGTCGATGAGGGCGTTCCAGCGGGTCTCGCGGACGTTCTTGTCGTCGGTATCCATGGCGGCCTTGGCCTCGTCCATGGTGGCCTCCACGATCTTGTCGAAGAGTTCCTGGTCGAAGTCGGCGTGCTCGTACTCCATCTTGGGCTTGCCAATCTCGGCCACGATCTGATTGATGAGGGCCACCTGCTTCTTGATCTCCTCATGGGCGGAGACGATGCCCTCGTACATGATCTCGTCGGGGATCTCCTTGGCGCCCGCCTCGATCATGACCACCTTGCCCTCGGTGGCGGCCACGGTCACGTCCATCTGGCTGGTCTTGCGCTGCTCCTGGTTGGGGTTAAAGACGATCTGGCCGTCGCAGTAGCCCACCTCCAGGCAACCGATGGGGCCGGCCCAGGGAATGTCGGAATAGGAGAGGCACACGGAGGTGCCGATCATGGCGGCCACCTCGGGGGAGCAGTCGTAATCCACGCTCATGACGGTGCAGGTGACGCACACGTCGTTGCGGAAGTCGTAGGGGAACAGGGGACGGATGGGCCGGTCGATGAGGCGGCTGGCCAGCACGGCGGGCAGGGAGGGACGGCCCTCGCGGCGCATGAAGGAGCCGGGGATGCGGCCCACGGCGTACAGCTTCTCCTCAAAGTCCACGCTCAGGGGGAAGAAGTCCACGCCGTCCCGGGGACGGGCGGAGGCGGTGACGGCCACCATGACGGTGGTCTCGCCGTACTTCACCATACAGGCGGCGTTGGCCAGCTCGGCCACCTTGCCGATCTCGATGACCAGGGGGCGGCCCGCCAGGTCCATGGAATAGGTCTTGTAGCCAGGGAACTCTCTGTGCTTGATGACGGTTGACATGTTTTGTCCTCCTTTTTGTCGTCACCCGGAGCCCGGCCGCTTTTTAGCACTTGAATCCAGGTCCGGCCCGGCCGCCGGGCATGCATTCAACTGCTAAAAAAGCATTCTGACTCCGGTATGCGTTGATGGTACTTTGTCAGATTGGAAGAAAGGGTGGTGCGGAAACCCACACCACCCTATTCAACAATATTACTTGCGGATGCCCAGCTTGGCGATGATGGCGCGGTAACGCTCAATGTCCTTCTTGGCCAGGTAGTCCAGCAGCTTGCGGCGGCGGCCGATCATCTTGTACAGGCCGCGGCGGCTGTGGTTGTCGTGGATGTGCACACGCAGGTGCTCGGTCAGCTCGTTGATACGGGCGGTGAGGATCGCGATCTGGACCTCGGGAGAACCGGTGTCGGTCTCATGGGTGCGGTTGGCCTCGATGACGGCCGTCTTTTCGTCCTTGCGGATCATGGAAAACTCCACCTTTCATTCATATCTGCCCGGTGACTGAGTAGAGGGCGGGTGAAACCCCGCGTGGAAGCGGGCGGATCTCCCTGAACCAGGTCATGGGCTGTGCACTCACGTGCTGTTTTACTATATCATAGTTTACCCAGCCTGTAAAGGAAAAAATCACGTCTAACCGGCCTTTTTCGGGACTTTTTCTCTTCCCCCCTCAGGTGCTCTCCCGCTCGGCAAGGGTGGCGGCCAGAGTCAGGTGCTGGGGCGCCGGCTTCCGGCCGGACGGAGCCTCGATCTCCTCGATCACCATCCGGGCCGCCTTGACGCCCATTTCGTGGGCGGGCAGCTCCAGAGAGGTCATGGAGGTCTCCAGCATGGCCCCCACCGAGTGGCCGGTCAGGCTGATGACCCGCACCTGCTCCGGGATGCGGATCCCCCGCTCGCTCAGGGCCCGGATGGCCCCCAGGCCCTGGATGTCCACCGACACAATGATGCCGTCCAGGGCGCCGTTGTCGTCCAGCAGCGCTCTGGCGCACTCGTAGCCGTACTCAAAGCTGTTCGCCGGCCAGACATCGCACTGGCTGACGTTCTCCTCCAGTCCCAGCTCCCGGATGGCCCTGCGGTAGCCGTCATACCGGCCCTTGTAGGACCCCAGGTGGAGCCCTCCGGTGATGATGCCCATCTCCCGGCATCCCTTGTTATACAGATACTTCACCCCGTCATAGCCCAGGGCCTCGTAATCGGCCACGATGCTGCTCATCCGCGGCTCCTGGCGCCGGATGAGCTGTACCACCGCGATCCCCCCGGCCTGGATATCCCGCAGGAGACGTCCGTTTTTGCCGGTGGCCGCAATGATGATCCCGTCCACGAACCCGTTGCGCAGGCGGTTGAGGCACTCCTTCTCCACCTTCGGGTCGTCCTCGGTCACGCAGATGAGCATGGCGTAGCCCAGGTTCCGGGCCTCCTCCTCTATCCCCTGGAGGATCTCCGAAAAAATCGCCAGATGGAGCCGCGGCACCACCACGCCGATGGTGTGCCGTTTTCCCTGCCGCAGGGCCTGAGCCATCACGTTGGGGTGATAGCCCAGTTCCTTGGCTGCGGCATAGACCCGCGCCTTGGTGTCCGGATGGACATAGGAGGTGTTGTTCAGCGCCCGGGACACGGTGCTCACATCCACGCAGGCCAGCCGCGCCACATCCTTTAAGGTAGCCATGATCTTCTCTCCTCTCTGCAATCGTTTGTTTCCATATGCCGCCAGCGGCTGTGTAAACGTTTGTTTTTCAATATTATAGCACTTCCTTCGTGAGCGGACAACCGTGTTTTCTCGTCGTTCCCTCCCGTCCGTTTCGTCATTATGTACAGTTTTGACAACATTTTATTGCGTATTTTACCGCTTTATGCAATACATTGCAGACCGTATGCAAAAAATTGCAGGGTCCTCCAATTTGGTTGACCGATGTTTTTTCCTGTGGTATAACATAGTCACAGCAAACAAACGATTGCAGAAAGGACCCCGCAAGGCAGGCGCGCGATGCCGCGGTTCTCCCGGATGCAGACATGGATCAGCGTTCATAACATTTATCTGTGAAGGAGAATTTATTATGGCTAAGGTTAAGAACTTCAAGACCATCTTCCCCGCGGTTTCCGTCCCTCTGAACGATGACTACTCCATCAACGAGGCTGAGTTCCGCACCTACCTGCGCTGGATCAAGAGCTTCTACGGCAAGGGGATCGAGGGTCTGGTGTGCAACGGCCACACCGGCGAGATCACCGGCCTGACCCGTGCCGAGCGCAAGCGCGTGACCCAGATCTGCGCCGAGGAGTGCGGCGATGTGATGACCATCATCTCCGGCGTCAACTGCGAGAACACCCAGGAGTCCATCGAGATGGCCGCCGAGGCCAAGGAGGCCGGCGCTGACGGCATCCTGCTGATGCCCCCCCACATGTGGCTGCGCTTCGGCATGAACCCCGACGCCCCCTTCCAGTACGTGAAGGACGTGGCTGAGGGCGCCGACATCGACATCATCATCCATCTGTATCCCGCCACCTCCAAGGCCTTCTACCCCGTGGAGACTCTGATCAAGATGTGCAAGGAGATCGACCACGTCAAGTGCATCAAGATGGGCACCCGCGTCACCTCCATCTACGAGCACGACGTGCGCCTGCTGCGGCAGGAGTGCCCCGACATCTCCCTCATCACCTGCCATGACGAAACTCTGTGCGTGAGCTGGTTCCCCGGCATGGACGGCGCTCTCATCGGCTTTGCCGGCTGCGTGCCCGAGCTGATCTGCCCCGCCCGCGAGGTCTTTGCCAACCCCGACAAGCACACCCTGAAGGAAGCTCAGGACTGGTCCGACCGGATCTACCACATCTCCCAGGCCATCTACGGCGGCGGCCAGCCCTCCGGTGAGGCCCACGCCCGCCTGAAGGAGGCCCTGTATCAGCGCGGCATCTTCTCCAACGCTCTGATGCGCAAGCCCGTCCTGCCCCTGAACCAGGAGGAGAAGGACTGGGTTGCCCTGGGTCTGGAGCGCAGCCAGCTGCCCAAGGTGGACATGGAGCAGTTCAAGAAGTAAGCAACTGCCCGACGATCTTTCAGGGGGCGCTGCGCCGGCGCAGCGCCCCCCTTTTTTAAAACCGGCTCACACTCCCTGATAAAGACCCTACCGTAGACAGCGGGGAAAGGAGACATTTATGAGCGACAAAAACAGCCAGGAGGCCCTCTTCGGTTCTGACGTCAAGCGGCTTCCCCTGAAGGATCTCGTCAAACGCATCGGCCCCGGCCTCATCGCCACCGGCATCGTCATCGGCCCCGGCGCCGTCACCACCTCCGCCATGCTGGGCGCCAACTACGGCTACGCCCTGATCTGGCTCATCATCCCCATCATCTTCATGGGCATCACCTTTATGATGACCACCAACCGGCTGGCCATTGTCACCGGGCTGCCCACCATCCACGCCATCAAGAAGTACTACGGCCCCATCGCCTCCGGCGTGGTGGGCGTGGCTGTGTTCCTGGCCTGCCTGTTCTTTACCATGGGCAACATCTCGGGCACCGGCGCCGGCATGAACCTGATCTTCGGCATCAACTGGAAACTGGGTTCGGTCATCATGATCGCCATCGTCCTCTACTGCTATTTTGCCAAGAATGTCTATTCCAAGGTGGAGCGTATCATCACGCTCTGTATCCTGGTGATGATCGTGTCCTTCTATGCCACCCTTGTGGGTGTGGGCGGCCCCGACTGGGGCGAACTGGGCAAGGGCATGGTGGGCTTCCGGGTGCCTGAGGGCAGCCTGGCCACCGCTCTGGCTTTCATCTCCACCAACGCCGCTGTTACCTCCGGCATCTACGCCACCTACCTGGGCAAGGAGAAGAAGTGGAAGAAAGAGGACCTGTTCAACGGCGTCATGTTCACCGATGCTCTGGTCCACGTCATCAGCGTGGTGCTCATCTCGGGCGCCATCATTCTGGTGGGCGCCATCGTGCTCCATCCCCAGGGACTGGCCATCAAGGCGCCCGCCCAGCTGGCCGAGATGCTGGTGCCCATCATGGGCCCCGCCGCCAAGTACATCATGGGCCTGGCCCTGGTGGGTGCGGGCTTCTCCTCCCTGCTGGCCAACACCCAGCGCGGCATGGTGCTGCTGGGCGCCGGCTTTGACCGGGACGTGGGTCTGGAGACCAAATTCATCCGCTACGGCTGCCTGATCTGCCTGATCTTCTCCATGATCGTGTGCTACAGCTACGGCGGCTCCCCCACCCAGCTCATCCTGATGGCCAATGTGGCCACCTCCATCGCCACTCCTGTGGGCGGATTGTTCATCCTGCTGCTCCTGTGGCGCAAGGACATCAACGAGGGCTACAAGAAGCCCACCGCCCTGCGGGTGTGCATGACTGTGAGCTACGTATTCGTGCTCATCATGACCTTCACCGCCCTGCGCACTTCCATTCCCAAGCTCATCGCCTCCCTGGGTTTTTAATGCTCCCCTTCTCTTGACCGGACGGCTCCAGCCGGGGCTGTCTGACGCGCTGAAACGCTCCGCCCATCGTATCCCGGGGAACGGTGGGCGGAGCTTCCTTTATCTTTGATTCAGAAAGGACTTGTGTTTATGCGTGCTCAGATCCACCACGCCGCTCTGAACGCGGACCCGCTGGACTGGTATGTCTCCTTTTTTGAGACGGTGTTCGGCATGGAGGTCCGCAAGACCGCGGGAAAGGCACCCCACCGGAAGGTATGGTTCCATCAGGGCATCCAGCTCAACGAGTGCGCCGCCGGCAGCGGACAGGCCGGCCCCTGCGACCACGTCTCCATTGCCGTGGAGGACGTGGAGGACACGGTAGCGGCCGCCCTGGCCCAGGGCTGCACCCCTCTGCCCAACGGCGCCAACTGGTTCGTCCTGCCCAACGGGTTCCCCCTGGAGCTGATGGAGCTTGCCTAGGGCGCGCCTCTGCTCCCTGTCAGGCAGAAGCAGACGTCCGCTGATGCGGACGTCTGCTTTTTTCCGTCATTGCCCGCCCGCCGGGGCATCCAGCAGGCTCCTCCGGCACAAAATCGCATATTCTGTGAACGAATTGTAGTTCTTATGTTAACATTAGCGCTCTCCTATTGACAGTGCTAATCCATTGGAGTATAACATGATCGTTCCAAATGAGAGGGGCCAAAAAGCTCCCCGCACAGGGCATTTTGATTCGGAATCTGATTGGAGGAATGACTTATGATGCCCAGTATTTTTGGTGAAAACCTGTTCGACGATTTCTTTGATAACGGCTTTTTCCCGTCCCTGGCCGGCCGGGATCCCCTTTATGGTAAACGGGGCAAGAATCTGATGAAGACCGACGTCCGTGAGACTGGGGACAGCTATGAGCTGGACGTGGATCTGCCCGGCTTCAAGAAAG
Source organism: Clostridiales bacterium (assembly GCA_022772585.1). Taxonomy (GTDB): domain Bacteria; phylum Bacillota; class Clostridia; order Oscillospirales; family Oscillospiraceae; genus Pseudoflavonifractor_A. Next base: position 12,440 of record JALEZN010000094.1, read on the forward strand.
ATGAGATCACTCTGGACCTGAAGGACGGTTATCTGTCCATCAGCGCCGCCAAGGGCCTCAGCAAGGATGAAAAGACCGAAGAGGGCAAATACATCCGTCAGGAGCGGTATACCGGCGCCTGCAGCCGCAGCTTTTACGTGGGTGAGGGCGTGGAGCCCAAGGATGTGTCCGCCCGGTTTGAGGACGGCATCCTGCGTATTTCCCTCCCCAAGCAGGACAGGAAGGAGCTGCCCAGATCCTCTGCGATCGCCATTGAGTAACGGCACAACGGCGGCGCCCGGCGGGATCTCCCGTCCATAACGGGGTGCCGCGCCGGGGCCATGGCCGCCTTTCAAAACAGCCCGGGCAGCGAACGGACCCCGGCCGCCGGTTGGCGGCCGGGGTCCGTTTCTTTTTACACAAGATACAACTTATAAGCGGATCATATCCGCGGCGCGGCGCTCCGCCAGGCGGCCGGAGCCGGGCCGGGCCAGGAATTCCCCGCCGTCCACGATGAGCTCGCCCCGCCGCAGCACCTGGTCCGCGCGGCCGTACAGCCGCTCGCCGCCGTAGGGATTCCAGTCCACCGGGCTGTGCAGGGTCTCGGGAGAGACCACACAGGAGGCCTCCGGATCGAAGATAACCAGATCAGCGTCGCTGCCCGCGGCTATGGCGCCCTTCCGGGGCCACATGCCGAAGATTCTGGCCGGGTTGGCGGAGAGCAGCTCCACCAGTCTGGGCAGGCTGATGCGGCCGCTCCGCACACCGTATGTATACATGGCCGCCAGCCGGGTCTCCATGCCGGGCAGGCCGTTGGGGGTGCGGGTAAAGTCGTTCTCTCCCACAGCCTTGTTGGCCAGGGTGAAGCCGCAGTGGTCCGAGCTGACCACACTGATGAGCCCCTCCCGGACGCCCTCCCACAGGGCCTCCTGGTCCTCGGCGGAGCGCAGCGGGGGGCTGCAGATGAAGTTGGCGCCGTCGGGGCGGCTGTACTTCTCATCGGTCATGGTCAGGTAGTGGATGCAGGTCTCGGCGCAGACGTGGACGCCCTCCGCCCTGGCCTTGCGCAGCAGCTCCAGGCTCTCCTTGCAGGACAGGTGGAAGATGTAGAGATTGCCGCCGGTGGCCTTGGCCAGATAGATGGCCCGGTTGACGGCCTCGGCCTCCACCAAATTATACTTACAGCGGGGGAAGTCCGCGGGGGAGGTGCGGCCCTCCGCCTTGAAACGGTCGGAAAAATAGCAGCACATGGCGTCGTTCTCCGCGTGGACGCCCACAATGCCCCCCTTCCGGGCGGTGATGGCCAGCGCCTCCAGCAAAGCAGCGTCGCTGGCCATCCGGTTCTGGCGGGAATAGGTCATGTACAGCTTGACGGAGGGAGTGTCGTCTCCGATCATCTCCTCCAGCTGCTCCAGGGTCTCCCCGTCCACCCGGGTAGGGCAGGCGTGGATGGCGTAGTCGGTCACCGCGCCCTCAGAAAACTGCTCCTTGCGCGCGGCGCAGGTATCCCGGATGCAGCGCTCCTTGTCCCACTGGATGCCGAAGTCGCACACGGTGGTCACGCCGCCGAAGGCCGCCGAACGGGTGGCGGTATAGAAGTCATCCCCGGCGTACTTGCCCTGGAAGGGATGGTGGATATGGACATGGGGGTCGATCATTCCCGGCATCACCAGCTTGCCGGCAGCGTCCACGGTTTGTTTGGCCTCGCCCAAAGTGCCGCGCAGGCCCACCACGGCGATCTTTTCGCCCGAGACCGCCACATCGTAAGGGCAGGTCCCCTCGCTGGTGACTACCGTTCCGTTTTTGATGATGCAGTCAAACACAGCGCTCACCTCTTTTACGCGTTCAGGCAGTCCTGAACGGCCTTGAGCACCACGGGGATCATCTCATCCTTCAGGTCATTGTGGCAGATCATGCGCACGTAGGCGGGGCCCACGGGCTTGGCCTTGACGCCGAAGCCGTCCAGTTTCTCCACAAACTGTTTGGCTGTCAGCCCCACAGGCGCGGTGTCGATGCGCACCACGTTGGTCTGCACCTGGGCCATGTCGATGCCCAGGCCCAGCTCCTTCAGGCCGGCGGCCAGAGCCTGGGCGTGAGCGTGGTCCTCGGCCAGGCGCTTGTAGTTGTTCAGTCCCACGATGCCGGCCGCCGCCACGACGCCGCCCTGGCGCCAGCCGCCGCCCAGCATCTGCCGCATGACCCGGGCCCTGGCGATCACGTCTTTGGGGCCCATCAGGATGGAGCCGATGGGGCAGGCCAGGCCCTTGCTCAGGCACAGGGAGACCACGTCCACCTTCTCACAGAGGACCGCGGGGTCCATATCCAGGGCCACGGCGGCGTTGAGCACCCGGGCGCCGTCCATGTAGACGGGCAGGCCGTGCCGGTGGGCCACATCGCACACCGCGTCAATGTGCTCCTTGGGGACCACCAGGCCCTGGTTCAGGTCAAAGGTGTTCTCGATGCACACCAGGCTGGTGGGGGCCTGCTGGATGGCGGCGGGGATGATGTTGGCCTCCAGCTCCTCCAGGTCGTAGATACCGCCGGGGGCGGAGAGGGGCCGGGGCTGCACGCCGCAGATCTGAGCCAGGCCGGCCACCTCCAGGTTGTACATATGGGACTTGTCGTGGACAATGATCTGCTCGCACTTGTTGGTCAGGGAGAGCACGGCGGTCTGGTTGCTCATGGTGCCGGAGGTGGTGATAAGACATGCCTCCTTGCCGAACATGCCCGCGCCCAGCTCCTGCAATTTCAGTACGGTGGGGTCGTCGCCCATCACGTCGTCGCCCACCTCGGCCATGTACATGGCCTTGCGCATCTCCTCGGTGGGTTTGGTCACCGTGTCGCTTCTTACATCAATATAGCTCATACCCTCAATCCTTTCGTTTATTTGTTCTCGTCCATGCGCAGCAGCGCCATGGCCATCCGCAGGGCGAAGGCCTCCCGGAACTGCTGGGGCGAATATCCCGTCAGTTCCTTTACCTTGGCCAGACGCATGTTCAGCGTATTGCGGTGGATGAAGAGCATCGCCGCCGTCTTTTGGACGTTCATGTCATTTTCAAAATAGGTGTGCAGTGTCCCCAGATACAGCTCCCTCTGGTCCTCCTTGCAGGCCAGAAGTCCTCCCAGTACCGCCGTACAGAAGATCCGGCGGTCGCCCTTGGGGATGCGGAGCAGGGTGTATTCCGTAATAAAATCCTCAAAAAACGCGATGCCGCTGCGGCATTTCCGGTACCGCTCCGCCAGGCGGAGGGCCTCCACCGCCCGGGTAAAAGCGGTGGATATCTCGGCATACTGCCGGCACACGCCGCCCACACCCAGCAGGATGTCCCCCGGGAGCCGCTCCGAGAGCAGCCCCAGCAGCTTCTCCGCCAGGCGGCGCAGAGACTCCCCGGACGTATCCGCCCTGGGGCCGATGGGACAGAGGATGGCCAGATGATCGTTGAAAAAGCTGCTGATGATCTCGGCGCCCTGGACCGTTCTGCCGGACAGGTAGGCCTCCAGATCGTCTTTCAGCTTCTGATCGTCCAGGATGCTGCGGGAACACTCCATCTGGGAGATCTGGATGGCCATGACCGCGCAGGGGCGGTCAAACCGGAAGCCCAGCAGGGCGGCGCGCTGGAGAAACAGCTTTTCGTTCTCCTGGCAATGGCCGGAGAGCAGATCGAACAGGAAGGATTCCCGGGCGCGCTGCTCCTGGAATACCCGCTCCTTCGTCTCCTCCTGCTCGATCATGAGAAGGGCGGAGAGCACCACCAGTTCGCCGTATTTCTCCACCTGCTCGGGCTCGCCCGTCATTCCCAGGGCGCCGATGATCTCGTCCTTATAGACGATGGGCAGGGTGACGCCCGGCTTCACCCCCTCCAGCCTGGCGGCCTGGGCGGCGGTGACCGTGCGCTTGCGGCCGGAGGCGATCACCTGGGCCGCGGTGCTGTGAAAGGTCCCGATCCGCTGCTCATTCCCGGCCGCGATAACGACGCCGTTCACGTCCATGATATTCACATTGATGTGAAGCACCGCCATGGTGCGGTCCACGATGGATTGGGCCAACGCCGTATTCAGCATCTGTACACCTCCGCCGTATCACCGGCAATATCCCCGGACGGACAGACTCCTGCCCGCCCGGGGATACGAATGTTGATCCTTACAGGCCGTACTCTACCGGCACCTTGTCCAGAAGCATGGTCATGAGGGCGGCGCGCACCAGCACGCCGTTATAGGTCTGCTTGAAGTAGGCGCAGCCGGGATAGCTGTCCACGCTGGTGTCCAGCTCGGCCACACGGGGCAGGTGGTGCAGGACGGCGGCGATCTTGGGGGACTTCTCCAGCATGTCCCGGGTCAGGCAGTACTTGCCGTTGATGAGCTCGAACTCGTCCTCGGGGAAGCGCTCCTTCTGGATGCGGCACATGTAGACCACGTCGGCGTCCATCAGCGCGGCCTGCAGGTCCTCGGTCTGGGTGTAGCTGCAGCCCCGCTCCTTCACCAGATCCAGGATCCAGTCGCTGGTCTCAAACCCCTTGGGGGAGACGAAGGTGAAGTTGGTGTTGTAGTTGGACATGCCCAGGGTCAGGGAGTTGGTGGAACGGGTGTGCTTCAGATCGCCGCACATGACCACCTTCAGGCCCTCCAGGGTGCCGCACTCGCGGCGGATGGTCAGCATGTCCAGCAGGGTCTGGGTGGGATGCTCGTTGGGGCCGTCGCCGGCGTTGATGACGGGCACCCTGGAGATGGAGGCGGCCTGGACGGCGGCGCCGGCCTGGAAGTGGCGCAGGGCGATGACGTCGCAGTAGTTCTCGATGGTGCGGATGGTGTCGTCCAGGGTCTCGCCCTTCCAGACGGAGGAGGTCTTCTGAGCGTCGGCCATGGAGATACACTTGCCGCCCAACTTGTTCATGGCAGACTCGAAGGACAGGCGGGTACGGGTGGAGGGCTCATAGAAGAAGGTGCACAGGACCTTGTCCCGCAGGGGGCGCATATCGGACTTGCCCTGAATGATGGGCTCCAGCTTTTCCGCCAGGTCCAGGATGTAGTTGATGTCGGACTTGCTCAGGTCCTTGATGCCGGTGATGGAAGTGTAGTTGGGTCTCATAGCAGGTATCTCCTTTTCAGGTAATGGAATAAAATAGTGGTCCGATCAGGACTTGAAGTTGACGAGCATGCTGGTCTGGTTGTACTTCTTGGCGCCGTAGAACCGCATGATCAGGTAGTAGGACACGCAGCCGAAGAACATGGCGGTCAGGAAGCCCCAGTCGGGGTTGCACAGGCCGGCGATGGTGCCGATGATGTAAGCCACGAAAGCCAGGGGGTTCCAGTTCTTGTGGAAGGTATACTCGCCGCCCTCCACGTAGAAGTCCTTGATGTTGAGCTTGCGCTTGCGCAGCAGATAGTAGTCGGCGATCATCATGCCGGCCACAGCACCCAGCATGATGCCCACCACCAGGTTGGCGGTGACCACGCGGTCAATGAGCTTCCAGGGCTGCATCAGGAAAGCCAGGATGCCGGCGATGGCACAGCCCATGCCGAAGCTGACCTTGGGAGCGAACACGGTGGAGAAGATATTGGCGGGAGGCAGGATGTTGGCGCCGATGTTGGTGCTCCACTGGGCAAAGATGGACAGGAGCAGGATGAGGATGAGCAGCCACACGGGGGCGTCCAGGCCGGCGATGTACTGGATGGGATCCCACTGGCCGGAGGTCAGCATGGCGGCGGCGCCGATGAAGGCGAAGAGGGTCATCATGGGAACGATGCCCACGATCTGGGGCCAGATGGAGCACCAGTTGCGCTTGAGCCAGTTGGGCTCGTCGGGGTTGCACTTGACAAAGCGGGTCAGGTCGGGGATGTTCAGCGCCATGGTGGCCCAGAAGCCGGTCATGGCGGTGACGGCGTAGGCGAAGGAGTAGCGGGTGCCGGTGACCTCGCCGGCGGGGGTGTTCAGGATCTCGCTGGGCGCCAGGCCGGTCCTGGTGAGCACGAAGTAGAGCAGATACATGACCACCAGGAACATCAGCGGGGTGACGACGTTCTCAAACTTCTTGATGGCATCGATGCCCTGGGCGGTGGTAAAGGACTGGACGATCAGGAACACGATGATGATGCCCACCACATAGGGATAGGTGCCCGGCCAGGGCGTGAGCTTCATGAGGATCATGTTGATGGCCTCGGCGCCCAGGAAGGTCTGGAAGCCGTACCAGAAGCAGGCGGGGATGGCGCGGATGACGGAGGGGACATAGCAGCCCGTGTAGCCGAAGATGGCCCGCAGATACACGGGGAAGGAGATGCCGTGGGTGATGCCGATGTCGCCGTTGATGGCCAGGGTGGCCACAGTGATCAGGTTGCCCACCATAACGGCCAGCAGGATGGACTTGATGCTCAGGCTGGGGAACATATTGGCGGCGTTGGTAAACACGGCCAGCAGGATGGACATGCCCACCCACATCAGCATGAATTCGAGTGGGGAGATATGGCGGTCCTTTTTCGTCGTGGGAAGAAGGTCTTTGCTCACAAGTCGGGAATTCGGGAGATTATTCAGTTCTTGCAGAAGCTTGTCACTAATCATAGTGCTCTCCTTTCTTACCTTGTGTCTCTCTTTTCTTGCTCAGCTGCAGGCGCCGCAGATCATGGAGATGTCGGTGTCATTGTCGATGGCGGCCTTGGCGGCGATCTCCACCGCCCGCTTCATGGTCTCAAAGGACATGGTAGGCAGAGGCTCGGGCTTGGACGCGGCCATCTCGGGGGTGTAGGGCACATGGATGAAGCCCGCCCGGGCGTCCAGCTTTTTCTTTGCAATGTAATTGAGCGCGGAATACATGGTCAGGTTGCAGCAGAAGTTGCCCGCCGTGTTGGACACTCTGGAGGGGATCCCCGACTCGCGCAGGGCCTTGACACAGGCGCGGATGGGCAGCGTGCTGAAATAGGCCGCGGGTCCCTCTTCGTCCAGCGTCTCGTTGAGTGCCATGTAATCCTCATTGTCGGGGATGGGGAAGTCGGCCACATTGAGTGCCACCCGCTCCATACAGACCATGGCGCGGTTGTCAGCCAGGCCCACGCCGATGACGATGGAGGGATTCCACTTCTCGATCTCCGCCTCCACCGCCGGCATGCACAGCTTCCGGCTCACCGGAAAGCTGGCGCTGCGGAAGACATATCCCTTGTACTCGGTGCCGTTGAGGAGTTTTGCCAGCTCATAGGTAGGATTGATGGGGTCGCCCCCGAACGGCGCGGAGCCGATGATCAAGACGACCTTTTTATCTTCCATTTTTGTTCTCCTCCTTCAATGGATTGCCCCGGGAATTGTCGTTTATGCACATAATCGATGGTTTTATTATAGAAATCCGGTTATCAAAAAACAATTGTGCCGCCGCACATTCTTCTATTTCGATTTTTATTTCAAGTACTTAATATTGCTTTATCCTGTCCGTTTTTATTGTCCATTATTACCACATAATTCCCAAAAATTTGTGTTGTGGGAAATTCTGTGCACAGTATAGGGCAGGTATCGGCCCCCGGGGCCGCAATGAAGATCCGCTTCCTGAAACTGTGCGTGTGAACACCGGCGGTACAGTCAGCACTTAAAAAACACGGACATCCTGCACGGTCTCCGCGTCTGTTGTTTGGGGCGCGCTTCGTGTGTGTCCTCAACGCGGAGCTGCTCATGCTCCGAGCGCCTGTCGGACTTCAGATCTGTGGTGTGGCCAGAGCAGGGCAATTGAGAGGACATGGCCGGGACCGGACATCAGGGCGGGCCAATCAAAACGCCGGCCTCTGGATTTTTTGCTCCAGAGGCCGGCGTTTTCTCTATTTAAAAGCGAAGTATTTATTTTCCAAAGGCCCGCCACAGAAAGGTGACAGCCTGGGCGCGGGTACAGGCGGCATTTGGGCTGAAGGCGGTGGCAGACGTGCCGCTCGTGATACCTTTCTCAGCCCACAGGACCGCGTCATAGCAGTAGCCGCCGGCGGAAACACCCACGAAGAAGTTTGCATGGAGTTGTCCTCCATAAAGGTTGCCGTGACAGTGACCCTGGATGCGGTCTTCAGGCTGACGGTGACTGTGCCGCCGGTACTCTTGTCCACGGTCACAGGATATGCGCCGCTTCCGGAGGGACCGCCGGAGCCGCTCTGTGCAGGGGCGGTCAGCAGGCAGGTCTCGCCATTTGTCTGGGACAGGGAAATAAGGGATGCCAACGGCCCGGGAAAGGTGGGCAATCTGCTGGCCGCTGCAAATGTCCTTTTGCTTTTTATTGGCCAGGCCGGCTTTTTGCGCAGGCGCAAAAACGCATTAAAAAGGGGGAGAGAGGATCATCAGGATCCCCTCTCCCCCTTTTCCTCCCTCCGGGAACCGCAGACATATGTTTCTCTGACACAGTGAAAACGGGACAGGCCGAGACTATACCTTTGCCGGCTCGTCCGCCGCGGAAGATCCAGCGGTGGATCGTTCCCCGCCTGAGTATCCGGCTGCCCGGGCGGCCAGGGCCGCCTGCCGCTTGGCCTCTTTCTTTTTGCTCTTAAAAGTACCGTCCAGATTCTCCCGCCGGATGAGGATGTAGAAGCAGGGCATGAGGAACATAGCCAGGATGGTGGAGGCGACAAGGCCGCCGATGACGATGTAGGCCATATCCTTGATCATGCTCATGCCGCTGTCGCTGGAGAAGATCATGGGCACCATGGAGGCGATGGTGGTCAGGGTGGTCATCAGGATGGGCCGCAGACGGGTGGCGCCCGCCTGCACCAGGGCGTCCTTCAGCGGCATGGTCTGCCGCAGCTGGTCAATGGCGTCGACGAGGTAAATGCCGTTGTTCACCGAAATACCTACCAGCATCAGCACGCCCATCAGGCCAATCATAGAGAGGTCGCGGCCCAGGAGGAACAGGAACCCGAAAGAGCCAATGAGGCTCAGAGGGATACACATCATCACCATGATGGACAGACGCGGGGCGCCGAACTGGATGGCCATGACCAGGAACACCAGGAAAATGGCGGTTGCGATTGCCCCGATGAGGTCGTCGGTGGTCTCCTGGGTGCTCTCGTCCATGACACCGGTGGCCAGGGAGACGCCCTCGGGCAGCTCCAGCTGGGCTACGGCGGCATCGATGGCGTCCCCGGCGCTCTTGGAACCCGTGCTGGTGGTGGTGGCGGTGACGGAGGTGATATAGTGCCCGTCCTCCCGCAGGATGGAGGGCAGGGTGGTGACATACTCCACATCGGCCAGGTCACGCAGGGAGAGCTGACGGCCCGAGGAGGTCATCAGGGGGAAGTCCAGCAGATCGGTGATGGTGTCATACTTGCCCTCGGGGTACTCGATGATCACATCGTACTCGCTGTCGCCATACTCCAGCTCGGTGGCGGTCATGCCGTTGAGGGCGTAGTAGATCTGCCCGGCGATAGCCTGCTCGGAGGAGCCGGCGGCGATGGCCTTCTGAGAGTTGATGACGATCTTGCCCTTGACCCGGCTCTGAGAGAAGTCGTTCGCCACGTCGATAACGCCGGGGGTCTGGCGCATGACCTCCTCGATTTGGCTGGCGGCCACTTTCAGGTCGTCCAGGTCGTCGCCCTGGACTTCGATCTCCTTGCTGTTGCCGCTCATAAAGGTGCTGATGCTAGCGCCCGAGCCGCTGGTGGGGCTCACCGAGATCTCCATGCCGGGGGTGGTTCCGAAGCGGGTGACATACTCCTCCACCGCGCTCTCGCTGGTGCGGTCACAGTTCTCCACGGCGTAGGCGGTAAAGGAGGCCGAGCTGCCCGAACCGGACCGTCTCAAGCTGCTGCCGTTGGAAATCTGGGTGATGACCTTCTCAAACTTCTCATCCTCCAAAAGAGCCTGCTCAATTTCCTGGATATTTTCATCCATGACCTCCAGCTTGGTGCCCGAGCGGAAGGAGACCGAGATAGAGATGCTGCCATCGTAGTTGTTGGGCATCATGATGACGTCCATTTGGGTCAGCATCCCGATGGCCAGGGGGACCACCACCACGGCGGAGAGGAAGGAGCAGATGAGGCAGAACATGATGGTCCAGCACAGGGGGCCGGCCAGCTGTCCGATGAGGCCCTTCAGCATGGCCAGGGGCACATAGACCACCACGGTGGTCAGCGTGCCGCCCAGGATGGACATGATCATGGTGGAGGTGCCCTGGACGGCGGCCTCCTTGGGAGTGAGTCCCTCGGAGCGGTAGCGCATACAGGCCTCCATGACCACGATGGAGTTATCCACAATCATGCCTATGGCGATGATAAGGCCGGCGCCCGTCATCAGATCCAGGTTGAACCCGGCGTAGCTCATGCAGATCATGGCCAGCAGGATGGACAGAGGCATGCTCATGCCCACGATCAGGCTGGCCCGGACGTTGCCGAAGAAGAGGAAGATGACCACCATGGTGCAGATGACGCCGATGATGAGGGTCTGAAGCACGTTGCCCATGGTATCCCGGACGTTCTCGCCCTCGCTGTAGATGGTGGTAAAGCTCACCCCGTCCACGCTGTACTCTTCCAGGGTGGACAGGACGCGGCTGCAGACATCCATGGTGGCGGCGCTGTCCTGCTTGGTGACGCTGAGCATCACGGTCCCCTGGCCGTTATACCGGGTGATGCTGCCGGCGTCCTCCTGGTAAAAGTCCAGGAAGGTACACACATCGGACATCTTCACGGTATGTCCGTAGGGGGTCTGGATGGGCAGGGAGCGCAGGCTCTCCAGCTCGGTGGTGACGCTGCCGTAGACGCCCAGGGAGACATCTTGGCTGCCCAGGGAGACGCTGCCCACCGGCATATCGAAGTCGGCGCCGGCGATGGCCGAGCCCAGGCCGGAGATGCTGAGGCTGTACTGCTTCATGGCGGCCTCATCCACCACGATGCGGATGTAGTCCTCCTGGCTGCCGGTCACCGACACCTGGGCCACGCCCGAGAGGGACTCCAGCGCGGGCACCACGTCCTCGTCCAGGTAGTTGCTGATGTCGAAGTCCCCGGGCGCGGAGACGGTGAACATCATGGTGGACATGGACATGCTGTTGGTGTTCAGCTCCATGATAATGGGGTCGTTACAGTCGCCGGGCAGGTCGGTCATGGCCAAATCCACCGCGCTGCGCAGGCTGGAGTAGGCGTCATCCATGTCGGTGCCCCACTTGTACTGGATACCGATCATGGCGTAGTTGTCAAAGGAGTAGGAGTAGATGGTGTCCACGTCGGACAGGGCCTCACAGGTGTCCTCGATGGGCTGGGTCACCAGGCGGTCGACGCTGTCGGCGTCCGAGCCCGGCCAGACGATCATCACCATCTCCATGGGCATATCCATGCTGGGGATATACTCCAGGGGCATCCCCATGAGCGACTGCACACCAAAGACCACGATGGCCAGGATGAGCATCACCGTGGTCACCGGCCGGTTCAGAACAGATCTCACAAATTTCATGGCTTTAGCCCTCGCTGACAGTCACAGGCACGCCGTCCCGCAGGCTGGACGACCAGGTGGTGATGACCTGGTCCCCTTCGATAAGGCCGGCTGTGACGGCAGACTCATCGGTGGCGTAGATGCCCACCGTTACAGGGGTGCGGACTGCTGTGCCGTCCTTGACCACGTAGACGTAAGCCTCGCCGTTTTCAAAGAACAGGGCGTCGCTGGGCAGGATGATGGCGTTCTCCGCCCGGTTGGCCACGGTGGTGAGCTCCACGGAGAGACCGTCGGGCAGGTCGTCGGCGTCCTGGATGATGGCCTTCACCCTGAACTGTCCGGCGCTGGCGTCCACCACGCCGCCGATCTCGGTGATGGCGCCAGTGTAGGTCTTGCCGCTGTGGGTAGCGGTGACCGTCTGGCCCAGGGTCAGGGTCTTGCGTACCTGCTCGGTGACGTAGAAGGTCACCGTCTTGTTGTGGCCGTTGGAGATGACGAAGACCGCCGAGCCCTGGGAGGCAAAGTTGTTTTCGGTGACGTTCACCGCCTCCACCACGCCCGAGATGGGGGCGGTGATGTTATAGAGGGTCAGCTGGTACTCCGCCGAGTCGATGCCCACCTGGGCCTGGGCCGCCTGGGCCCTGGCGCTGGTCACGTTGGACTTGGCGGTCTCCACGTTGGCCTGGGCCTGCTCGATGCCCGCCCGGGCCTGCTCCAGGCTGGACTGCCCGGAGGACAGGCCGGCCTTGGCGCTCTCCAGCCCCGCCTGGGCGGAGATCATGGTCTGATAGGCCTGATCCACCTCGATCTGGGAGGCGGCGCCGATCTCAAAGAGGGCCTTGGTGTTGGCGTAGTTGTCCTCAGCCAGCTTCACCTGCTCCTCGATGACGGGCAGGGAGTCGTTTTCATCGCTGCCGCCGTACTGGGCCTGGGAGCTGCGGTAGCTCTCCTCGGCGGCGGTGACGGCGGACTGGGCGCTCTTCACCGCCGCCTGGGCGGTGGTGACGTTGGCCTCGGCGGTGGATACCGCAGACATGGCAGTCTGATAGGCGGCATGGGCGTTAGCCAGAGAGAGCTGGGCGCTCTCGTCGTCGATACGGCACAGGAAGTCCCCGGCCTGGACGGTGTCACCCACCGAGACCCCGATCTCCTCCACCTTGCCCGAGACCAGGGACACCACGTAGGCGGTGCCCTCGGCGGAGATGGAGCCGATGTAGGCGCCGTCCTTGGTGAGAGAGCCGGTCTGGGCGGAGGTGGTCTCCACCACCACGGAGGGATCCATGACCTTTTCCTCCGCCTGCTCCGAGCAGCCCGCCAGAGACAGGACGAAAATAAAACTCAGGGCCAGACACGCTGGCCGGACAATCTTTCGATTCATAAGAAATCCACTCCTTCCGTTAATTAGAATTGGAGTTGCTCACCAGTCCGTACTCCACGGCGTTTCGGTAGCTGTTCCGGGCGGAGAACAGGTCCCGCCAGGCACGCTCCTCCGCCGACCGCGCGCTCTCCAGGTCATCCTGGGCGGAGAGAAGGGCGTTGCGGGAGATCATCCCCCGCTGGTACTTCATCTGGGCATTGCTGTACAGCTTCTCCTGGTACGTCACGGCGGCCTTCTTGGACTCCCACACCTGCTCGTAATCGGCCAGGGAGTCATAGAGGGTCTTGAACGAGATTTCGAAACTCTGCACCGTGCCGTTGTAAGTGGCCTGGGCCGCGTTCCACGCGTGCTGGGCCATCTCCCGCTTGTATTTCTGGGCGGAGTTCCTGCCGTCCTTCCAGTCGTCCTCCGCATCGTCAAGGGTGTTTTTCGCGTCGTAGAGGGTCCAGCTGTTCTCCTTGGCCCGGGCAAGATCGGCGTCATAGTCCAGGTCAGTCCAGTCGAAGCGGGACCAGGTCTCCCCGGCCTCGCCGTCCTCGGTCTCCGCGTCAGTCTCAGTCCCGGCTTCCATCTCCTCCCCGGCCTTTATGACCACCTCCACCTTCTCAGGCAGGGGTGCCAGGGTCAACTCTCCGGTGGGCTCCTCCCCCAGGAGGACCTGGAACTGGCTCTTATAGGTGGTAATGGTGCTCTCCAGGGTCCGGAGCTGGCTGATGGTGCTGATTCTCGTCTGCTCCACGGACTCCACCTGATCCCGGGACACCTGCCCCAGCTTCTGACGCAGCCGCAGTTCGGTAAGGGTACGGTCAATGGTGGCGAGGCCACGGTTCCCATCCTCCAGGGTCTGTTCCAGTCCCAAGATGGCGATATACAGGGTCTGGCCCCCCGCCACCACCTGGTTCACCCCGTCGTTGAGCTGCCGGATCAGGTCGGCGTTGTCCTGCTGGGTGACGCCGTCCTTCAGACGTCATAGGCTTCCTTATAAGCCGAGTAACCGCTGGCGAGTTGACTCTCCGCGCCGACGGCTCTGGCGGCGGTGCCCGGGGAGATGTAAGAGTTTGACGCCAGCTGGCTCATCATCCACTGCATGTCGGCCAAGTCGTTCATGTCATCCCGAATGCTGTCCATGAGTCTGTCGTAATCGATGGCCTCCAGCTGTCCGGCCCTCTCACTGAGGGCTATGGCGGTGGCACTGCCGGCGCGGACCCGCTCCTCCAGTTCCTCCCATGTGACACTGTTTTCCTCTGTCTTTTCTGCTTCCTCCACCGCTAAAGCGGAGGGCGTCAGAGACAGACACACCGCGGCGCACAGGGCCAGAGCGGCGATCCTTCGTTTCATTCCGCATACCTCCTGTTTCTATATGTTGGCCCCCAATTTTAACCAGGGATAGTAAACTGAACGTAACACAAAGAAATTCTTTTCCAAAGTTTACAGATAGTTCATTTTCGTCCCTTATGATAGGGAAAACATAATTGGGGAAAGAAGGCATACTCTATGGCTACCATCCTATTGGTGGAGGACAACCCCTCTATTCTTATTCTGACCCAGGCCAAGCTGAAGGCCTACTACGACATCCTCCTGGCTCACGATGGACAGGAGGCACTGGATGTGCTGGAACATCACAAGGCAGACCTCATCGTGGCCGATGTGATGATGCCCAACATGGATGGATATCAGCTCACTCAGGCCCTCCGGAAGTCAGGCAGCACCATCCCCATCCTGTTCCTCACCGCCAAGCAGGAGCTTGAGGACAAGCGGGTGGCTTTCTCCGTCGGCGTGGATGACTACATAACGAAGCCGGTGAACTACGAAGAGCTGAAATGGCGCATTGCTGCCCTCCTCCGCCGCTCCCGCATTGCCAGCGAGCGGCGGATCGTGGTGGGGGACACCGTGCTGGACTCCGATACCTACACCGTCACCAGCGGCGAGGTGCGGATCGATCTGCCGAAGAAGGAGTTCGAGCTTCTCTACCAGCTCCTGTCCTACCCCGGCCGCATCTTTACCCGCAACCAGCTGCTGGATAACATCTGGGGCTACGACTCCGAGAGCGGGGGGGGACACGGTGAAGACCCACATCAGCCGTCTGCGCAACCGCTTCCGGGACGTGGACGACTTTGAGATCCTCACCGTCAAGGGCCTGGGCTATAAGGCGGAGATCAAAAAGGAGGGGCAGATATGAAAGCGCGGGCCAACCCGAGGAAACGAAGCCTGGTACGGTGGCTGGTGGTGGGCACGGTGCTGATCGCCCTCTCCGCCGTTATCACCATCACCATTCTGCAGCTCATCTACCTCAAGATGGGCAGCGATCTGGCCCTGAAGAAGCCCCTCTTTATCCTGACGTTCCTTGTCACCGCCGGGGTGGTGGGAGCGGCGGCGGGCGCCGTCAACTATCGGCTCAACCAGAATCTATCCCGCCTTACCCGGGGCCTGGAGGCGATAGCCGACGGGGATTTCTCCGTCCGTCTGGACCCGTCCAAGGCCGGCCCTATGTCCTCCACGTACGAGGACTTCAACAAGATGGGGAAGGAGCTCCAGAGCATCCAGACCCTCCGGGAGGATTTTATCAACAATTCCTCCCACGAGTTCAAGACACCTATCACCGCCGTCCAAGGCTTCGCCGAACTTTTGCAGGAGCCGGACCTCACTGAGGAGGACCGGCGGCAGTACACCCAGATTATCCTGAACGAGTCCACCCGGCTGGCCAGCCTGGCCGACAGTGCCCTCCTCCTCACCCACCTGGAGGCCCAGCAGGTCATCCCGGACCAGGCCCCCTACGCCCTGGACGAGCAGATCAAGCAGTGTGCCATCCTCCTGTCCGGCCAGTGGGAGAGAAAACACATCGCCTTCTCCGCCGAGCTGGAGGAGGCCTCCTTCGTGGGCAACCAGGAGGTCATGCGCCATGTGTGGCTCAATCTGCTGAACAACGCCATCAAGTACACCCCCGAAGGGGGTGAGATCACGGTGACCCTGACCGTCTCGGCCGGGGAGATCGCCGTCCGGGTGTCGGACACCGGCATCGGCATGGACGAAGAGACCCAGAGGCACGTGTTCGACAAATACTACCAGGGGCCCGCCGGGAAAAAAGGCCAGGGTCTGGGCCTGGGACTCGCCATTGTCCATCGCATTGTGGAATTGTGCGGCGGCAGCATCGAAGTCCACAGCGTGGCGGACCAGGGCAGCACGTTCACCGTGCGTCTTCCCGAGGGGGCTGGGAAAGGTCCCTCCTGCCCCTGATCTCCCCGCCCAAAAGCGCGCGAAAAAACCAGGATCCGATACGCTGCCTATCGTAGAAACGCAAGGTGATAGGGCGAGCGGTCTTATCAAAAAGTTGACAGACAGGGGATCAGTGCCACACCCCGGAAAATAAGGGCGGCAACGATGTGCTGATCGCAGTGCGGGACTGCTATAAGATCTCGGGGGTTGCTTATGAATCCTGATGGCGCAGCGGTCTGCTCCCGCAGGTACACGCTGGTGAACCAGGGGTCCTCCAGGCATTCAGGCAGGATACTAAGGGTTTCAACAGATGCCGTCCGTGCTCCGCTTTCCCGGACCCGGGCGGTATCATCCGAGCAGCCGCAGCGGCCCGCAAGGGTTTTTTGTGTCAAACCTTTACTGATCCGCGCCCTTTGGATCGCATTTGGATTATTCTGGTGCTAGGTGCTGAGGGTCGTTGATCTGCAAGAGTGGCCCATACTCTCTCTGAAATGTTTTGGGTCGCTGATGTTGTTGGCGGAGGTCGGGTTGCCGGTGTTATCCATCAAAAACTCCGCCAAGCGCCCCAGCGCGATAGGGCTGCTGAGACGGTATTCCTGTACCAAACCCCGGTTGACAATGGTTTCATAGACGTCCATGCCCTCCTGACGGCCCATGAATACCATATCGCCGTCGGAATGGGCGATCCCACGGACGTCAACCTTGCAGATGGCGTAGCCATACTGACACCAGTAGGCGGGGCCGGGGGCCTCAAAGCCCTGCCAGCCGGACACCCGATTTTTGGGGAAGCCGGTCTTGGTCACATGGAAATTCGTGTTAAACGGGCCGCCCCGTCCCACAGGGGGATGGCCATATCCTCCTGGCACTCGATGTCGATGGGCAGGGGCATGGCTCCCTAGGCGTTGACGCTCCCCTTTGGATAGACCCGCCGCCGGGAGATCAATATCCTGTTCCTAGGTCGGCAGAACGTGCTGTTCCTGAAGCTGGAGCTGCAGATGCTCCAGCACTACCAGACCGACAGCCAGAGCAAGGCGGAGAAGAGCCGCCGCACCTTCGCCATCGGCGGCACGCCTTGTCGTAGTGCCCCGAACTGCAAATACCTCAAAAATCGGAGAATCCTCGGCTTAGGGATAACATCCCCGCCGAACACATGAAAAATGGCCTGAGAGCGGATCGTATCGCCCTCGGGCCTTTTTATACCCAAAAATGAAAACCTCGTTCAGCGCATAGCGTAACGGCCTGGGACCTGTCTCCCCCAGCATAGAGCGCTGCTCCACCAGGCCGGTCCCGACACCCGGCCCCCCCGCTCCCCGGCAGGACGGGAGGTCCCTCCGCGCCCCCAGCTCCCTTGCCAAGAGCTGGACGGTCTCCCCGGCACAGACTGTTGTTTTCTCCGTACCGACCTTCTCCGTGAGGTCAAAGAACATGCGCAGCAGCAGTTGCAGCCGGGTTCAGCGCTAGTGTCCGCAGTCGCCCATGGAGCAGGGTGTCTCGCCACCCCATACTGCATCTATACTGACCGGACGATTCCAAAGAGAGACAGATATTCGATGGGCCGAGGGCAACGTTTCAAAAGCTCTCTGATCCCAAGGCTTCGCAGAAACGCAAAAACCTCCCGGAAGCGTGGTGCCGGCGGAAATTTTCCGGAAACAGGGGGTCTGCAACGCCCTCGTCGATCAGCTCGACAAGCTGGCCCGGCACAACCGCCAGGGCAGCTACCGAACTCCCCACTGTAAATGGGTACTTCCGTTCACAGCGGAGAAAAGGAGGTCGCGCGGCTCTGGGCCCGTGAAAAGAGTACATAGGAAGCCAAGAAAAAGTATGAGATCCATTACCGCTGTCCCGGTTATCCCAAACAGTTATGAGCGCTATCCCACCTATAAGGAGGCCACCCTGCGCATCGCCCAAAGCTCCTGGCCCTGGGCCGTTCCATACGGATCGGGGAAATCCTGGGCCTCACCTGGGACTGCGTGGAGTTCTCCGGGATGGAAAAAGTGACGGAAAAGCCGCTTTTCCATCACATCTGCCAAAAAATAATAAACCCCTCAAGCCTTGCGGCTCAAGGGGTTGACTGTCAGGTGGCTCCAATCCGGATATTTTTGTTTATCACCCGAATCGGAATCTTGCGGAGCGAATCCGATTCGGAAGATTAGAAACTTCCTGTCTGACTAAGAAAACTTATCGCAAGGCGGGGATTGCC
>JALEZN010000131.1 GCA_022772585.1 Clostridiales bacterium
AGGCCCTGACCGGCGGGAAGGGCGCTGGTGTCCAGCTCGGTCCCGTTGACCGACAGGACGGCGGGATAGGCGGCGGGAGCGGGGGCGATGACCAGCTCGGGCTGGTCGGCCAGGGCGGGGGTCAGCAGACTGCCGGTGAGGGCGGCGGTCAGCACAAGGGTGCCAAGCTTCTTCATAAATCATTCTCCTTATATCATCGGTCTTGCAGCCGGCCTCAGTGCTGGGAAATGACTGCTTCTTGGTTGGACGGAGGAATGTCAAAAAAGTTCCCCCTTTTACCAGACTTTATGATACAATAGCTTCACTTGGCGAGCCGCTGCGCCAGCAGTGGGAAGCCTAGTGAAACTTGTGCCTGTGGTGCAATAGCTTCACTTGGCGAGCCGCTGCGCCAGCGGTGGGGAGCCTGGTGAAACCTGTACCTGTGGTGCAACGGACCGGCGGCGAGAACAGCCGGGGAAAGGGAGCTGACCATGCAGACTTTTTATACCTTCCTGTGGTACTTTTTCATTTATGCCTTTCTGGGCTGGTGCAGCGAGGTGTGCTATGCCGCCCTGCGTACCGGGCGGTTCGTGAACCGGGGCTTCCTCAACGGGCCGGTCTGCCCCATCTACGGGTTCGGCGTGGTCATTGTGGTGGCGCTTCTCACGCCGGTGAAGGACCGTTTTCTCCTGCTCTTTGTGTGCTCAGTGGTCCTGACCAGCGCCCTGGAGTGGGTCACCGGCTTCGTGTTGGAAAAGCTCTTCCATCAGAAGTGGTGGGATTACTCGGATATCCCCTTCAACCTCAATGGCTATATCTGCCCCATCTTCTCGCTGATGTGGGGCTTTGCCTGTCTCATCATCATGGATATGATCCACCCCATGATCGCCGCCATGGTGCGCCATGTTCCCCACACGCTGGGCGTGGTGCTGCTGTGCCTGTTCTCCGTCACGGCGACGGTAGACCTCTCGGCCACCGTGGCCTCCATGGTGGGGCTGAACAAGCGCCTGCGCCAGATCGACGAGATGGCGGCCCGGATCAAGCAGGCCTCCAACGAGCTGGGTGAGAACCTGGCCGACGCCACCATCAGCATCACCGAGAAGAGCGCCGACCTGAAGGAGGACCTGGCCGACATCAAGGAGGAGCTGGCCGAGCGGGGTGCCGGCCTGAAGGAAAATCTGGCAGATATCCGGGAGGAGCTGGCCGAGCGGAGCGCCGACCTGAAGGAGGACATTGCCGGGCGGAGCGCCGATCTGAAGGAGGACATCGCCGGGCGTGTGGCCGCCCAAAAGGCGGAGCAGGAGGCCCGCCGGACTGCCCGGGAGGCCGCGCTCAGACGCCGGGAGGCCGCCCTGGCCGAACTCAAGGCCGCCAACGAGGAGCTGCTCTCCACCTACGGCTTCGGCCAGCGCCGCCTGCTGCGGGCCTTCCCCCAGATGACCTCCACCCGCTATGCCGCCGCCATGGAGCAGGTCAAAAGCCGGGTGCGGGACATGCGGAAAAAGCCCTCCGGATCCAAAAAGGACTGAGCGCGGCAGATCATTTCGCCACCGGTGCGAACCGGGCCCGGGCCAGCCCGGCCAGGTCTTCGGGGGCGAGTTCCACCTGGGCGCCGATCTTCCCGGCGCTGACGATCATGGTGTCCAGTGCCCGGGCGCTCTCGTCCAGAAAGGTCCTGAGCTGCTTTTTCATCCCCAGGGGTGAGCAGCCGCCGTGGACATATCCGGTAAGGGGGAGCAGCTCGGCCTGACGGATCATCTCGATGGATTTTTCCCCCGCGGCTTTGGCCGCCGCCTTCAGGTCCAGCTCGCCGGTGACGGGGATCACGAATACATAGTTGGCCTTGCTGGCCCCGCGGGTCACCAGGGTCTTGAACACCAGCGCCGGGTCCCGGCCGATGAGCCCTGCCACTGTGACGCCGTCCACCGCGCCGTCGGGGGCGGCATAGTGGTGGGGAATGTAGGAGACCTTCTTCTGGTCCAGCAGCCGCATCACGTTTGTCTTGTCCTGTGCCATATCTATCGCCTCTTGGAGGGAGGACGTACCTCCCCGGTCTGTTTGTACCCTGTACGATAACACAAACAAGGAGTTATTTCAAATGGAGTTTCAGAGTTATATTCCCGTGCTGAAGGAATATGTTCACACGCTGATGGCGGCGGACAGCCCCACCGGCTTCACCCGGCGGGCCACCGACGCGGCGGAGGGGCTGGCCCGGGGCATGGGCTATGAGACCCGCCGCAGCCGCAAGGGCAACCTGACCATCCTGGTCCCCGGCCGGGACGGGACACGGACGGCGGGCCTGTGCGCCCATGTGGACACCCTGGGCCTGATGGTCCGCTCCATTACCCCCAAGGGAGAACTGCTCTTCGACCGGATCGGCGGGCCGGTGCTCCCCTCGCTGGACGGAGAGTACTGCCGCATCTACACCCGGGACGGCCGGGTGTACACCGGAACCATCCTCTCCCTCTCCCCGGCGGCCCATGTCTTTGACGACGTGATCACCCGGCCCCGGGACTGCGGGAATATGTACGTGCGCATCGACGAGAAGGTGTCCTCAGACGGGGACGTGCGGGCCCTGGGGGTAGAGGTGGGAGACTACATCTGCTTTGACACCAAGACCGTCTTTACCGAGAGTGGTTTCCTCAAGTCCCGCTTCATTGACGACAAGGGGAGCTCGGCCATCCTGCTCACCCTGCTGCGCTGGCTGCGGGACACTGGCGCCCGGCCCCGCTGCAACCTGGAGATCACCTTCACGGTATACGAGGAGCAGGGTCACGGCGGCGCCACCTTCTCCCCCTATCTGGAGGAGCTGCTGGCGGTGGACATGGGCTGCGTGGGAGCCGACCTGAGCTGCGACGAGTACCACGTGTCCATCTGTGCCAAGGACAGCGCCGGTCCCTTCGACTACGATATGGTCACCCGGCTCTCCGCGCTGGCCCGGGAGCACGGCATCCCCGCGGTGCTGGATGTGTACCCTCACTACTCCTCCGATGTGGCGGTGGCCTGGAAGGCGGGTCTGGACGCCCCCGCCGCTCTGATTGGCCCGGGCGTACAGGCCTCCCACGGCATGGAGCGCACCCACCTGGAGGCCATGCTGGGCACCCTGGAGCTGACCGCCCGCTATCTGGACTGCCGCGGCGAATAGAAGAAGCGGGAACGATGGAGCAAAAGGAACGGCCAGCCGTCCTGATCAGCGCCTGCCTGCTGGGAACGCCCTGCCGCTATGACGGTGTCGCCGGGGCCTCCTAGCGGTAAACGGCATTGCTGTGACGGGAGAGTCCGGGGTGGACGGGCTGTTGGAATAAAATGGACTGCCGCGGGCAGAAGCAGGACGATAAAAAACCATCGCGGACGCGCTTATGTCCGCGATGGTTTTCCACTGCCTGACGATATACCATTATTGTACGGAGGCGAATGAAATGATAGATATGACTGGCTGGATGGAGCTTTTTTTACGGGAACTGCATACAAATTTTGGAGATCGGGTGTGGTTCACCGGCCTGCAGGGGAGCTATGGCCGGGGCGAGGCCACTGAAACAAGCGATATAGACCTTGTGGTAATACTGGATGAATTGACCGTTCCGGATATTCAGTCTTATAGCAGGATGCTGGATACGCTTCCCCACAGAGAATCGATCTGCGGCTTTCTTGCGGGAAAAAACGAGCTGCTGCACTGGGACACGGCGGATCTGTTCCAATTCTGCCACGACACAAAGGCGATCAGGGGCAGTCTGGACGAGGTGCTGGCGCAGATCGACAGCGCCGCCGTGGAGAGGGCCGTGAAGCGGGGCGTGTGCGATCTGTATCATGGCTGCGTCCATAATATGCTGTATGAGAAAAGCGAGGAGATCCTGAAAGGCCTGTATAAGTCCGCGTCCTTTGTCATACAGGCCATCTGCTTCCGGCAGACCGGAACATATGTCAGCCGCCAGCAGGAGCTGCTGGACGCGGTGGGGGAAGAAGAGCAGGCCGTGATCCGGACGTTTCTGGAGCTGAAACACGGGGGAGCCGTTGATTTTGAGGAGATGTCCGGGAGGCTGTTCCGCTGGGCCCGGAGCTGGATGGGAAGAGACTGACCTCCGCCGCAGATCACACCCGCCTGACGCCCTGAGAGATGTCGGCCAGGGCGGCGGCGGCCTCCATGTCGCAGTTGTGGCAGCGGGCCAGATCCCCCAGGGAGAGCATACCTACCACCTTGTGGTTGTCCACCACCGGCAGCCGCCGGACCTGGGCGGAGGCCATCACTGCCGCCGCCTCGGAGAGCTCTGCCCCGGGGGAGACCCAGGCGCAGGAGCGGGTCATGATATCCCCCACCGGGAGCCGCCTGGGATCCTCGCCGGGGGCCAGACAGCGGAGCACCAGGTCCCGGTCGGTGACGATGCCCCGCAGACGGCCGTCGTTCTGGCACACCGGAAGAGCGCCCAGGTCATACCGGGACAGGAGCCGGGCCGCCAGAGCCACGCTCTCGGCCGGGGCAATGGTCACAAGATTGGAGTTCATCAGGTCACGTACCAGCATAAAACCGCCGCCTTTTCGGGAAAGATACCTGAGTATCCCCCAAAAAGGCGGCGGTTATTCCATTACGATCGAAAAAGATCAGTCGATCTTGTAGCCCACGCCCCATACCGTTTTGATGAAGCGGGGATTGCGGGAGGGCTCGTGCATTTTCTCCCGCAGGCGGCGGATGTGGACCATGACGGTGTTGTTCCGGTCCAGGTATTTTTCCTTCCACACCGCCTCGAACAGCCGCTCCGCCGAGATGACCTGTCCCCGGTTCTCGCAGAGCATCCACAGGATGTCGAACTCGATGGGGGTGAGGACGAGCTGCTCGTCGTAGAGCCAGCACTCGTGTGTGGAGCGGTTAATGGTCAGGCCGTTGAAGTCGATGACCTCGCCGGCGCTGCGGTCGGTCTCGTTATACCGGGTGTACCGGCGGAGCTGGGCCTTGACCCGTGCCACCAGCTCCAGCGGGTTGAAGGGCTTGGTCATATAGTCGTCGGCGCCGATGGTAAGGCCGGTGATCTTGTCCATGTCCTCGGCCTTGGCCGTGAGCATCAAAACAGGAAAATGGTGCTCCTTCCGGATCTCCCCGCAGAGGGTGAAGCCCGAGATATCAGGCAGCATCACGTCCAGAATGGCCAGGTCCAGGGGGACCGAGCCCACCACGGCCAGGGCTTGGGTGCCGGTGGCGCACTTGTAGACCCGGAACCCCTCGCTCTGCAGATAGACCTCCACCAGATCGGCGATCTCAGGTTCGTCATCCACCACCAGGATATTGTTGGACTCCATGCCGTCCGCCCCCTTTCCATAGACGGTGCCATTATACCCGGACGGGCGCCGGCAAGTCAAGAAGGGGGGCGGATCGTAAGAAAATGTTCAGATTTCAGCAGCTTAATGCCACAGGATATACCAGATGGCCAGCACCACGGCGCCGGGCACCAGCTCACTCCACGTGAAGGGCCGGCGGGCCAGCCCCCGGATGAGCAGGAACAGACCGTACAGCAGGGCGGCAGTGGGCAGCACCAGGTGGAACAGGATGGCCAGGGGCACGCCCACGATGGCCAGTACCAGGCTTACCACGCCGCAGACGCACAGCGCGATCAGGGTCAGCACTCCAAGCGAAAGACTCAGCATAATGGATCGCTCCTTTTCTCTTTGTGCCCCTATCATATCACCTTCGGAGTAAAACCGTGATGAATAGAAGATTAAAATTCCATGAAAAAGGGAGAGTCCGTTTTATGGGACTCTCTTTTCTGTATTCTGAGGGTGTAAACCGGAACAGAAAGGAGCGTCTTCTATGGATTACGAGTTTCGATGGGTCTGCGGACATGTGGAGGTATACGATCAGGCAGGGCGGTTCTGCTTCTCGGCCGACAACGAGCGGGAGGCGCTGGAGGAGCTGTCCGGCGCGGCGTAAAGGTTCCGGAAAGAATTTGCGGTTTTTCGGTAAAATCTTGAAACAAAGGGCCAAAAGGACTATAATGGCCGCGCCGGGACCGGTTCCCGGCGCGGTATAATATTATCCCCGAACAGAAAAGGAGATATGAGATATGAAGCTGGCGCTTTTGGAACCCCTGGGTATCCCCCAGGAAAAACTGGTGGCCATGGCTGAGGAGGCCGTGGGCGGCCGGATGGAGGTGGTGGCCTACAATGACCGGGCGGAGGACGTGCCCACCCTGATCCGGCGCTCGAAGGACGCCGACGCGGTGGTCCTCTCCAATTTCCAGTACCGCCGGGAGGTCATGGAGCACTGCCCCGATCTGAAATACATCGACGTGGCCTTCACCGGCGTGGACCACGTGGACATCGACTACTGTAAAGAACGGGGCATTCATGTGTCCAACTGCGCGGGCTACTCCACGGTGGCGGTGGCCGACCTGGTGTTCGGCATGGTCATCGGCCTGGCCCGGAAGGTGGCGGAGTGTGACGCCGCCGTCCGTCAGGAGGGCACCAAGGCCGGCCTGGTGGGCTTTGAACTGGAGGGCAGGAAGTTCGGCGTGGTGGGTCTGGGCGCCATCGGCAGCCGGGTGGCCGCCATCGCCAATGCCTTCGGCTGTGAGGTATACGGATACAACCGCTCACCCAAGGATCTGCCCGGCGTGAAGCAGGTGGACCTGGACACCCTGCTCAGGGAGTGCGACATCATTTCCCTTCACGTCCCCGCCACGGCGGAGACCAGAGGCCTCATCAACGCCGAGCGCATCGCCCAGATGAAGCCCACCGCCCTGCTCATCAACACCGCCCGGGGGCCCGTGGTGGATTCCCGGGCCCTGGCCGACGCCCTCAACGAGGGCCGCATCGCCGGGGCGGGCATCGACGTGTTTGAGATGGAGCCCCCGGTGCCCCGGGACCATCCTCTCCTCAGCGCCAAAAATGTCATCGCCACGCCCCATGTGGCCTTTGCCACCCAGCAGTCCATGGAAAAGCGGGCGGTCACCGTCTGTGAGAATCTGCGCGCCTGGCTGGATGGCGAGCAGAAGAACGTGATCTGCTGATCCCACCGCCGCCCGGCCCGGACCTCACGGGCCGGGCGGCTTGCGTTTGGGCGGAAAACATTGTATGATATGCAGGAAGAAAACTGGAGAAAGGGGCGCCGCCAACCGGCCGCGCCCATGAGGTCATGCCATGTATTTTGACACCCATGCCCACTATGACAGCTCCCATTTTGACGCCGACCGGGACGAAGTGCTTTCCGGCCTGAAGGAAAAGGGGGTGGAGCTGGTGGTGAATCCGGGCTGCGACCTGGCCAGTTCCCGCTTTGCTGTGGAGCTGGCGGAGCGCTGGCCCTTCGTGTACGCCGCGGTGGGCATCCACCCGGAGATGGTGGAGGACATAGGGCCCTCCGACCTGGACGCCATCCGGGCCCTGGCCCGGCACCCCAGGGTCAAGGCCATCGGCGAGATCGGCCTGGACTACTACTGGATCAAGGAAGCGGAGGGCCGGGAGAAGGAGAAGGCCCTCTACCATGCCCAGCTGGAGCTGGCGGAGGAGCTGGACCTGCCCGCCATTGTCCACGACCGGGACGCCCATCAGGACTGTCTGGACATCGCCCGGGCCCATCCCAACGTCCGGGGGGTGTTCCACTGCTATTCGGGCAGCGTGGAGGAGGCGAAGATCCTGGTGAACATGGGCTGGATGCTCTCCTTTACCGGGAACATCACCTTTAAAAACGCCCGGCGGGCGCTGGAGGTGCTGGAATGGCTGCCGCTGGAGCGCATCATGCTGGAGACCGACTCCCCCTATATGACGCCGGAGCCCTTCCGGGGCAAGCGGTGCGACTCGGGCTACCTCTACCGCATGGCCGAGACCGTGGCCCGGATCAAGGGCATTACCCCTGAGGAGGTGGCCCGCGCCACCACGGAGAACGGAAAGCGCTTTTTCGGCATTGTTTCCTGAGGAGGGATCTTTAAAATGATGACCATTTCCTATGAATATGAGGGCGCGCTGTACGTGAACCTGACCAACCGGTGCGACTGCGCCTGCGTGTTCTGCCTGCGGCACAACGGCCACAAGGGCAGCATCTACGCCGATGACCTGTGGCTGGACCATGAGCCCAGCCGGGAGGAGGCCCTGGCCGACCTGCTGGGCCGGGACCTGCCGTCTTACCGGGAGCTGGTGTTCTGCGGCTTCGGCGAGCCCACCTTCCGCATGGACGATATCCTCTGGCTGGTGGACCGGATGAAGGAGCATGTTCCCGGCCTGCCCCCGGTGCGCATCAACACCAACGGCCATGCCAATCTGATCCAGGGCCGGGATGTGACGCCCGAGCTGAAGGGCCGGATCGACACCCTGTCCATCTCTCTCAACGGCTCCAACGCGGAGGAGTACTGCGCTGTCACCCGGCCCCGGGACGGGGTGAAGGGATGGGAGGCCATGCTGGACTTCACCCGGAAGGCCGCCGCCTTCGTCCCTCATGTGGTGATGACGGTGGTGGACAAGGACAAGAGCCCCGCCGAGATCGAAACATGCCGCGCCCTGGCGGAGGAGCTGGGCGCCCGGCTGAGGGTCCGGGCCTACATTCCGGATTAAAGCAAATACAGGAAACCGCCCCGGCCGCCGCCGGGGCGGTTTTTCTGCTTTGCGGGGGCCGGAACGCAGAGGCAATATCCCGTCTGGGAGCCTTGGCTGAGGCGCAGGGGATATGCCTCGGGGAGTACGGTAACAAATTAAAAAAAGGCTACCAATTCAGAGAAAAATATGTTATACTTATTAAGATTTAACGGCTGGCTCCCAGCCTGCGGGAAAATGGAGGGTGACTGGAATGAAACGACCTGCCGTCATGCCGGAACAGATGACCGTGTCGGTTTCCATGCTGGGCGGTTTCAGTCTCCAGGTGGATGGGAATATCCTGACGGATGAGATCAATCGCTCCCAGAAGCTGTGGAACGTACTGTGCTATCTGATCGTGCACCGGGACCGGAATGTGTCCCAGCAGGAGCTCATCGAGCTCTTCTGGCCCGGCGAGAACAGCAACAATCCCATCAATGCCCTGAAGACCCTGCTCTACCGGGTGCGGGCCATTCTGGAGCCCATGTTCCCCAGCGCGCTGCCTCCCATCCTGTCCCAGCGGGGCTCCTATTCCTGGAACCGGGCCATCGCGTGCCGGCTGGACACCGACCGCTTTGAGAAGCTGTGTACCCGGGCCCGGGAGGAGGGGCTCAGTGACGGGGACCGGATGGCCCTCTATAAAGAGGCCACGGATCTCTATGAGGGGGATTTCCTGCCCAGGCAGAGCAGCAACCTGTGGGTGGTCCCCCTGGCCGCCCGGTACCACTCGATCTACGTGAAGGCGGTGAAACAATATGCCGCCCTGCTGGAGCGGTACGGCTGCTTTGAGGAGATGTACGCCCTGTGCAGCCGGGCCAGTGAGCTGGATACTCTGGACGAGAGCCTGCACATCCTGGTGATACGCTCCCTGGTGAAGCAGGGCAAGGACGCCGCCGCTCTGGAGCGGTATGAGCAGGTTACCGATCTGCTCTACCAGAGCCTGGGCGTGGCCCCGTCCGACGAGCTGCGAGAGCTGTACCGTCAGATCATGGATACGGAGAAGAGCCTGGAGACCGACCTGGCTGTCATTCAGCAGAGCCTGAAGGAGACGGCGGTCCGGCCGGGAGCCTTCGTATGCGAGTACGGCTTTTTCCGGGAGGCATACCGGCTGGAGGCCCGCCGGGCAGCCCGCAGCGGGACCTGCGTCCATATCGCGCTGGTCACGGTCTCCCTGCCCAGCGGCGGCATGCCTGAACTGGGGGCCCTGAACAACACCATGGACCAGCTCCTCCAGGTGCTCATCCACGGACTGCGCCGGGGCGATGTGATCTCCCGCTACAGCGGTGCCCAGTATGTCATCATGCTGCCCTCGGCCAACTTTGAGGACGCCAACATGGTTATGGAGCGCATCATGACCGCGTTTTACCGCCAGCACCGCCGGAACTATCTCAAGCTCTCCTACCGTGTGCGGGAGCTGGAGCTCGCCTGAGAGGAGCCCGGACCATGAAGAGACGAACCGCGCTGGCCGGACTCTGCTTCGCGCTGGCGGCCGCGGCCCTGGCGGCGGCCGTCCTGCTCTCACGGCAAGGCGGACCCGCTGGGGAGCTGCCCGCCCCCCGCTATACCCCCGCTCCGTCCGCCGTGTCCCCGACTGCGGCCCCCGCGGCTGCGCCCACGGCCACACCCGAGCCTACCCCCATGCCCTGGCCCGAGGCCGATGACGGCGGGCTGCCTCAGGACCGGGTTTTTATCACTGAAGCCCGGAAGAACTATAAGAGCGGCAGCATGCGCCTCATCATCCCCAAGCTGGAGGTGGACGTGCCGGTGCTGGACGGGGTGGATGAAAAGACCCTGCTCCAGGGCGAGGGGCTTTACGATTACGCCCAGCTCCCCGGCGAGACGGGAGGCAACGTCTCCATCGCGGGCCACCGCAACTGGATCCGGGGCGGAAAGATCACCGATGATGTGCCCTTCTACTATCTGCATACCATTGGCCCCGGCGACTGCCTCTACCTGGCCGACGAAGCGCATATCTACCAGTACGTATGGGATCAGACCCGCATTGTGGAGCCGGACGACTGGAGCGTCATCTACTGCCAGGGCTTTTCCTGCCTGACCCTGACCACCTGCACCCCCATCGGCGTGGCCGACCACCGGTATGTGGTCCGGGCCCGCCAGGTGGACATCCTGCCCTATGACGCGGACTACGACTACCCCGCCTGGCTGGACATCGGCACGGCAGACCCATCCCCCATTCCAAGTGAGGAGGTAACACCATGAGACATATCCTGAGAAGCCGTGCCGGGGCCGTGTGTTTGACCCTGGCCGTGACGGCCGGCGTGGCCGCGGCGGCCTTTCTGCCCCATGCCGGAGCCGCCGCCGTTCCCACCAGAGCCGCGGTCCAGAGCGGCGTCACCGTCAACTCAAACAGCAAGGCGGCGGTGGACGTCTCCAACCTGTCCGAAGGCTTTGTGATGGTCAGGTACACCGGCGGCAAGCAGGTGCGCATTAAGGTCCAGATCGGCAAAAGCGGAGGCACCACCTACACCTATAACCTGAACAACGCCGGGAATTATGAGACCTTCCCCCTGACCGAGGGGGACGGGACCTACAATGTGCGGGTCTTTGAGAACATCAGCGGCACCAGGTACGCCCAGGCCTACAGTACCTCCGTGACGCTCAAGCTGCGGGACCCCTTCCTGCCCTTCCTCTACCCCAACCAGTATGTGAACTTCAGCGAGGATTCGGCCACGGTGGCCAAAGCGGCCGAGATCGTGAAGGACGCCGCCACCGATCTGGACAAGATCCAGGCCATCTTCACCTGGGTCACCAAGAACTTTACCTACGACTATGAGCTGGCCAAGAACCCCCCGGTGGGCTATCTGCCCGACGTGGACAAGGTGCTCGCCGCCCAAAAGGGCATCTGCTTTGACTACGCCTCTGTGATGGCCTCCATGCTCCGCTCCCAGGAGATCCCGTGCAAGCTGGTGGTGGGGTATGCCGGCTCGGTGTACCACGCCTGGATCAACGCCTATATCGACGGCGTGGGCTGGGTGGACAAGGTCATCTATTTTGACGGCAAGAACTGGACGCTGATGGACCCCACCTTCGTATCCACCGGCAAGGGGTGCAGCAGTATCATGAAATACGTCACCACCCCCTCCAACTATGTGCAGAAGTATGCCTACTGAGAGGCGTGAGAAGAAGCGCCCCCTGGGGGCGGAAGAGCTGTCGGTGTTTTGCCTGCAGCTCTCGCTGATGCTCCGCGCGGGCATCGGCTCGGAGGAGAGCGTGGGCATCCTGGCAGGCGACGCCCGCACGCCGGAGGAGAAAAACCTGCTGACCGGAGTGCATCAGGCGCTGACGGAGGGCGAGTCCCTCTCCCGGGCGCTGGAGGGGGCGGGGGTGTTTCCCGGTTATATGCTGCGCATGGTGGAGATCGGCCAGGTGTCTGGCCGGCTGGAGCAGGTGCTCTCCGCCCTGTCCGACTACTACCGGCGGGAGGCCGACACCCGGCAGAGCCTGCGCCGGGCCATTACCTATCCGGCTGTGATGGCCGCCCTCATCGCGGCGGTCTTTCTGGTACTGGTATCCCGGGTGCTGCCCGTGTTCCGGCAGGTGCTGGGCCAGCTGGGCATGAGCCTCTCCCCGGCTGCCCGGGGCCTGCTGGCCCTGGGCAGTGCCGGACGGTGGACGGCGTGGGCCTTTGGGGCGGCGCTGCTGCTCTGCGCAGCCTGCGCCCTGTGGCTCTGCCGTACCGCCCGTGGGCGGGCCGCTCTGGTCCGGATCCTGAGCCGCACCGCGCCGGCCCGGGCGGTGGACCGGGGCCGGTTTGCCTCGGCCATGGCCCTGATGCTCTCCAGCGGACTGCCGCTGGACGAGGCCATGGACCGCTGCTGCGCCCTGCTGCGCTCCGGCGGTCTTTCTCCGGCGCTGGAACGGTGCCGGGAGGAGATGGAGCGGGGGACTCCCTTCCCTGCCGCGGCGGAGGCGTGCGGCATCTTTTCCGGACTGCAGGCCGGTATCCTCAGCGCCGGTTTCCGGACGGGGGTGTCCGAGCGGGCTATGGAGGAGCTGGCCGTCCGCTGCCAGGAAGAGGCGGACGAGACACTCTCTGCGCTGCTGGGCCGCTTTGAGTATGGGCTTATCGCCGTCCTGTGCGCCGCGGTGGGGCTGGTGCTCCTGTCGGTGATGTTGCCGCTGATGGGGGCGCTCTCCGCCATCGGCGGCTGACCTGTCTGGAGGTGTGGTTCCTTGTTCCAACGGGGATATCCGGCACTGCGGCGCTGGCTTTTGCCGGCACTCTGGCTGTGCCTTTTGCTGTCAGTCCTTTTGCTGGCGGCCCGGAGTCTGGAACGGCGGGCCGGGCAGGAGAGCCTGGAGCTCACCCGGCAGTCCATCCGTCGGGCCGCGGTGCAGTGCTACGCTCTGGAGGGGGCCTATCCCACCGGGCTGGAGCACCTGAAGGAGCGGTACGGCGTGACGGTGGATGAGGAGCGTTTTTTTGTGGACTACCAGTATATCGCCTCCAACCTGGCGCCCGACGTCACGGTCCTGCTTCGGGACGGGAGCGGAAGATGAGGGGAGCGGAGCCGGACATGAGACGATTTTACACAGGCCGGAGCCTGCGCTCGGCGCTGACGGCCGCCCTGTGCTCCCTTTTTTTCCTGCTGGCCATGGGGATCACCCTGATGGGCAGCGGGGTCTACCGGGGGGTGGCGGCCGCAGCCGAGGCGCATGATACCCAGCGGACCGCCCTGTCCTATGTGATCAATCAGGTCCGCCGGGCCCAGCGGGTGAGGGCCGGGACCTTCGGCGGCGTGCCCGCCCTGGACCTGGACGAGTCGGGGAGCGATTGCCATACTGTTCTCTACGTGTTCGGCGGGCAGCTCTGTGAGCTCTATGCCGGACGCGGCACCGGTCTGGGACCGGAGGACGGCGTGCCCATCCTGCCGCTGGACGGCCTGGAGCTGACGGCGGAGGGAGAACTGCTCACCGTTACCGCGGTGTACGGCGGGGAGCGCTATTCCGTCTGCGTCGCCCCGCGGACCGGGCTGGAAAAGACCGGGGAGGTGACGGTATGAGCCGGGGCGCCCCCAGAGCCAACCTCTTTTTGCTGGAGCTGGTGCTGGATCTGTTTGTATTCGCCCTGTGCGCCGCCGTGTGCGTGGGGCTTTTGGTGCGGGCCCACGGCCTGAGCCGGAAGAGCGGCCGCCTGACCCAGGCGGTCTATCTGGCCCAGTCCGCCGCCGAGGCGGCCCGGACCGGCGCGGCCCTGCCGGAGCCGCCGGAGGGCTATGAGATATGCCATGAAACGAAGGTGGCCGACGGCGTGACCTCCATGGAGATCCGGGTGCTCTGCCAGGGACGGACGGTATACACGCTGGAGACGGCGTGGCCCTGTACCCCGGCCGGGGAGGCGACGGGATGATGAAACGCAGCGAACAGGCGTCCTCCCCCCTGGGGGTGGGCGTGATCACTGTGATCACTGTGCTGCTGGCGCTCACCCTGTCCATTTTCGCGGCGCTGACGCTGACCTCCGCCCGGGCCGATCTGGCCCTCTCCCGGATCAACGCCGAGACGGTGAGGGCCTATTACGCCGCCGACGCGGCGGCCGCCCGGCGCTATGCCGCCTTTGCCGCCGGGGATCAGGCGGAGCTGGAGGAATACTTCCCCGTGGGGGACCGCCAGGAGCTCCATCTCCGGCTGACCCGAAACAGCGGGGGCGAGCCTGAGATCCGGGCCTGGGAGACGGTCTCCCGGGCAGAGGAGAGCGAGCCGGTCCAGGGCCCGGAGCTGTGGGACGGTGAATTGCCCGGATAGAGCGGCAGCATCTATGGACAAGGAAGGAAAGAACGCCATGACGATCCGGGAGATCCTGGAGGAGGCCGTCCGCCGGTCGGCCTCCGACGTCCTGATCATCGCCGGTATGCCGGCAGCCTATAAAATCAACGGGCTCATCCGCCGGGAGGGGGAGCGGCTGCTGCCGCCGGATACCCAGGCCCTGGCGGAGGAACTCTACCATATGGCGGGGGAGCGGAGCATGTCCGCCCTGCTGGAGCGGGGGGACGACGACTTCTCCTTCGCGGTGCGGGGGCTGTCCCGGTTCCGGGTCAACGCCCTGAAGCAGCGGGGCAGCCTGGGGCTGGTGATCCGGGTGGTGTCCTTTGAGCTGCCCGACCGCCGGGCGTTGGGCATCCCCGACCGGGTGATGGCCTTCGCCGGGTACAGCCGGGGCCTGGTGCTCTTCACCGGCCCGGCGGGCAGCGGAAAGACCACCACCCTGGCCTGTATCGTGGACGCGGTGAATTCCAGCCGCAACCGGCACATCATCACCATTGAGGACCCCATCGAGTACCTGCACCAGCACAAGAAGAGCGTGGTGACCCAGCGGGAGCTGTTCACCGACACCTGCTCCTACGACGCCGCCCTCCGGGCCGCCCTGCGGGAGGCGCCCGACATCATTCTGGTGGGAGAGATGCGGGACGCGGACACCATCCGCGCCGCCGTCACCGCCGCCGAGACGGGCCATCTGGTGATCTCCACCCTCCACACGGTGGGCGCGTCCAACACCATCGACCGCATCGTGGACTCCTTCCCCCCGGAGCAGCAGGGGCAGATCCGGGTCCAGCTCTCCATGGTGCTGGAGGGTGTGGTGTCCCAGCAGCTGGTGACCACGGTGGAGGGAGAGCTGACCCCGGCTTTTGAAGTGATGTCGGTCAACAGCGCCGTCCGCAATATGATCCGGGAGGCCAAGACCCACCAGATCGACAATGTGATCGCCCAGTCGGCCGCCGAGGGGATGGGCACCATGGACCAGAGCCTGCTGGACCTGGTCCGGAGGGGACGGGTCTCCCGGGAGGAGGCCCTGCGGCACAGCGTGAACAGCGACTGGCTGCACAGACGGCTGAGCGCGGCCGGAGAATGAGGAGAGATAGTTATGCCAGCAAAAATGAATCACTATGACGCTGCCCTGCGGGTGTGTGTGGACAGCCTGGAGGCCGGAAGCATCCGGGGCCGGGTGGTGAGCCGCCGCCTGACCGCTCCCATCGCCTTCGGCGACCTGGGGGACCTGCTGCTCCAGGTGGAGGAGGTGCTCAACCGGCAGAACTTTCCCCAGGCCTTTGAGCGGACCAGGAGTTTTGTCAAGAATCCGGACGAGCCCCTGCCCGTGGCCGCCGATCTGGACAGCGGCATGACCAAGGAGGAGGTGGAGGCCTGCCGGGGAGAGGCGGCCACCTTTTCGCTCTACGTCATTACCCGCCGCAGCACCACCTGGCAGGGCTTTGTGGAGTGGCCGGACGGCACCAGGCAGGAGTATGTCAGCGTGCTGGAGCTCATCAAGCTCCTGGATCACCGGCTCTTTTCCCACCCGGTGTAAGAGGGGATACCATAAAAGGGGGCGCGCTGTAAAAGCGGTACGCCCCCTTTTTGCGCGCTAATGCAGGGGGCCCCTCCTGACCGGGCGGGGCAGGGCGCCGCTCTCCGGCGGGGGATCGGTCTGGAATTCGGTCATGGTCCCCCAGTACCGCTTGGGCATATGGGTCATGCGGCATTTGGGATTATAGCGCCCCTCGATGGCGATGGTGTCATAAAAGCGGCGCCACAGGGCCCGGTAGGCACGCTCCTCCTCCCCCGGCGCCGCGGCGCGGAAGTCCTCCAGCGGGACGATGGCCCAGTCCCCCGGCCGGTGGAACAGGGCCTCCCGGTGGGTGCGGTCGTAGATGAGAAAGGCCTCCCCGGCGTAGCGGGTGCAGAAATGAGGGCGCAGCAGGGGGAGTACCCGGTTTTTGGGCTCGATCTCGCCGATGAGCACCCCCTCCTGCTCCGAGAAGCGGAGAAAGCCCTTGAGCAGATGGGCCTCCCCCTCCAGGTGCCGCACCGCCCGGTACAGCGTGAGGACCCGGCTGTCGGTCAGGTCGGCGGTGACGGCGCTCCCCCGCGTATAACCGTATTGAATGAACCGCCACAGGTGGAACTCCCGGTCGGGCAGGCAGGTGAGGAATCCCCGGACCACCAGCTGCCGTGCGGCGGGGGAGATCTTGTTGGCCAGGGAGGCGTATACCCGTTTGGCGTGGGCCTCGTCGGTCTCCACGTTTCGCTCGGGCCAGAGGGACAGGCGGGGGTCGGTGGGGGTGGAGAAGGCGGCGGGAGCCTCCCGGTGGACATAGATCTCAAAAACGCAGGTGAGGAACCCGGCAAAGCTGCCGTCATAACAGTAGGAGACCTGGGTCCAGGGCATAAGGACTCTCCTTTCGGCGGGGGCCGGGGTATCTTCCTTTTCCGGCCCGGATATGATAAAATATAACCTTACAGCGGCGGGGAGCCTCCCCGCCCGGATCGAACTTTTTCTGGTGGTGACCGATATGGAACGACCCGTCCTGACTCTGGGCGACTACTATCAGCTCCTGCTCCGCCACGGCCTGCTGGCCGAGGACAAGCCACTGCCCGCCGACCTGACGGCGCCGGTGGCCCTGGTATCCTGCGACTCCAAGCGGGTGGTGCCCGGCACCCTCTTTCTGTGCAAGGGGGCGGCCTTCAAGGGGCAGTACCTGGCGGACGCCGTCCGCTCCGGGGCCTTCGCCTATGTGAGCGAGCGGCCCTACGCGGAGGGCGGTGCGGTCCCCTGCATCCGGGTGACCGACATCCGCCGGGCCATGGGCCTGCTGGCCGACCTGGCCTACGGCCATCCCTCCGGGGCGCTGAAGGTCACGGGCATCACCGGCACCAAGGGAAAGACCACCGCGGCCTACTACATCAAGTCCATCCTGGACGCCTGGCGCGCGGAAGAGGGTCGGCGGGAGACCGCCATCCTCTCCACCATCATTACCGACGACGGGCTGGAGCGCCGCCCCGCCAGGCTGACCACGCCGGAGCCCCTGGACCTGCAGCGGCATCTGCTCAACGCGGTGACGGCGGGAGCCGATTATGTGACCATGGAATTCTCCAGCCAGGCCCTGAAGTACGGCCGGGTCATCGGGGTGGACCTCTCCTGCGCCGTGTTCCTCAACATTGGCGAGGACCACATCTCTCCCATCGAGCACCCCGACTGGGCGGACTATTTTGCCTCCAAGCTGCTCATCTTCCGGCAGGCGGAGACGGCCTGCGTCAATCTGGACTGCGACCACGCGGAGGACATACGGCGCTCGGCGGAGGTCTGCCCCCGGGTGCTCACCTTCTCCCGGGCAGACCCGGCGGCCGATGTGTACGCCTCGGACATCCGCAAGGAGGGGGACGGCATCCGCTTCCGTCTGCGCACCCCCCGCTATGAGCGGGACATGGTGCTGGGCATGCCGGGGCTTTTCAACGTGGAGAACGCCCTGGCCGCCGCCGCCGTGGCCGAGGTGTACGGCGTCCCGGAGGGCGCCGTGGCGGCGGGGCTGGCCCGGGCGGCGGTGCCCGGCCGGATGGAGCACTATTCCTCCGCCGATGGACAGCTCTCGGTCATCGTGGACTACGCCCACAACGGCATGAGCCTGGAGGCCCTGCTCCGTTCGGCCCGGGCGGAGTACCCCGGCCGGACCCTCACTGTCCTCTTCGGCTGCACCGGCGGCAAGGGCATCGACCGCCGCGCGGGCATGGGCCGGGCGGCCGGCGCCCTGGCCGACCGCATCCTCCTTACCGAGGACGACCCCGGCCCCGAGGAGGTGGCCGATATCTGTGCCGAGATCCAAAGCCATATCGCCCCCTGGGGCAGGGAGGCGGAGATCATTCCCGACCGGGAGGAGGCCGTGTTCCGGGCCATCCTGGACAGCGCCGTTCCCGGCGTGGTGGTGCTGGCGGGCAAGGGCTGCGATATGACCCAGAAGCGGAAAAACGGCCCGGAGCCCTGCGTCCCTGACGGGCTGCTGGCCCGGCGGGCCCTGGAGCGCTATGACGGCCGCTGAGCTGGGCGGCCTCTTCGCCGCCGCCGGGGCGGCGGGGTGGGGCTGCGTGCCCTATGAGACCCTGGCCGCCGGTATGGATGGCAGCGCCCGGCAGCGGGCGGAGGAGCTGTGCCCCGGCGCCCGGAGCGTACTGACGGCGGCCTTCTCCTACTACGCGGGGCAGGCGCCCGGCAACCTCTCCCTCTACGCCCGGGGGCGGGATTACCATCTGGTTTTGACCCGGCGGCTGAATACGGTGTGTGATACGCTGCGGGAAAAACACCCGGAGTACCGGTTCGTGCCGGGGACCGACAGCTCCCCCCTGCCCGAGCGGGAGGCCGCCCGGCTCTCCGGGCTGGGGATGATGGGCCGGAACGGGCTGGTCATCCTGCCCCCCTACGGCTCCTGGCTCTTTCTGGGCACCATCCTCACCGACCTGCCCCTGGACCTGCCCCAGGCCCGGCCCAGTCCCGGCTGCATGGACTGCGGCAGGTGCGCGGCGGCCTGTCCCGGCGGGGCGCTGAGGGGCGGGACCTTCGAAGCGGAGAAATGCCTCTCCCACCTGACCCAGAAAAAGGGGGAGCTGACGCAGGAGCAGATTGCCCTGGTGGCTTCCCACCCCTATGCGTGGGGCTGCGACCTGTGCCAGAGCGTGTGCCCCCATAACGCCGGGGCCATGGAGACCGCTCTGCCCGAGTTCCGGCAGGACCTGATCCATACCCTGACGGCGGATATGGTGGAGGGCCTGACCAACCGGCAGTTCAGGGAGCGGTTCGGGGACCGGGCCTTTGCCTGGCGGGGCCCGGCGGTGCTGCGGCGGAACCTGGCCCTCCAGACAAGAGAGGAAAAACCGGAAAAATAGAGCACAGCGGGAGCTCCGCCCATGATGGGCGGGGCTCCCTTTTTGCCTACCCGGCGCTCTCAAAGAGGGAGAGCTGCCGGGGTTCGCCCTGGGCCGTCAGGGGCCCTTCCAGGGCGGTCAGGTGGCGGAGCACTCCCTCCGGGCTCACATGCAGGCCCTCCATGGGCTTTCCCCGGCAGGTGATAAAGTACTGGGCCCGCTTGAGGACCACTCCCAGCTTTTTCAGCCCCTCGAAGGTGAGGGCGCCGTTCCTCCGGGCCACCAGAATGCGCCGGGCGCTGACCACTCCCACGCCGGGCACCCGGAGCAGGGCCTCGTAGTCGGCGGTGTTCACCTCCACCGGGAAGAACTCCATATGCCGCAGGGCCCAGGAGCACTTGGGGTCCACCCGCAGGTCGAAGTCGGGCTGCCCCTCGTCCAGCAGCTCCTCCGCCCGGAAGTGGTAGAACCGCAGCAGCCAGTCGGCCTGATAGAGCCGGTGCTCCCGCAGCAGCGGGGGCTGAAAGCCCTGTGGCGCGGGCAGCAGTTTGCTGTCCGACACCGGCATGTAGGCCGAGAAGAACACCCGCTTGAGCCGGTATTTGTCATAGAGGCTCTGAGTCAGGGTGAGGATGTGCCGGTCGCTCTCCGGCGTGGCGCCGATGATCATCTGGGTGGACTGCCCGGCGGGGGCGAAGCGAGGGGCGTGCTTATACCGGGAGAGCTCGTGGGCAGAGGCGGCGATGCCGTCCCGGATCTGGGCCATGGGGGTGAGGATGGCCCCCTTTTTCTTGTCCGGGGCCAGCAGGGAGAGGCTGCGCTCCGACGGCAGCTCGATGTTGACGCTGAGCCGGTCGGCCAGCAGACCCAGCTGCCGGGTGAGCAGTGGATCGGCCCCCGGGATGGCCTTGGCGTGGATGTAGCCCCAGAAATTGTACGCCCGCCGCAGCAGGGAGAGGGTCTCGATCATGCGCTCTGTGGTGTAGTCCGGGTCCCGGATCACGGCGGAGGAGAGAAACAGACCCTCGATATAGTTGCGCCGGTAGAACCCGATGGTCAGCTCGCACAGCTCCCGTGGGGTGAAGGCGGCCCGGGGCGTGTCGTGGGAGCGGCGGTTGACACAGTACTGGCAGTCGTAGACGCAGTAGTTGGTCATCAGAACCTTGAGCAGCGTGACGCAGCGGCCGTCGGCCGAAAAGGTATGGCAGCAGCCGGCGGCTATGGTGCTGCCCAGACCGCCGGGGCGGCTGCTCCGGCTGAGCCCGCTGGAGGTGCAGGCCGCGTCGTACTTGGCGGCGTCGGCCAGGATATTCAGCTTGTCCATCAGCTCCATGGGGGTCCCTCCCAACGAAATAGAACAAATGTACTATAATAGTACCACCCGCGGCGGGACATGTCAACCGGAATAAAAGGAGGCCGCCCGGTCAACGGGCGGCCTCCTGCCATAAGCGTATGCACTCATTTCTCTTTTTTGAACCGCTGCCAGAGCCGAGCCCACCAGGTGTCCGGCTCGTAGCCCTTGGACCGGCGGAAGGCCCGCTCAGCCTCCTCGGCCCGTTTCAGGGCCTTGCGCTCATCCCGGCCCATAATGGTCCCGGCCTCCTTCTCTGCCAGGTCGTGGAGGGCGCCGGGGCGCGAGTATTTCATATCAAACATGGCCTTCTCCTTTCCGGCACGGCGGCGAATATCCTGTTGCTGTACGTCTGTATATTACATAATACCACCCCTCCGAAAATTTGTCCATATTATACAAATACAGCTCACGATAAACTTCTATTTGGTTATATCAGATAAAAATGTGGAAGCGTATATGTGCGATATGTCGTCTGGCGTCCGCATCCGGATAGTGGAGGTATAAAAAGAGCGCCCGGCGGGCATACTCATGCCATCCAAGAAATGGGAGGAGTTTACATGCCAGTTTCCTTTGACCAGAGCGAGACCCGGCTGAACCTGCTGCGGGCCTTTGCCGGGGAGAGCCAGGCCCGCAACCGCTATACTTTTGCTGCCGGCCTGGCCCGGAGGCAGGGCCTGCAGGTCATCGAGGGGGTGTTCGCCTTTACCGCCGGGCAGGAGGAGGCCCACGCCAAGGTGTTCTATAACCAGCTGGAGGGCCTGAGCGGACAGAACCTGAAGGTGGACGGCGCCTATCCCGTGGACCTCTACCCCACGGTGCTGGAGCACCTGAAGGCCGCCCAGCACAACGAGTATCAGGAGTGGGAGCACGACTACACCGGTTTTGCCAAGGTGGCCAAGGAGGAGGGCTTTCCCCAAGCGTCCCACATTTTCTCAGAGATCGCCCGCATCGAGAAGATCCACGGCGACCGCTTCGGGGAATTTGCAGGATTGCTGGAGAGCGAGCGTCTTTTTGTCTCCGACGTGGAGATCAAATGGATGTGCCTCAAATGCGGCCATATCGTGGAGAGCTCGGTGGCCCCGGCCATGTGCCCCGTGTGCAGACATCCCCAGGGCTATTTTATCCGCTTTGAGCTCTCGCCCTTTGCGCCCGGGCAGATGAAAAAATGACGAAACGCTCCGGTGTCCGTTTTGGATGGACACCGGAGCTTTTTGTCGGAATCCGCCAAAGCGTACGGGGGCAAATCCGGGCATTTAATCCATAACGCCGGGAAATTCAAAACAAATGACAGAAAAAAGTGCCGATCAAAATGCCCAAAAGGCGGAATCGAACACCGGACGCGGACAAACAGGCTTGACAGCCCTGTGTTTGCGTGTTAGAATACGCCCAAGAACCCATTGTCGCGGGGGACGGTCCCCGCTGCAATGATAGAGGCGCGGAATTGCATCAGTATCCGGCAGCACGGGCAGCGCACCCGCCGGAGAAAGGGCCTTCCGCCGAAGGGCCGTACCCCTGCCTGGGGGGCGGTTGCCTGGGCCGTTGGGAGAAGATCTCACGGACTGCCACATGATCTGTGTGGAGCGCTATCATTGACCACAAGGGCATCCGAAACCGGTTAGAAGATGCAGTTGTCGCCATGAACGCTTCCACCAGGGAGGTTCGTGGCTTTTTTGTTGCTCACAGAAAAGCTGACATCACAGAACTGAAACTGGAGGAAACAACAATGAAGAAGAACATCCTTGCCCTCGCCCTGGCCCTGACCATGGGCCTGTCCATGACCGCCTGCGGCGGCGGTACCGCCGCCCAGCCCTCCGCTCCTGCTCAGAGCGCCGCCCCTGCCGGGGATGGCTACACCGGCGTGGAGGACGGCGTGTTCACTGTCGGTATGGAGTGCGCCTACGCCCCCTATAACTGGACCCAGATGGACGACTCCAATGGCGCCGTGCCCATCTCCAACATGCCCGGCTCCTACGCCAACGGCTACGACGTGATGATCGCCAAGAAGATCGCCGAGGCCAACAACTGGGAGCTGGAGATCGTCTCCAGCGCATGGGACTCCCTGTGCCCCGCCGTCCAGTCCAAGACCATGGACGCCAATATCGCCGGCCAGTCCATGACCGCTGAGCGCATGAAGGAAGTGGACATGGCGGGCCCCTACTACTACGCCACCATCGTCTGCGTCACCACCAAGGACAGCCAGTATGCCTCCGCCTCCTCCATCGCCGACCTTGCCGGCGGCAAGTGTACCGCCCAGTCCGGCACCATCTGGTATGACTCCTGCCTGCCCCAGATCGAGGGCGCCGAGCTCCAGGCCCCCGCTGACAACGCCCCCGCCATGATCATGGCCCTGCAGACCGGCACCGTGGACTTCATCTGCACCGACATGCCCACCGCCATGGGCGCCGCCGCCAAGGACGACAATCTGGTCATCCTCAATTTCTCCGGCACCGACGGCGACTTCCAGTTCGCCAGCGAGGAGGAGCGGGCCGAGAACGTGAACATCGGCATCTCCGTCCTCAAGGGCAACACCGCCCTGAAGGAGGCCATCGACTCTGTTCTGTCCACCATGACCGAGGACGACTTCAACGCCCTGATGGACGAGGCCATCTCCATCCAGCCCGAGGTGTAAAAGAAGCGCACAGCCGCCGCGAACAGGCGG
Organism: Clostridiales bacterium; assembly: GCA_022772585.1. GTDB lineage: Bacteria > Bacillota > Clostridia > Oscillospirales > Oscillospiraceae > Pseudoflavonifractor_A. The sequence continues at coordinate 23,187 of JALEZN010000131.1, forward strand.
AGCGTGACAACATGGAACAACAAGACTTCCTCCGGCCCCGGAATGGGGCCGGAGGTCGCCGTATCTTTACTGAAAGGAGCGTGCCAGTGTGGATAAGCTGGTCAAGCTGGGTCAGGACGTGGTCCTGCTGTGGAGCAAATACTGGCCCATGTATCTCGGCGGCATTCGGAACACGCTGATCCTGGCCCTGGTGGCCACCGTCATCGGCTGTATCATCGGCCTCATCTGCGGCATCCTGAACACGATCCCCTACACCAAAAACGATCCCCTGCCCAAGCGCTTCCTGCTCAAGCTCATCCGGGTGGTGGTCCGGGTCTATGTGGAGGTGTTCCGCGGCACGCCCATGGTGCTCCAGGCGGTGTTCATCTACTACGGCCTGCCCTACTTCTCCGATAACGCCCTGAAGTTCACCGGCCTCACCGGTACCTGGGTGGCCGCCATCATCGTGGTGTCCATTAACACCGGCGCCTACATGGCTGAGTCGGTCCGGGGCGGCATCATCTCCATCGATCCCGGCCAGACCGAGGGCGCCAAGGCCATTGGCATGACCCACGTGCAGACCATGACCAGCGTCATCCTGCCCCAGGCCCTGCGCAACATTATGCCCCAGATCGGCAATAACTTCATCATCAACGTGAAGGACACCTCGGTCATGTTCATCATCATGTTTACCGAGTTCTTCGCCGCCCACCGCTATATCGTGGGTGTGAACAACATGTACTTCCCCTCCGCGGCCATCGAGATGATCGGATACCTGACCATGACCCTCACCGCCTCCTTCCTGCTGCGGTGGGTGGAGCGCCGGATGGACGGCGCGGACAGCTATGAGCTGGTGCAGACCGACGCTCTGACCATGACTGCCGGCACCTACACCCACCCCGGAAAGGCGGAGGACGTGCTGGAGCGCAATCTGGAAGAGGAGAGGGGGAAGTAAGATGAGCGAAGCCATTCTGGAGATCCGGCATCTCAGCAAGGCCTTCGGCGCCCACGTGGTGCTGCGGGACATCGACTTTACCGTCCGCCCCGGCGACGTGACTTCCATCATCGGCGCCTCCGGATCGGGCAAATCCACCCTGCTGCGGTGCGTCAACCTGCTGGAGACCCCCACTTCCGGCGAGATCCTCTTCCACGGCAGGGACGTGACAGGCCGGGGGATGAACGCCGCCTCCTACCGCTCCAAGGTGGGCATGGTGTTCCAGTCCTTCAACCTGTTCAACAACATGACTGTGCTGGAAAACTGCATGGTGGGCCAGACCAAGGTGCTGAAAAAGAGCAGGGAAGAGGCCCGCCAGAACGCCATGAAGTACCTGGAGAAGGTGGGCATGGCGCCCTACATCAACGCCAAGCCCCGGCAGATCTC
>JALEZN010000136.1 GCA_022772585.1 Clostridiales bacterium
GGCAACCTGCGCGCAGTGCTCTTCATGGTCATGCCCGGAGAGGAGCAGCATTTTGCCATCCGGGTGGGCAGCGAGGATTTCTCCTTCTCCGGCCTGGTGCTGCTGGCCGTTCCCGCCACCCTGCAGCAGCTGGACCAGATCGCCGATCTGCGGGAAGCCAAGGAAAAGACCGAGGAGTCCTATGACGCCATCAACGACAGTCTGGATGTGATCCTCAACTCTCTGGACGGCATGAGCGGCAGTCTGAACGCCACCGCCAACGGCCTGGACCAGCTCAACCGGGCCAGAGGGACCATCTCGGCCGGAAAGGACGGCGTCTACAGCAGTGTGGACGCGGCGCTCAACGCCTCCGGCAGTCTGACCAACTCCATGAAGCCGGTCAACGGCCATCTGGACAGCGCCTCCCAGGCCCTGACCGACACCACTTCCACCCTTACCGCCCTCACCGACAACGCCATGGCCCTCAAGCCCGAGCTGGAGTGTGCCCGCAGCGCCATCCAGTCCATCCAGTCCGACACGAAAAAGCTCAAAGACCTGGCCGGCAGCCTGGAATCCTACAACAAGTCCGCCTCCCAGATCTCCGGCGACCTTCAGAGCGACTGTGAGGACATGGGCGACGCTCTGGAGGACCTGGAGAGCAGCCTCTCCAGGCTGGAGAGCGCCCTCAGGAGCGCCAGCGGCGTGTCCGAGGTGGACCCCTCCGACCTGACCGACAGCACCAAGGTCAATGTGGGCGGCACCCAGATGACGGTCACGGAGCTTCTCAGCAAGATCAGCGCCGCCCAGAAGCTGGAGGCCGCCTATGAGGCCAAGGTCAAGGAGCTCTCCGCCGCTTCCGGCGCCAGCGAGGATGTTATCCGCGCCCAGCTGCCCTTCCACACCTTCCTGGTGGGCTACTTTACCGGCCAGGGCCTCTCGCCTGAGGCCGCCGACGCCCAGGCCACCGGTATCGAGCAGCTCATCGCTTTTACCCAGACCCAGGACTATCAGGACCTCATGTCCACCCTGGACAGTGTGAATTCCGGCGTGGACGGCGTCAATGACAAGATCGGCGAGATCAACGGCCTCATCACCGGCCTGACCAAGCCCACCGCCCGGGTGGTGGAGGATCTGCAGCGCCTCACCGTCTTTCTGGGCGATGACGGGCTCAGCGGCGACCTGGCGAAGCTGTCCAAACTGGCCTCCGATCTGCTCAAGGACCTGAAGGAGCATGAGGGGGACGCCTCCGCCCTGCTGACCCACCTGGATGAGCTGGGCGATCTGGCCGATCGGGTCACCCGGAACGCCGACACCGCCCTGGATCTGGTCAAGCAGCTGGACGACACCCTGGGCGCCTATGAGCCCAAGGCCCAGCAGGCCCTGACTGACGCCCAGGATCTGGTGACTGCGGCAAGCGACAGTCTGAGCGCCCTGACCGGCGCCGCGCAGCAGACCGAGTCTCTTCTGAAAGCCAGCGGCGGCGATCTGGACGCCGGCACCCGGCAGGCCCTGTCCGGCCTGGCTGAGGCTCTGCGCCGCTCCACCACCGGCCTCAGCCAGACTGACACCATCCGCAATGCCAAGGATACCATCACCGGCCTCATCGACGATGAGTGGGAGAGCCACACCGGGGGTGACAACAACCTGCTGCTGATGGACGCCGCCGCCAAGCCCCAGTCCATGACCGACTCCCGCAACCAGGACGTGAACAGCGTGCAGTTCATCCTCCGCACGCAGGAGATCAAGGCCGGTGAGGAACCGGAGGAGGAGACCGCCCCCGCCCGGCACTCCGACAACGGTACCCTGTGGACCCGTATCAAGGCCATGTTCCGGGACTTCTGGAACGCCATTACCGGACTCTTCCATTAAAACGCTTTTTCTCTTTTCGATCCTCTCTTTATCGTCAGGGGGCCGCCGGATATCCGGCGGCCCCCTGACGTCTGTCTTTCCGCACCTGAAAGGCCCCCTTTCAAAATCGTCCCGCTTATGGTAAACTGATCATACCGATCATTCCCGGGCCCGAGAGGAGAGGACGCCATGTACTGCCCGTTCTGCCATACTGTCCACGCAGAGGCGGGGCTCTTCTGCCCCGTGTGCGGTTCCCCCCTCCAGCCGGAGCCCCCCGCGGAACACGCCCCTCCGCCGGAGCGCATCTCCCCGGAGGCAGGCCCGGCGCAGGCCGTCCCGTCCCGCCGGAGCCGCGGAAAACGGCTGCTTTTTCCCGCCGCTGCCGTGCTCCTCATCGCGGCGGCGGTGCTCCTGCTCCGGCTGTTCCAGGCCGCCCCGGGGCCTGCGCTGGGGCTGCAAAGCCATTCCTCCTGCTGGGTCCGCAATGACGAGGCTACCCTTTTTCTCTTTGACGGAGAGGAGGCGGCCCGGATGCCCGGCGGTCACACCTATATGGTCCAAAACCGCTCGGCCGACGGCTCTGCCGTGCTCTGTCTGGAAGGGACGGACAACGCTTATGATATGAGCGGCCCCTTTTACCTGCTCACCGCCCGGGGGCTCTTCCCCATTGTGGAGGAGTGCGATGAGATCGGCCTCTCCTTCTGCGGCCGCTGGCTTTTCTATGTGGACGGCCTTGAGCTCCATCTGGTGGACACCGCCACGCTGAGCGACACGCTGGTCACCGCGCGGCTGGCCTCCTCCCATACCAGATCGGTCTGCTTCTCCCCGGATGGAGAGGACCTCTACTACGCCGCCTACCACTCGGATACTTCCGCCGTCTCCGTCTGCCGGTGGACCCGGGACGGGCGGGAGGAGGCGGTGCTGAAAGGCGCCGTGCCGGTGGCCGCCTCCAACGGCGGAGACTATCTCTATTACACCCCCGCCTACGGCGATGGCTTTTTCGTCTGGGACGGCCACAGCTCCGTCCTGCTCCACGAGGAGGCCCCCCGCTTCTTTTATCTGGACCGGACCGGGAGACAGATGCTCTTTTCCACTGACGACGGGACCTTCCTCTGCCGGGAGGGGGGCGGATCCGTCCCCCTGTCCCATGGTTCCGCCGCCCTGTCCGGCGCTTCCGCGCTGATGTCGGCGGCTCTGCCCGCCAACGCCGGGCGCACCCAGACTACCTCCGGCGTCATTCTGGACGCGGCCGACCTGACCGGCCTGGGCTACCTCTCTCTGCTCTCCCTTTCCTCGGCCGGCACCGTTGAGCTCTCCCTGTATTACTTCGGAGCGGACGGCTCCCTGCGCTCCCATAAGACCGGGCAGTATTTCACCCCCGCCGCCTCCGCCGACGGCCGCACCCTTCTGCTCAACGCGGGGCAGGAGCTCTCCCTTTTCGACCTGGACCGCCCCGATGAGGGACCGGAGGTCATCGCCTCCGCCCCCGACGGCGGCCAGCTGGGCGGACTGCTCTGCCCGGACGGCCGCCGGGCGCTGGTCTACAACCCGGAGGGCAAGATCCTCTCCCTCTGGACCCGGGGCGGAGAGCTCACCGAGCTGGCCCGGGATGTGGAGGGCTACGCCCTCTCCGCCGGCGGCGAGACCCTCTATTACACCGTGGCAGACTCCGGCGGCTCTACAGACCAGTGGGGTCATGCCAGCGGTACTCTCTGGTCCTGCGCCGGGAAGGGCAATCCCCGCCCGGTGGAGGGGATGGGGCAGGTGTTCCCGCCCCGGGCTCTGGGCGGCGGCATCCTCTGCCTGGACGAAGAAGGCTCCGCCTGGTTCGCCATGCCGGGACAGCCCTTCCGAAAGCTGTGCGGCAGCGTGATCGACTACGGATGATCCCCGAAAGGAGCGGTATATGTACTGTACATATTGCGGCGCCCCCTGCAGCGGGGATGAGATGTTCTGCCCCGGCTGCGGTTCCCCCCTTCAGGCCGAGGGGGGCATGACCGATGTTCCTCCCTCCGTTCCGCCCGCCTCGGAGGAAGGACCTCCCTCCCCGCCGGAGGAGGCCCAGGTCCATACCGCCGTCCTTCCGGTCCTCCGGCTGCCCCGGCTCTCCCGCAGGGCCCGGCGGGCCTGCCTGGCGCTTCTGGTCCTGCTGGCTGCGGCGGGAGCGATGCTGGCGCTGCGGCCCCGTCCCGCCCCCGACTTCTCCCTCTCCCGGCAGCACTATGGTCTGGTGGCCTCCGGTGATGCCCAGGCGCTTTACCGGGACGGAGAAGAGATCGTCCTGCCCGACGGAGATACGGCCTGGTACCTTCTTCCCTCCTACACCGGAGAGGGCGCGCTCCTGACGGGCGCCTCCCAGCTATACGCCCTCTGGGGTGGAACTTCCCTTCCGCTCCATGTCGAGGAGAGCCGGCTTTTGAATCTGGCCTGTTCCATGGATGGCCGGGTGGTGTGCTATACCACCGACGGGGACGGCCTGCTGTATTTTGACGCTGCCCGGAACCAGACCTTCTGCCTCTGGGAGGACGGCGCCGCTCTCCTCTCCGGCCCCGTTCTCTCCCCCTCCGGCGACACGCTGGCCTTTTCCGCCGCCGGGGAGGATGGGGAGGCCACTCTCTTTCTCTCCCGGGACGGCGGGGAACCCCGCCCGGTGATGACGGACGCCGTCCCTGCGGCCGTGTCCGACGGCGGCGAATATCTCTACTACAGCCGCTCAGCCTCCGATCCCAACAACGGCCAAATGGATGACCTGTATGTCCGCAGCGGTGCAAGCTCCATCCTCCTCGCCTCCCAGTGGAGCGGCGACCTTGTCCTCAACCGGGACGGCAGCGAGGCCATTTACACCACCCCTTCCTGCGGCGTTTTCCTCACCCGGCAGGGGAGCGGCGGCATCCTGCTGGACCGGGATCTCAGTTTTCTCTCCCCCATCCCGCCCCAGGCCAGCATCTTTAACACTATGATCTTCTCCCGGGCCTGGTATTTTGACGTGACCCATCTCACCGGCCGGTTCTGCGTCGGATACGGCTCGGGAGAGACGCTCTGCTATCTCACCGAGGACGGCGAGGCGCAGTCTCTGGAATTCGACCTGCTGCGGTACTCTCTGGCCTCTCCTGACGGCCAGACCCTCTATTGTCTGGACTCGACCCATCTCTTCCGGCTCCAGGCCGGTCATTTGGAGGAGCCGGAGCCCCTGCTCCCCGACACGCTGGTGGATGATTTCGCCCTGAGTCCCGATGGGAAGTCGCTCTTTGTCCGGGCCATGAACGGAGAACTTTACCGGCTGATTCCCGGCCGGGAGGCCGAGCTGCTGGACAGTGGACTCCTCTCCTGGCAGATGTCCCCGGACCGGAAGCAGCTCTGGTACCAGAAGGAGGAGGGCGGCCTTCTGTACGCCTGCACATGGAGCGGCGCACCCGCCGCTCTGATGGAGGCTGACCGCTATTCCCCCTTCTGCGGCGGCATGGCGGCCTACACCTCCGATGGCCGGGTCTGGTACGCTCCCTCCGGCGGCGCCCTTGCCCCCCTCACCGACCATACCGGCGCGCCCCAGACCTACAGCAATGTAATATATGAAGATTAGCCCCCAAAACCGAAACCGCCTGCGCTCTTTTAAGCGCAGGCGGTTTTTTGATCTCCTACCACTTGTTCTCCACCTTTTCGGCAAAGCCCATGGGCCCGTCAAAATAGACGGCCCTCCCGTCATCCAGCACGGCGGAGCCCCGGAAGCGGCCGAACACCTGGTGCTGGTCGGACTTGATAATCCCCGCGCTGGTACAGGCCGCCCGGTCCATCACCGGGGTCATCACCGCCTCCAGCCGTCCGTCATCACTGGTGAAGGCCCAGTCCGCCCCGGTGAAGCGTTCAAAGCCCCTCTCCCGGGGGATATGGAAGCGGACCCGGCCCAGCTTGTGGGCCTTTCCGCCGTAAAAGAGCATGTTCTCGGTGGCATGGGAGGTATCCCCAAAGCCGTATCCCAGATTGAAGCCGAAGGGCACCCCCTCCACCCGGGTGGAGAGGGAGGACCAGTACCAGGTGTTGTGGTAGGTCCACACCCCCCGGCCCCAATCCAGGGTGCCGAAATCCCGGCCGGGCAGGAAGGTATAGGTCCGCTCTCCCAGCTTCACCGTTCCCGACGCCTCCATACAGTTGATTTTCTGGTTGTAGTAGAAGTGGCCCGGTTTGTCAAAGGGGGTGCAGATAACCATGGATTCCTCCGGCTCACCGGTGAGGACCACATGGGCGTCCAGGGTCTGTCCGTCCCGGAAGTTGTCCATGTGGGCCAGCAGCTCCCGGCGGCCTCCTCCCTCATTCCGGAAGAGGATGCTGTACCCCCGGCCGGTGCTGACGGTGTTCCCCCGCTCCGAGGTGGCGGGCAGGCCGGTGCGGCCCATGGGCAGCAGCCGCATGGGGCTGCGGGTGACCTGCCATTCCTCCTCAAAGTCCAGCAGGGAGATGGAGTCCAGCCCCATGTAGCCGTTGTCGGCCACAGTGAGGGCCAGGGCGAAGCCCTCCCCCATCACCAGGTAGTAGTCCCACTCCTTCCGCCGGTCCGCACGGGCGCGGATCCGGCTCCGGTCATATACCGGCAGCAGCTTCCGGGCAAAGCCCGGCTCCGTCAGGTTTCCCCGCTCGTCCAGCAGGGGGATGGGGGCTGTGATCTCGTGCTGCAGCATGGTCCCGCTCCTCTCTCCGGGCCTACTGCCCGGTCTCCGCCTCCAGGATGGCTCCCGTGGCGGCGTCGATCAGATACTCATATTCCCGGCCCTGCCACTGGAATTCCAGCTCATAGTACCAGGCTCCGTCCTGTTCCTCCAGTTCCAGCGTTCGGTCCTCTGTTTCCTCTTCCGCGCACCCTGCCTGGCGGAAAGCTGCCTGCCAGGCCTGCTGCTTCGTCACCGTCAGAACGGGTGCGGGCTCCCGCTCCTCCCGCCGGAACTTCAGGATGGTCCCATCGGCGGCCACGTCGCATTCAAATCCCGCGTCCCCGCTCCGGAACTCCAGTTCATAGACAGTCCTTCCGTCCTCCTCTTCCCGCTTCAGCTCTGTGAGCTCCACGTCCTCCCGCTTCAATCCGGCCCGGTTCAGGGCGGCCGACAGGGCTCCCTCCTCCCCGACATCCGCCGGAGCGGGGACTGCGGCGGGCCGGGCGGTGGGCTGTACTGTCGGAACAACAGCCGGGACAGAGGGCAGCACGGCTGCCGGCGGCGTCTCGCTCTCCTCTGCCGCCGGGACGGAGGGGAGCGCTGTGCGCTCAGGTACAGGAACGATATGGGCCTGACCGCCGCTCCCGGCCACCCGGTCCTCCAGCACCTCTCTGGTCACGGCCAGCAGCTCCCGGTTGTACCGCCAGTCGCCGCCGTCCACCGCCACGGGGATGTCCTGTTCCCCGGTCAGGCAGCCCTGTTCCTCCATGGAACGGGCCACTGTCTCCAGCGCATCGTCCAGTCTCTGATACCTCAGGGAGATCCCGGACAGCACCGTCTCCCCCGTCTCGCTGTATCCCGAAGCGGCCAGCACCCGCTGAAAGCGGTTCACCGACAGCTCCAGGTCAGGTCCGCCGCCGATGGAGATGATGGCGGCGGTATGGAAAAAGCCGAATCCGCCGATGCACAGCGCCAACAGCACGCAGGCGCACAGGGCCAGGGGCAGTCCCTTTCTGCGGCGGGCCATGGGAGGCGGCACGATCCCATCCGGGTTCAGCAGCGGCGCCGCCGGCTCCCGGGAGATGGCCTGGTACACATCGGGCACGCTCCGGTCCACTGCCCGGCGGAGCAGCCGCTCCAACTCCCGCTCACTCCAGTCCTTTCCCATGGTCACACCTCCTCTCCGGCCAGCAGGGCCGCCTTCAGCTTTGCCAGCGCCCGGTGGTATTTGGACAGCACGGTGGAGAGGGGCCGCTCCAGCATGGCGGCGATCTCCCGGTGCTTCAGCCCGGACACCGCGTGGAGCAGCACGATCTGCCGCTCCTCCGGCCCCAGCAGACGCATGGCCTGGCGCAGCACCATGGCCTCGTCGCTGCGGTCGGTCTCGGGCAGGGCCAGCTCCCCCTCGGGGCAGTCGCCCATCAGCTCCTCCCGGCCCGCCCGCCGCTGCTGGTCCCGCACCAGGTTCTTCACGATGGTGAACACCCAGGCCATGGGCTTGCCGCAGGGCTGATAGAGGTGGGCGGCCGAACGGATCTTCAGATAGGTCTCCATCATCACATCCTGGGCGTCATGATGGCTGCGGGTCAGAGAGAGGGCGTAGGCGTAGATCGCCCGGTCCGTGGCCTGGTAGAACTCCCCCAGGGCCTCCTGATCCCCCCGGGCGATACCGGCCAGGAGCCGCTCGCAGTCGGTATGGGCCAGACGGCGTCCCGCCTCCCAGGCTCCCTCCATCATCAGAAACACACCCGCACCCCCTTTCCCTGTTCCTAAAACGGAGGGGGCGGCCGCTGGCCGCCCCCTGTTCCGACGTTACCGCGTTACACGGTCAGTATAGCAGAATCCCCGCCTTTTTTCCACCGGGACCCATGCCCTTCAGTCCCGCTCCGCCTCCAGGATGGCGCCGGAGCACGCGTCCACGGTGTACTCATATTCCTCGCCGCCGCAGCGGAATTCCAGCTCGTACACCACCCGGCCATCGTCCCGATCCAGCTCACACTCGGTAAACTTCACCTGACTCACGGTCAGCCCGGCGTGCTCCGCCGCCAGCTTTTTGGCCTTCTCCACGCCGATCAGGCTCTGGCCGGAAGCGTCGGAGGTCTGCCGGGGCTCCTGCTCCCGCTTCAGAATCTCCCCGGTGAGGGCGTCGATCTCATAGTCATACTCTTTCTCTGCACTGTAAAACTCGATATCATAGACCGCCCGGTCCCCGTCCCGGTCCAGCTTGCTCTTCTCAAAGGTCACATCGGCCCGTTTGACTCCTGCGTCCTTCAGTGCGGCCGCCTCGGCCTTCTCGCGGCTGATATAGCCGTCATCTTCTGAAACGGCGGGCTTCCGGCTCTCTCCGGTGAGGGACACCGTCTGGCTCTTGCTGTCCCACCGGACCTCCATGCCCACGGCCTCTCCCACCGCCCGCACCGGCAGATAGGTGGTGCCGTTGTAGGTGATGGCGTACAGCTCCTTGCCGTCTCCCTTTTTCAGCTCCTGCACTTCCCCGTTCACCTTCAGGGTGATGTCGGGCCGCAGCTCGGCGGTGATCTTCTGGCGGACTGCGGAGGAGGCCGCCGCTGCTCCCACGGTCAGGAGGGCCGCCAGGGCCACGATGCTGACGCTCTTCTTCCAGTTGTACTTCATATGGATACCTTCCTTTCCTGTGATCGGTTTTGGGTCCTTTCACCCATATAACGCGGATACAGGCGGTTTTATTGCAGGGTATCCAAAAAAATTTTTTTGATCTGAAAAAGCGGGGCCGCACAGAAGTGCGGCCCCGCCGGAACAGCTCAGCTTAGAAGTATTTCTGCAGGCCCTCGGTAGCCAGGGAGGCGTCGGCGCTGATGGTGACGGTGAACTTGATGCTGTTCTTGTCGGAGAAGGCGTTCAGCCAGTCCAGGAACTCCTCCAGCGCATGATCGGTGGCGTCCACGCCCACGATCTTGGTCAGGCTGTCGATAAAGACGTGGGTGATGTCGTAATTGCCGGCGTACATGCCGCTGATAAAGCCCTTCATGAACTCGAAGCTGCCCATATCATAGTGGCTGGCCTCCACCAGGCGGATCTTAGAATGGATGTCATAGGTCAGCTTATTGCCCCGCTCGATGCAGACCACATTGCCGTTCTCACTGTGCACCGCGGAATTAATGAGGTCGATCATCTGCTTGGTCTTACCAGTGCCCTTGACACCCATGATCACTCTCACCATATGTTATCACTCCTTATTTGTCCACCGGGACCTCCCGGTCTTTGTTTCATGTTACCATGTTTACGTCCGGATTGCAACCAATTTACAGAGTTGTTCATTGAAAATTCAAAGGATCCCGCAACGCCTCATCCATTCAGGCGGGCCTCCAGCGCCGCCTTCTGATCCTCGTAGCCCGGCTTGCCCAGCAGGGCGTACATATTCTTTTTATACGCCTCCACGCCCGGCTGGTCGAAGGGATTGACCTCCAGCAGATAGCCGGACAGACCGCAGGCGTACTCAAAGAAGTAGATGAGCTGACCCACAGTGCGCTCGTCCCGGCGGGCACACCGGATGATCACGTTGGGCACGCCGCCGTCCACATGGGCCAGCAGGGTGCCCCGGAGGGCCTGCTCCGCCACAAAGGAGAGGGGCTTGCCCGACAGGAAGTTGAGCCCGTCCACATTGTCCGGGTCGTTGGGGATGGTGAAGGAACCCCTGGACTTCTCAAAACGGACCACGCTCTCGAACATCAGGCGCTGGCCCTGCTGGATGTACTGGCCCATGGAGTGCAGGTCGGCGGTGAACTCCACACTGGCGGGGAAGAGGCCCTTGTTCTCCTTGCCCTCGCTCTCGCCGTAGAGCTGCTTCCACCACTCGGCGAAGAAGCGGAAGGAGGGCTCGTAGCCCACCAGGATCTCGGTGCTCTTACCGGCGGTATACAGGGCGTGGCGGGCGGCGGCATACTGCCAGGCCGGGTTGTCCTGACCGGGCGCGGCCAGGGCCTCCATGGCCTCGGCGGCGCCGCCCATCAGCTTCTCCAGGTCGATGCCGGCCACGGCGATGGGCAGCAGGCCCACGGCGGTAAGCACCGAGTAGCGGCCGCCCACAGCGTCGGGCACCACGAAGGTCTCATACCCCTCACTGTCCGCCAGCCCCTTCAGGGCGCCGCGCTTGGCATCGGTAGTGGCGTAGATGCGCTTTCTGGCCTCCTCCTTGCCGTACTTCTCCTCCAGCAGGCTCTTGAAGATGCGGAAGGCCACCGCCGGCTCGGTCGTCGTACCCGACTTGGAGATCACATTGACCGAGAAATCCCGGTCCTTCACCAGCTCGATAATCTCCAGCAGCGCATCGGTGGAAAGGCCGTTGCCGGCAAAGAAAATGTCCGGCGTGTCCTTCTTTTTCAGATTATAGTTGGGGGACTGCAGCAGCTCCACCACGGCCCGGGCCCCCAGATAGGAGCCGCCGATGCCGATGACCACCAGTGCCTGGGAGTCGGACTGGATCCGTTTCGCCGCCTTCTGAATGCGGCCGAATTCCTCCCTGTCGTAGTCCCGGGGCAGGTGGACCCAGCCGGTGAATTCGCCGCCGGGGCCGTTGCCCTCCTCCAGCATGACGCGGGCCCTGTCCAGAGCCGTCTGGCGGGAGGAGAACCAGTCCCCGGGAACGAAGCTGGTCATATTGGAAAGGTCGAGTTGAATCATTGTATTCCTAGCCTCCTTTTTCAACACAAGCATTCCTGTTTCCAGGAGTACTTGGTTATAGTATACACCTTTTCCCTTCTCTTTCCTAGTATAAATTGGCGATTTACGCAAAAAGTCGCGGGCCATCCTCTCTGGGACGGTCCGCGGCTTCCTAATCTTTCCCCAGCAGGCGCCGGGCCCGCTCCAGCAGCTTGGTATAGACCCCATCCATCTGCCACTCGTTGGTGTACTCCAGCAGTTTCTCCGCCGGAAGCCAGCCCACCCGGCTGTTCTCCCCTGCACGGACCTCCAGCGGGTCCCGGTCGTCGGCCACCAGCAGGTAGGACACGTTGAGGTGCTGATGGGAGGGCACCCACTTCCCCCGCTTCACGTGTCCCCACACGGGCAGGATATCCACCGCCGCGATCTTCTCCGAAAGAGGGCGGATGTGCTCCACGCCGGTCTCCTCCCGGGCCTCCCGCAGGGCCACCGCGAGCAGATCCCCGTCCCCGTCGGCGTGGCCGCCGGTCCAGGCCCACACCCGGTAGATATTGTGGTGGGCCATCAGCACCCGGCTGGCGTCGGCGTTGACCACAAAGCCCGAGCTGGTGATATGGGCAATGGCGTTGTCCCGGGTGAGGATATCCGCCGGAAAGCGGCGGATGTACTCCAGTATCATCCGCCGGTCGCCCTCCTCCTGGGGACTCTGGGGTACATAGGCCTCTATCTCGTCCCGATACATCACGCTCTCCTCCGGTAGGTCACATAGCGGTAGACGATCCCGTCCTGCTCCAGCGGCCCGCTCTCCTCCGTCCGCTCCCAGGCGCCGTCGGCGTCCAGGTCAGGGAACCAGGTGTCCGCGCCCGGGAAGGCCGCGTCGATCCGGGTGACGTACACCGTGTCGCACCAGGGCAGCAGCGCGGCATACACACTGCCGCCGCCGATGACAAAGGCGTCCTCCTCTGCTGTTTTCAGCAGGCTTTCCACATCCCCGCAGACCTCCGCTCCCTCCGGCCGGAATTCCGGGTCCCGGGAGAGCACCAGGTTCCGCCGGCCCTTCAAAGGCCGGCCGCCGGGGAAGGTGGCCAGCGTCCTGCGCCCCAGGATCACCGTATGGCCCATGGTCAGGGCCTTGAATCGCTTCAGATCCTCTGAGAGATAGACCAGCTGGTCTCCCCCCCGCCCGATGGCCCAGTTCCGGTCCGCCGCCACGATGGCTTTCATACCCGTTCCCTCTTTCTTCCTATCTTTCTCCGGCGGCTCACACCGCCACCGGGATCTTCTCCGCCAGGGGATGTGCCCGGTAACCCTCCAGCTTCAGGCTGTCGGGGGTGAAGTCATAAAAGTCCTCCACCGCCGGGTCTATCCACAGGGCAGGGGCGTCATAGGGCCCGCGGCTTATCAGCTCTTCCACGATGGGCACATGCCGGTCGTAGATGTGGGCGTCGGCAATGACGTGGACCAGCTCCCCCGCCTCCAGCCCGGAGACCTGGGCCAGCATATAGACCAGAGCGGCGTACTGCATCACGTTCCACCCGTTGGCGGTGAGCATGTCCTGGCTGCGCTGGTTCAAAACGGCGTTGAGGGTCCTGCCGCTGACATTAAAGGTTACCGACCAGGCGCAGGGGTAAAGGGCCATCTCGCTCAGGTCGTGGTGATTGTAGAGGCTGGTGAGGATCCGGCGGGAGGCCGGATTGTGCTTCAGGTCATAGAGCACCCGGTCCACCTGGTCCATCTCCCCCTCGGGATAATGGTGCTTCACCCCCAGCTGATAGCCGTAGGCCTTGCCGATGGAGCCGGTCTCATCCGCCCAGGCATCCCAGATGCGGCTGGAGAGGTCGTGAATGTTGTTGGACTTTTTCTGCCAGATCCACAGCAGCTCGTCCACACTGCTCTTGAAGGCCATCCGCCGGATGGTCTGGACCGGAAACTCCTCCCGCAGGTCATAGCGGTTCACGATGCCGAATTTCTTGATCGTATGGGCGGGGGCACCGTCCTCCCACCGGGGGCGCACCTCCTGGTCCGTATCCCATACGCCGTGGGATAAAATCTCCTTGCAGTTTTCAATAAAGTACCGGTCGGCCAGGCTCATATGACCTCTCCCTTCGGCTCAGTCGCGCAGAGAGCCATTTGTTCATTATTGTATCAGTTGTTCGCTAGGTATACAAGTATAATCTCATTTTAACTGTTTGGTTTCCTGTTTTATACAGAACAGGGGGAGAATTTTCCTCTTTTTCTACAATTCAAATTCGGAGTTTTTTCTGGTACTCTATATATATAACATATAACAGAATGAAAGAACAGCCCAATCTGATTGCAGATCATAAAAAGGGAGAGGAGAACATGATATGAGTGACACCCCTGCCCGAACATGGCCCAGGATCGGCCTGCGCAACCTGAAGACCGCCCTGTCCGCGGCTCTGTGCGCGCTGCTCTATCTCCTGATCGGCCGCAACCCCACCTTTGCCTGTATCGGCGCCATCTTCGGCATGGGCCAGAACATGGATCATTCCAAACTTCATGGCGGCAACCGGCTTTTCGGCACCATCATCGGCGGTTTTGTTGGCATGGCGCTCTTCTGGCTCTATGTCCATATCTTCCCCCAGGGAGACCACCGCTGGGCATTGATCCCCCTGCTCTTTGTGGGAGTGGTGGTCCTCATCCTCCTCAGCCAGGTCTTCTGGGTGGGCGCCGTGCAGCCCGGCGGGGTGGTATTGTGCATCATTCTGTTCAACACCCCGGTGGATACCTATGTGAGCTACTCCCTCAACCGGATGCTGGATACCGGTATCGGTGTGATCATGTCGCTGCTCATCAACTGGCTGCTCCCCCGGGAGCGGCTGCTGGTCTGGCTGGCTCCCATACGCCGGTGGTATTACCGTCTGTGCCGCCGCATGGGCCTGGCAGTGCCGGAGGAAAACCAAACCTGTTTCTGATTCTCCTTACTGTCCTTTCCAATACATATTAAAAGGGCCGGAATCCTGGGATTCCGGCCCTTTTATTTCTATGGAACATGAATTACGCTTCGGATCCGCCGCGCTTTTTCAGGAGTGCGAAAATCAGATAGGCGGGCACGCTGGTAGCGCAAAATACCAGGCTCCACAGGATCTTGTACATCGGTACCAGGGAGGCCAGATAGACCGTCAGCGCGACAGAAAGGATGACGCTTGCGGGATACAGAGGCATCTTTACAGGGCGCACCAGGTCAGGCCGCTTTTTACGCAGGACCATCAGCGAGGTGGCCACGAGGAACTCGGAAATCTTTCCTACAAAGACCACCATCATCAGCAGAGTGCTGAAGCTTCCGGTCCACATGAGGAAAAGCGCGATGCCGCAATAGACCATGATGGAACAGTAGGGCGTGTCATACTTAGGATGGATCTTCCCAAAAAAGCTGGGGAACAGGCCAGCCCGTCCAACATTGAACGCCACGCGGGGCATGGACATGAAGCCGGCATTGATCAGGCCATAAATAGAGATAAGCGCGCCGACGGAAACGACCGCAGCTCCCACTTTTCCAAAGATGACCTCGGCGACCATGGCCACAGAGTTGGAACTGGCAGCCAGAGTCTCCACGGAAAGGGTACCCACGCACACCACCGAGAGAAGGATATAGACCACACAAATAACGCCGATGCCCAGCAGGATGGCGCGGGGCAAAGTTTTCTCAGGCTCCTTGATCTCTTCGCTCATATAGGTCAGCTGGTTATATCCGCTAAACGCAAAGAACGCAGGTACCGCGGCGGCGAAGGCCGTTCCCCAGCCCTTTTCCGCGTCCACAACGGGCTGGAAATTCTCAGGCACCAGGAAAAACACTCCGGCTATGATGATGCCGCCCAGCACCACCAGCTTGGTGATGGTAAGGATATTCGTGGCTGTGGCGCCCATTTTCACGCCGCGCACGTTGGTCGCCATAGCCGTGACCAGGACTACAGTAGCTACCAGCTTACTCTGGAACGGGCTCAACGGGATGAAAAACTTGAGATAATTGGTAAATGTAATGGAAACGACCGCCAGCACCGCGGAATTGTTGAGCATGGCGAACCAGCCATAGAAGAACGACATCTTGTCGCCATAGGCCTCCCGAAGGTAGATCGAAGGTCCGCCGGCGCCGGGCATAGCGGTGGCAAGCTCACAGTACACCAGTCCCATGAGCAGCACCGCAAACGCCGCCACGATCCAGGCCACGATATTGGGTCCGCTGCCCATGGCAATGGTCATGATCTCTCCGGGAACGGTAAAAATACCTCCGCCGATGACCGACGTTACCATAATCATGACGCAGGGGAACAGGGTCAAAGTACGTTTCAGTTGGACTTTTTCACTCATTTTCAGAGCCCCTCCTCTTTGGTTTTCTAATCGCACACACATTTGGTCCGGCCATCCCGAGGTACTTTTTGTGATCCGGAATTTCTGATTCTAAGTATATAACGCCAAACAAAGCCATGTCCAATCGTTGGTTATGGTGGATTGTCAACAAAAAAAATGATGACCGATCCGTTTATACTCAGACTTCTCAGTCCCCGCCGAGCCAGCGCCACGCCAGCCATGCCAGTCCGGCCGCGCCCCGGGGAAGCGCCCGCTCGTCAAAGACCACTTTGGGATGGTGCATGGAGTACTGATACCCCTCCGCGCTGTCTCCGGCTGTAACGAAGAAAAACACGCCGGGCACACGGTCCAGGAAGTTGGAAAAATCCTCCGATGCCGGCGACAGTTCCCCGTCCACATCCATCCAATCCGGGCCGTCCAATTCCCTCAGCCAGCCTGCAACCTGGTCAAAAAGCTCGGGGTCATTGTATACCGGCGCACAGCCGCCGGTCACATCCAGGCGCACCTCCGCGCGGAAAGCGCTTCCGATCATCTCCACCATCTGCTTCATCCGCTCCAGCACCTGCCGGCGTATCTGATTGTCATAACAGCGCAGCGTTCCCTCTATCTCGGCCTGTTCCGGGATGACATTGGGCGCATCTCCGCTGCGGAAGATCCCCTGCGTCAACACCACCGAGTCTTTTGCCGGTACCTCCCGGCTGACGATCTCCTGCAGCGCCAAATGGATATGGGCGCCCACATTGATGGGATCGATCGACTCATGGGGCGTAGCGCCATGGCCTCCTTTTCCCTTGATGCGGATCACATAGCGGTCACAGGAAGCTGACGCCACGCCCGGACGATGCATGGTGAGGGTCCCCGGACGGTAGCGGCTCGCCACATCCACATGCAGGGCCAGTGCTGCATCCACGTGTGGGTTCTCCAGCACCCCCGCGTCAATGAGATTCTGTGCACCGGTAAGGGTCTCCTCCGCCGGCTGAAAGACCAGTTTGACCTGCCCCTGCAGCTCTTCCTCCCGCTGCTTGAGCAGACGGGCCACTCCAAGCAGCATGGCAGTATGCAGGTCATGCCCGCAGGCATGCATCCGTTCACCATCTATCCGGAACGGTTCCGACGTGTCCTCGCACAGGGGCAGGGCGTCCATATCCGCCCGCAGCAGAATGCAGCGTCCCGCGGGTTTCCCCACCAGCGCGGTCACGCCATGATCTCCTATATCCGTTGGCTCATAACCCATTTCACGCAGGCGCCCTTTAACGTAATCTGCCGTCTTATCCAGTTGGTGGCCAAGTTCCGGGTGCTGGTGCAGCCATCGCCGGTCCGCGATCAGATCCTGTTCCAGCTCATAAGCCCGCTCCAAAAATACGTTCATCGCCGCATTCTCCTTTCTGTTCAGGCGGTTTCTCCCTGAATCATTTTCAGTATAGAGCCCGGTTCGTCGGCCGTCCAACAGCCCTTTCTGCTCTCACGATAACAAAATTCTTGGTAACCCGAAAACACGAATAACGATTGGACTCTCCAAATGGAAGCGGCTAAAATGAAATTATTCCCGGTATTCAGTCTGCGGCAAAGCAGAGCAAGTACATGCTGAACCAAAGCAGTTCTTCCGCCATATCTGTTTCCCGGGATCCGGCAGAGCGGCCGCACACCCCGCCTCTGCCGGGGCCATCCAGATCCGGAACATCCGTCAGACAGGAGGGATTCTATGCCGGTGCTTACCATTAGCATGTGCAAAGGCCGTACCCCCGATCAGAAGGCACGTTTAAAAAATGCTGTTTGTACTGCGCTTCAAGAGACATTCTGCAAGGCAGATAACAGTTACAGCATTCGCATGATGGAGTTCACTCCGGAGGATTTCTTCCTCCCTCCCCCCAAGACCCAGGGATATCTTTTATTCGAGGTGGACTGTTTCCCGGGCCGTGAAGAGTCCCAGAAGAATCAGTTCTATCAGAGCATCCTTGCCGGTCTGCAGGAGATCGGAGAAGATCCGGAGCAGGCGCTCATCCTTATACGTGAGCCTCCGCTGGAAAACTGGGGATATGCCGGCAAAAAGAATATTCTTCCAAGCGGGCTCAGATGGTATTATCACACCACTTTGTAGTTGAAGGAGTGAGTCTTTTGTTCCATAAGATCAGCATTTTCGGCGGCGGTTCCACGGGGCACGCCGCGGCTGCCTATTTTACGCTCAAGGGCTTTGAGGTCACTCTCTGTGACACACCCCAGTTTGCCTCCCGCTTTCAGGCCATTGCAGATAACGGCGGCATCCTTCTCCGGGGCAAAGAGCGCGGATTTGCCCCCGTTCACTGTGTGACGCATGATTTTGCCGCCGCTGCGGAATCGGCGGATCTGCTCATTATCTCTGTGGTGGCCTACCGCCATGAGGAGGTCGCCCGTGCCATCGCGCCCCATATCCATGATGGGCAGCATATCCTCATCTCCCCCGGCAACCTTGGTTCCTTCATTTTCCGCAAGGTCTTCCGGGAAATGAACGTGACCGCCGATGTGACTCTTTCCGAATTGGAAGGAAACCTTTTCCCTGCACGCCTCACCGGCGCCGCCGAAGCCACGGTGGGCATGCCCTTCCGGGCCAAGAGCTTTTCCGCCCTCCCCGCCTCCGACAATCAGCGGGTGATCGACGCCTATGCCGGCTGTATCGAGATGGTCCCCTGTGTCAATGTCTTTGACTGCGTCATCAACTCCAACAACTTTGTCACCCATTTAGGCGCTACCATTCTCTCTGCCTGCCGGATTGACCAGAAGGGCCAGAACTTCAATCTGTTTACCGATGGACTCACCCCCGCTTCCATCCATCTGGCCGAGCTGGCCAGCGAAGAGCGCCGCCGTATCATCTCTGCCATGGGCTATGAGGAGCACAGCGATCCCATGATCCATATGAACCGCCTTCTGGACCCGGAGCACAATCCCCAGCTGGATGTCTTCCTTACGCTGGACGGCCCCTATGATACTGCCCACCGCTACCTGACCGAGGATGGCCCCTGCGCGGGCGCATTCGCCGTGTCGGTGGCCCGCCGTCTGGACGTCAGCGTTCCTCTGCTGGAATCCCTGGTCGTAATCGCCGGGCAGCTCAACGGACAGGATTACCTGTCCACCGGCCGTACACTGGAGAATCTGGGCTATGACGAATCCATGTCTCTGCCTGAGATCATTGCCGCCCTGTAGGGCGGCCAGAAGGAGCCTGTGATGCAACGCACTGCAATTATCGGATTCGGCTGTGCCGGTTTTCATGCTGTCAAATCCCTCCGGGCACACGGCTATAGCGGCGAGATCCATGTTTACAGCAATACTGGTGAACCCCCCGCCAATCCTATGCTCACGACCTATTATGTCGCAGGCAAACTGCCCTACGATGGTATGTTCCCCTTCGGCACATTGGAGTCGCTTCAGGATGAGTATGATCTTGTGCTCCATCAGAACAGCCCGGTGACCGCCCTGGATTCCCATACCAGGCAAATTGTCCTGGAAGACGGGAGCACTGCATGCTTTGATCACATTGTGCTGGCCACCGGCGCCAGCGCTCTGGTCCCCCCCATCCCGGGCGCGGACCATCCCGGCGTCTTTTGTATGCGGACGGTCCGTGACGCGGAAGCACTGCAAAAAAGGCTGGAGAGCGGTGTACGCTCTGCCGTCGTAATCGGTGCGTCCATGGTGGGCATCAAGCTGGTAGAGCTGCTCCACCGCCGGGGGATCCAGGTCACTTTAGCCGATATGGCGCCCCATATTTTTCCTACCGCCGCTTTGCCCGAGGTGGCGGCCGAGATCGAGCGCCGCCTGGACGGTCTCGGGATCAATCTGCGCTTCTCCCAGCCCATTCAGGCCATTGAGCAGACCGATCACGGTCTGGATGTCTGCCTTGGCGGCGGCACCCGCCTGCCCTGTGACATTGCACTGATGTGCATCGGTACCCGTGCCAACACCCAGCTTGCCGACAGCGGGATCCATCTGGGCCGCGGCATCGTGGTCGACCAGCACATGCAGACCTCAGCCCCCGGGATCTACGCAGCCGGGGACTGCTGCGAGGGTTATAACCTGCTCTCCGGCCAGACCCAGATCATCGGCCTGTGGGACAACGCCGCCCGCCAGGGTGAGACGGCCGGCGCCAATATCGCCGGCGCGGTGTCCACCTCCTATCCCGGAAACATCACCCACAACATCACTCATTTCATGGATATGGATTTTATCGGTCTGGGAGACATCCGGATACAGGGGCAGCGCCGCATTTTTGATCTGCCGAACGGCCGCGGCCGGGTCGATCTGGTCACCTCCGGCAACCGGCTGGTATGCGTGAATATCCTGGACAACTACCGTATCAGCGGCGTTCTCAAACGCTACCTTCTCAAAACCCTGACCGGGGAGAACGCCCGTCTGGGGCCTGCCGGCCGCGGACGGCTGGAACGCGAAGGTGTCCCTGCTGCTCTGATTGACTATCTGGAAGGACTGAACTGACATATGGCCATTATCATTGACCTGGATATTGAGAAGTGCTCGGCCTGCGGCGCCTGCGCCGTGGCCTGCATGGATCAGAATGATATCGATACCCAACGCTGCGAGGCTCCCTTCCGGGTGGTATTCGACCTGGAGCAGACCGACAGCCAGGGGCACTGCAAGTACACCTATATGGCTACCGCCTGTATGCACTGTACGGATGCCCCCTGCATTACCGCCTGCCCCTGCGGCTGCCTGTCGAAGGACGCCTCTACCGGCCTTACCGTATTTGACAATACCAGCTGTATCGGCTGTCACAGCTGCGCTATGGCCTGTCCCTTCGGCGCCCCCTCTTTCAGCGCTGAGGGAAAAATGCAGAAATGTGACGGCTGTGCTACCCGCATTCACTGCGGACTGGAACCGGCCTGTGTGCGGAACTGCCCCACCGGCGCTCTGCGCTGTGTGGAGGACACCGACTATAAGGAGGAGCACATTGAACGTTCTCTGAAGCGTCTGGCCAGCCTGATCCAGCCCTGATCCGGCGAAAGGTGATTGCAGTATGATCATCAGTGCTGCCCGCATGATTACCGGCGACGGCAGGACCGTTTTGCAGGATCACGGTGTCCTGGTCAATTCACAGGGGCGGCTGTCCGCCATCGCTCCCACAGCTTCTCTCCTGGCCGCCTGTCCGAATCAGGAGCATATCGCTTTTCCTCAGGGCACTCTTCTCCCGGGCCTTATTGACCTCCATGCCCATCTGACCGTCCCCATGTCCTCCGCGGATCCCCATCTGCACAGTGACTATACCCAGGCCTATCTGGCCCTGGAGCAATGCCGCCGTGCTTTCTCCCGCGGAGTGACCACCGTGCGCAGCCTCTGCTGCCGCCCCGGCCTGGAGGATGCTCTGCGCCATGCCGGAGCGCATCTGCTGCCCATCCCCCGGCTGGTCTCCAGCGGGCGGGGGATCTGCATGACCGGCGGCCACGGCCACGACCTTGGTCCCGGCGTGGAGGAGGTGGACGGCCCCGAGGCTCTGCGCCGGGCCGTCCGGACCCGGGTGCGCGAGGGGCACAGCTGGATTAAGGTCCTCACCAGCCACCGGTCCGAACGTCCGGAATTCACCCAAGAGGAGTTGGACGCCCTTACCGACGAAGGTCATCGTCTGGGCTGCCGACTTGCTGTCCACGCAGGCACGCGAACAGCCGTGGACATGTGTATCCGCGCCGGCTTTGACACCATTGAGCACGGCACCTTTATGACCGTGGAACAGGCCGCCCAGATGCGCAGCAAGGGGATCGTATGGGTTCCCACCATCATCGCCTACTCCTCTGCCTATCAGCAGATGCGTCCCGCAGGAGATCCCCAGGCTCCCTCTCCGGCCCTGCGCTATTTCCAGCAGGCCGATGCGGCCTACCGGGATGGATTTCTAGCAAGGGTCCAAACCGGCGTGGCCATCGCCGCCGGGACAGATCTCTGTGTGGATGGCTTTACCGATCTGAACATTCCCCGCGAGCTGCAGTACTATACGGACTACGGGATGGATCCTCTGTCCGCCATCGCCTGCGCCACCAGCATCGGCGCTGAGGTGCTGGGGCTGGGCGGCGTGACCGGCCGTCTGGCTCCGGGTCTGGAGGCGGATATGATCCTGGTAGAGGGGGATCCAAGCAGAGACATCCGCGCTCTTTCTCAGGTACGCCGGGTGTTTCTGAGCGGAAAAACAGTCTGGCAGGGGGATGAGCAGGGGGAAGGTCCGCAGTCCCCTGTTTAACAAAAAATGCCTGCCCCGGATCTCCGGGGCAGGCATTTTATTATATATGAATCTAAACCGGGACGGCATCCCATCCGCCTGGAGCCGGGCAATTTACACTCCCAGCTCTGCACAGGGGTGCTCTGCGTCTACCGTAAATCGGTGGGTCCGGCAGTTCCAGCCCTCCCTCAAAAGCGTTTCCAGCTCTGCCGCCGCATTCTCCACCGCCTGGCGGTTGCATGTGGAAAAACCGTCGATGGGGAAGAAGATGGTGCGGCTCTCCGGTGTAACGCAGCCGATCTGGCTCTGCCGCCAGATCCATCGGCGGGTACGTACTCTGCACGCGTCGGCATAAATCAGCTCGCCGGCCTGCAATACCTCCTCCGCGTCCTCTCCCAGAGGGACAAAGCGGTCCGTATCCCTGGAAAACCGCACAGCCACCTCTCCGGTAAGCTGATCCAGATCGTGGGCTCCCATGGGCAGCAGGTATTTCAGGGACAGGCTGTTTCCCAGATCCACCACCGGGTTGATCGTGGGCAGCCGGCTGCCCTTCAGCACACGCTTGAGCATAGCCTCAATGGAACTGGGGAACCTGTTGGGATTGATCCCCAGGTTCTGAAACGCCGTCCGGTAAGGCAGGACCGCCGGATGGGTTTTAAGTTGATCGGGCGCTATCTCCTGGCGGCAGCGCTCCTCGGCGGCCTCCAGCCGCCCCTCCAGAAGCGCGGGGATGTAATGATTATCAATCCCGTATGCCACAACTCCCCCGAAAACCAAATCCGGAAGCCGTTCAAATACCTGGCCCTCCACTGCAAATCTCACAATAAAGCGCCCCCGTTCAGCTTATCGGCCAGAGCAGCGGCCTGCTCCAGCCAGGCGGTGCCCTCCACCGCCCCGCGCTCATACAGGCTGTCCGCCGCCAGAACGCCCATGTCCTTCCACCCCAGATAGTGGGCCAACACGCGGTAAGTATCCACCATGGGCGTAAATTCATCCCGGACATCGGTGGCACCGCAGACCAGCAGCATACAGGATTTACCGTCGATGGACCGGGGGCGGTTGTCCTTACAGTAGGGATAGAGCCGGTCGATCACCGCTTTCAGGCGGGACGGAAAACTGAAATAATACATGGGCGTCGCCAGGACGACCGCGTCAGCCCGCTCGATCTGCTCACACAGCTCATTCATGTCGTCCCGCTGGACGCAGGGTTTCCCCTCCCGGCTCCAGCAGTGGTCGCACGCCAGGCAGCCATTGACTGTTTTGTCACATACCCGCACCGTTTCCACTGTCCAACCCTTCAGGGCGGCCGAGAAAGCCCTGGATAACGCGGTGCTGTTTCCGGCGCGGCGGGGACTCCCTTCCAAAATCAGCAGATGTTTCATTCTATGTTCCTCCTGTCGGATGATTCTTTTCCAGTTTAGGGCATACCGGCCTGTCGGTCAAGGCTCCGGCAAATGCTCTTTCTGCTGACCAGCCCCCAAAGAAACCGCTCGCTTCCACACGCACGGTCTCACCTGCCCTATCCAGGCCGATCTTTTTCCATTCTGCTCATTTTCTCATTATCTTTCCGGAAATCCCACTCTCCAGCCGCTGTTACCGCTTTTTTTGTTAACTTCCCAACACCAACTACTATTGGACTGTATCTTCAGAATCGATTAGTATGGAATCGTCGGGAGCTCCACTTACCGGCAGCTCCAGCTTCCGATAAAACTCACGGATCAACTCGATCAGCTTCTCCTCATGCTTGTTCAGCCCATTCTTCTGGTTGACCACCAGGAAGTTGGTCAGTTCTGTTTCAAATCCGGTCAGTTCCAACAAGCACAATTTGCCGGAGGCCACCAGTTCATCTCCATAATAGGAAAGTGATGGAAGTGCCGCCACCATATTCTGCTCCAGTACCGCCTTTTTTACGACCTCCATGTTGTTGAATACGGAAAAACACCGCACATATTTGAACAGGCAGCCTACTGTCATGGTAGACGAGGACGGATGAGCACTCGTTGCCGCCAGATGTTCTTTCTCCAGCTCGGACACATCGACTGTCTTTCGTCCGGCCAGATGGGAATCTCCGCTGACGCACAGGCAGAAACGGTCGGTATACAGCGGCTCAAAGAGGAATCCATTGTTATGCGCGGTGTACTGATGATTGAAGAACTCATACCGGGCGGATGCGCCGATACCGATATTGGCCGCCCCATTCACAATACCGCTGAGCACCTTTTCAGAAGGCGTCTCCTGCATGGTCAGGGTAAACGCATCTGTCTCCTTCTGTATCTTATCACTCAGATACAGTCCCAGAATATTGCATGCGCTCGGATATGCCACCAGTGAGATGTTGCGCCGGGTGAGCGCCATATCCTGACACAGATTATGGAGCTGACGGTTCTTTTTTACCATATCTTCGGCGATCGCAATTACCTGCTCTCCGCGCTCCGTAAGCTTCACGCCCCGATGCGTCCGCAGAAAGATCTTTATATTCAGCTCATTTTCCACTGAATTGATGATCGCGCTCAGGGTCGTCTGTCCGATAAAAAGTTTTTTGGCCGCCCTCGAGATCGAGTTGGTGTGGGCCACTTCCAGCAAATACTCCAGATACTCTGTTCTCACACCAAATATCCCCTTTCTTCGAAATCATGTCCCTATTATAGCATCGTTTCTTGTTTTTTCAACCTAATTTTCCATCTTATTTAGTCAAAAAGTTGTATATATTAACAATTCAAACTTTTTTGGAGGTGCAGTTATGAAGAAGTACACACAAATCCTGGCGGACTATCTGGCCAACCTGAAGTATGAGGACATCCCTCCCGAGGTCATCGAGCGTGCCAAAATGGTCACGCTGCACACCGCCGGTGTGGCCCTGGGCGCAGCCAAGGCCAAGACCGTCCGTGAGGCCATTGATGTGGCCAAGGTGATGGGCACCAGTGAAAAGGGCGCCACCATCTTCGGCGACGGGACCAAGGTCTCTGTCTCCAGCGCCGCCTTTGCCAACGGCATGATGAGCGATTTCCTGGACTGGGAGGATTGCTCCTGGACCGGTCATCCCAGCTCCGGCGCTGTTCCGGCGGGCCTGGCCGTAAGCGAGGCTTACGGCAAGTCCGGTAAGGATTATCTCACCGCCTTCATCGGTGGCTTTGAGGTCTATCAGCGCATCGCCATGGCAGTCCAGCCTACGCCCGAGCGCTTTGACGCCGGCTGGGGCCTCTACTGCTGGCAGATCTTCGCCCCCGCCGCCGTATCCGGCAAGCTGCTGGGCCTGTCCGCCGACAAGCTCAACCAGCTCATCGGTACCGCCGCCGGCATGTGCCCTGTGGCTACCGAGCAGATCAACGCCACCAACACGGATTTCTACCATTACACCTACGGCCTTACCGCCAAAATGGGCGTGGAGTGCTCCCTGATCGTGGACAAGGGCATCACCACCCTGATGGACGCGCTGGAGGAATACGGCGGCTACTGGTTCGGCGTATCCGATCAGTGCGACTGGGATTGGTTCGATAAGGAGCTCGGCTCTCATTACTACCTCATGGACATGCTCCTCAAGAACTGGCCCGTGAACATGTGGATCCAGGCTCCCATGGACCTGCTCCACAAAATGGTCACTGCCAATTCCATCAAGGCCGACGACATCGAATCCATCGAGATGTCCCCCTTCATCCCCAACCGCAGCGAAAACTGGCCCGAGGGCTACCCCTCTACCGTGCGCGCCCAGTTCTCCATCCCCTTCTGCCTGGCTATGTATCTGCGCGGTCCCCAGCTGGGCTGGGAGTGGGCCGAGGAAAAGTACCTCAAGGATCCCGTCATTCTGGAGATGGCCAACCGCTTTAAGGGCGTGGGCCGTGTGGAGCGCGTCAGCTCCCAGTTCGACAAGTTCCGTGAGGGCGGTTATCCCACTTATGAGATGAAGATCACCCTCAAAGACGGTACGGTGTATGAGGATTCCATCCACTACCCCAAGGGCCATCCCTGCAATCCCTATACCCGCGAGGAGTGCATCGACAACTTCCGCACCGCTACCGCCACCATCTTTACCCCCGAGCAGTGCGACCGGCTGGTGGACCTCATCATGAACCGTCTGGAGGATGTGGAGGACCTCTCCATCCTCGGTGAGTATCTTAAGGCATAAGCTTTTTAGGCGTAGGGCCGCCGCCATACCGGCGGCGGCCCCTTTTCTAAGGGAGGAAACATATATGGGCGAGCACAGCGTTGACATTCTTTTTCTGTCCAGACAGGAAGTAGAATCCATCCTGACCTACCCCGATGTGGTGGCCGCGGTTGAAGACGCCTTTCGGGCAGACGGTTCCGGTCAGATGATCGTGCCGTCCAAAGAGGTCATGCGGGTGGGGCCCGGGCGCGCAAACTGCATCTTCGCAATGCCGGGCTGCCTGGAAAACCTGAATACCGCCGGAGTGAAGTGGACCAATTTCTATCCCGCCCAGCCGGATGGATACCCCACCATCTGGGCCCATGTACTCATTCTCAGTCATGAAAACAACGGCATGCCCTACGCGATCCTGGACGCCACCTCCATCACGAATATGCGCACGGCAGGCGGCCATGCAGTGGTCGCCGCAAAATATCTGGCCCGCAAAGGCGCGAAAACACTGGGCATCCTCGGCTGCGGCGCGCAGGGCCGCTCCGCCATCCGGTCCTTTGATGAGAACTTTGATCTGGAGCGGATCCTCATCTACAGCGCCACTCCCGACCATATGAAAGACTGTGTCCGCCAGATGGCCGGCGGTCTGCGGGCACGGCTGGAGATCGCCCCCTCCCCCCAGGCGCTCGCCGAACAGTCTGACATCCTGCTCACAGCCACCACCTGCCGCACGCCCATCATCAAGGCCGAATGGCTGCCCGAGGGCTGTCTGGTAGACGCCATGTTCGCCTTTAATGACATTGAGCCCTCCATCAGCCGGTACTGCGACAAGTGGGTCGTGGGAAACCGGGATTCTGACCGCATCGAGATCCTGGAGCATCCCAATTTTGGGCACCTGCTGGATCCCGGCAATGTATACGCGTCCCTGGGTGAGATCATCTGCGGCAAATGCCCCGGACGGGAGAATGACCGGGAACGGATCGTCTTTTCCCATATGGGCATGGGCACGCTGGATATCGCAGTCGGCGTCCATCTGGTGGAGAAAGCCCGCCGTTTGGGCGTGGGACAGACCCTGCGTCTGACCTGACGCACAGAAAAGCCGGCTGACCGCCGGGCTTCCAACCAAACTTATTTAACAGGAGGAATTATATCATGTATGCCTGGAGAGCTGAAATTGGCCTGATCAATCCCGGTACCGGCGCTTCCATGGAGCGTGACTTCCACCGTTTTGTCCCCGAGGGGGTCGGTGTGATCACCACCCGCGTTCCGTTCGGCGGTATGCCCAGCCCGGAAGGCCTGATGGAGATGGCCGATCTTCTGGAGGATTGCGCCAAAGTGTTTTCCACCCGTCATCACGACCTGGTGATGTTCGGCTGTACCTCCGGCAGCCTCATTGGCGGCCCCGGCTTCGATCAGGAATGTATCCGCCGCATCGAACGGGCCAGCGGCGCCCCCGGCCTGACCACCAGTACAGTCCTGATGGAGGGCTTTGCGCGTCTGGGCGTCAACAGGGTGGCCGCCATCACGCCCTATCCCGATGACACCAACGCCATCGAAAAACACTTCCTGGAATCTCATGGCATCGGCGTTACCAGTATCCAGGGGATGCACCAGAGCGAGAAGTCCATCGCCGACATCCAGCCGAGCTTTGTATACCAGAAGGTCAAGGAGATGGATATCTCCCACTCTGACTGTATTTTTATCAGCTGTACCGGCCTGAATGTACTGGATATCATCGAAACCATTGAGACGGATTTCGGTCTGCCTGTCATCACCAGCAATCAGGTCACGCTCTGGGGCGCTCTGCGCCATGCCAGAGTGGGCGTCAAGATTCCCAAACTGGGCAAGCTGTTTACTCTCTAATTTGGAAGCGAGGCACATTTATGGATCGGATTGAAGCCCTTTTAAAAGCAAAGATCCCCTGTCCTGAGACCGGTATCGAGGTAAAGCATACCATCTGCGACATCTGCTGCCCCTGTACCCACTGCGGGATCGACGCCTATGTGAAAGACGGCCGTGTCATCAAGGTGGAAGGCACGAAGGAGCACCCCCGCAATAAGGGAAAGCTCTGTGCCAAGGGCCACGCCAGCCGTCAATACATCTACCGCTCCGACCGTCTGCGTACTCCGCTGCGCCGGGTCGGGGAGCGGGGTGAAGGAAAATTTGAACCCATCTCCTGGGATGAAGCTTATGCCGAGATCGCCCGCCGCCTCAATGCGGTCAAGGAGACACTGGGCCCCAATTCGGTGGCGTTCTTCTCAGGATATACGAAGTGGTACCGTCAGTTTCTCCACCGCTTCGCCTACTCCTTTGGTTCCATAAATTACGGCTCCGAGTGTTCCACCTGCTACAAGTCCGCCGTAATGGCGTGGGAAGCTACCGCGGGACTCTACGCCGCCGGTCCGGACATGGGGAATTCCAACGTCCTGCTGGGCTGGGCCCTGAATCCGTACTACTCCAAGCATCTGGCCCTTCCCCGCCTCCAGGCGTTCAAGGACAAGGGCGGCAAGATCATCATCATCGACCCCCGCAAAACGCCCGCCACCGCCAAGCTGGCCGATATGCACCTTCAGATCAAGGCGGGGACCGACGGCGCTCTGGCGCTGGGTATGGCCAAGCTCATCATTGACAACGGCTGGGCGGACATGGATTACATCTCCAAATATACCCACGGCTTTGAGCAGTACGCCGAGTATGTGAGCCAGTTTGATCTGGACCGCGTCAGTAAGATCACCGGTCTGGATCCGGACGATATCTTTGAGGCTACCCGTATCTACGCCACCAGCGGTCCGGCCTGCATTCAGGAATCCTCCGCGCCTCTGGCGCACCAGATCAACGGCTTCCAGAACTACCGTGCCATGATCTGCCTCAATGCCCTCACCGGTAATTTCGACCGGGTGGGCGGCTGTCTCCCTGAGACCATCACTTACTATGACCAGAGCGCCGGATATCTGACTTATGAACACGAATATTACCGCTGCCGTGAGCCCAAGAGCAGTCAGCCCCGCATCGGTCAGGACCGCTTCCCCCTGTGGTCCGTTCTGGTGGACGAATTCCAGGCCATGGATCTGCTCCGACAGATCACCGAGGGCACGCCCTATCCTGTAAAGGCTGTTTTTGCCTGCGGCATGAATGCAAAAATGTTCCCCAATACCCAGAAATTCTACGAGGCGCTCAAGACCCTGGACTTTTTTGTGGACATCGACCTGTTCATGACCGATACCGCCAAATACGCCGACATCGTGCTGCCCGCCTGTACCAGCTTTGAGCGTGGGGAGTTCAAAGCCTATCCCGGCGGCTTTGCCCAGTTCACCAATCCGGTCATCGAGCCGCTGTATCAGTCCAAAAATGATGTTCAGATCCTCTCCGAGCTGGCTGCCGTCATGGATCTGGATGACGACCTGCTCCGCCAGGGATATGAGGCCGGTATCCAGTTCATGCTGCGTGATCTGGATATCACCATCGACCAGATGAAGGCCAGTCCCCTGCCGATCAAAGTTCCCGGCGCGCATCCCGATGTGGCCGGTGAATTGTTGAAAAACGGTTTCCCCACCCCCAGCGGGAAATTTGAGTTCTGGTCGGAGACAGTTGCCCAGTTCTCTCAGTCCCACGGGCTTGACCCCCTCCCCACCTATCGGGATCCCTTTGATGACGCCCCGGGCGACCCTCAGCGTTATCCGCTCAAGCTGATCGCCGGCGCCCGCCTTCCCAACGCGATCCACTCCCGGCTCCATGACGTCCCCTGGCTCCGCAGCCTCCGCCCCGATCCCACCGCTGACCTGAATCCGGAAGATGCCGCCCGGTTCGGGATCGCGGAGGATGATCTCATCGAGCTGTCCACCGCTGTGTCCTCGGTCCAGGTCAGGGCCCATATCAGCTCCAAGATCCAGCCCGGCGAGATCTACTTCTATCATGGATACAGAGAGGCCAACGCCAACGATCTTGTCAGTGAGACGCATCTGGATCCGTACAGCGGTTTCCCCGGGTACCGCTCCAACCGCTGCGCGGTGCGCCGCATCGATCAATGATCCCTCCCCTCTATTTTTTCTCCTCTTTCCCTCCCGCGCGCAGACAGACGGCGTCCGGAGCATACCGCTCCGGACGCCGCTCCATTCATATTTCTCCCAACAGGGAAAGCTCTTTCCGCCCCGTGATCCTGACCCGCTTTTCCACATTGTGCAGGTCCTCGCCCGCCAGCAGCACCTCCGTATAATTGGGGGCGTGGCCACGCCAGAGGCCGTCCTTCTTCTCCTCAAAGAGCACCGGCAGGGTCTCTCCCACCCATGCCTCCAGATAGGCCTCCTCCAGCCGGCGGGCCAGCTCTCCCGCCCGGTGGGCCCGCTCCTCCTTCACCGCGTTGGGCACCTGTCCGGGCATCTGCGCGGCGGGGGTGCCGGAGCGGCGGGAGTAGGGGAAGATGTGCATGGCGGAGAAAGCGCACTTCTCCACAAAAGCCAGGGTCTCCCGGAACTCCTCCTCGCTCTCGCCGGGGAAGCCCACGATGAGATCGGTGGTGATCCCCGGCCGGTCGAAGTATTCCCGGAGCAATCTCACGCTCTCATAATACCGCGCGGTATCATATTTCCGGTTCATCCGCCGGAGTACCCCGTCGCACCCGCTCTGCATGGACAGGTGGAAATGGGGGCACAGGTTGGGCAGGGCGGCCGCCCGGCGGCAGAACTCCTCCGTGATGGTCCTGGGCTCCAGGCTGCCCAGCCGCACCCGCAGACCCGGCGCGGCGGCGCACACCGCCTCGATCAGGTCGATGAGAGAGGAGCCGTCCTTCCGCTCCGCCCCCCAGGAGGAGATCTCGATGCCGGTGAGCACGATCTCCCGGTATCCATCCTCCGCCAGGCGGCGGCACTGCTCCGCCGCGTGCTCCGCCGGCAGGGAGCGCAGCGGCCCCCGGGCATAAGGGATGATGCAGTACGTGCAGAAGTTGACGCACCCGTCCTGCACCTTCAGCATGGCCCTGGTCCGGCCGGAGAGACCGCCGGCCGGCAGCTCCTCAAAGTTCCGGCGGCGGAGGGCGTTGTCCACTGTCACCAGCGGGCCCTCCCGCTCCAGGGCTGCGGCCCGCCGGTCCTCGGCCAGGGCCTCCAGATCGTCCAGGAAAGCCATGCGCCCGGCGGTGCCTGAGATCAGGTCCACCTCCAGCGCCCTCACCGCCTCGGGATCGGTCTGGGCATAGCAGCCGCACACCGCCACCAGGGCCTCCGGGTTCTCCTTCCGGGCCCGGCGGATCATCTGGCGGGACTTTTTGTCGCTGACCGCAGTGACAGTGCAGGTATTGATGATATAGGCGTCGGCCCGGTCCTCAAAGGGGACCAGGGTATGCCCCCGGCCGGTAAGCTCAGTCTCCATGGCCTGGGTCTCATACTGATTGACCTTGCAGCCCAGTGTATAGATGGCGATCTTCATGGCGGCTCCTTCTCTCCCGGGCCCCGCCGCCCGGCGGACTGGGGCTTGTAATTTACAATGAAACTCGATATAATATGGGACAGTGTCCGTCCGCGCAGTCACAGCGGACCCGGGCCTCCGGCCCGGCAGACATTATTATAGGGCATAGGCCGCCCTCTGTCAAAGGAAGGACCGCCGCTCTGATATCAAGAGAGGTAACTGCTATGAGCCAATTTTCCATTATGCTCTCCTCCATGGACGATGTGAAGCGTTTCTGCAATACTGCCAACCAGCACGAGTGCGACATCGACGTCTCTTCCGGCCGGTATGTGGTCAACGCCAAGTCCATTATGGGTCTTTTCTCCCTGGACCGGGACAAGCCCATGACCGTGGAGTTTCACGGCAGCGACAGCCAGTCCGCCGCCTTCCAGGCGGAGCTGGAGGGATTGACTGTCTGAGAAGTGTATTTGATACACAGACACCTGAGCGGTGCGCGCGGATTTCCCGCTGCGCACCGTTTTTTCTCTCTTTATTCTCATTTTTGATGATATATCAGTTTACAAGCACTATTGCATGTGATAAAATAACTCTCGCCAATTGTGTGCAGATGTAAGGAGACCGCCATGGCAGAACACTTTTTCGCCTATCTCTCCCGTATGCGCTACATCAACCGCTGGGGATTGATGCGCAATACCTTCCAGGAAAATATTCAGGAGCACTCCCACATGGTGGCGGTGCTGGCCCACGCCCTGGCTGTCATCCGCCGGGACGTGCTGGGCGGAGAGGCCGACCCGGAGGCCGCCGCAGCGGCCGCCCTGTTCCACGACGCGCCCGAGATCCTCACCGGCGACCTGCCCACCCCGGTGAAATACTATAACCCCGCCATCCGGGAGGCCTATCAGCAGGTGGAGTCCTTCTCCGCCGACAAATTGCTCTCCATGCTGCCCGAGGCCATGCGCCCCGCCTACGCCCCCTGGCTGCACGAGGATTATGACCCCGAGCTGCGCCGGCTGGTCAAGGCCGCCGACAAGCTGTCGGCCCACATCAAATGCGTGGAGGAACTCAAGGCAGGCAACAACGAGTTCCGCCGGGCCGCCGGGCAGACCCTGGACGCGGTCAAAGCCTGCGGCCTGCCTGAGGTGGACTACTTCATGGAGCACTTCCTGCCCGGCTTTGGCCTCTCGCTGGACGAACTGCAATAACATTCTGATATCAACAGGACTATCAATTACAAGGAGGAATCTCAAATGCGCGCTATCGTTACCGTACTGGGAAAGGACGACGTGGGTATCCTCAGTTTTATCTCCGCGCTGCTGGCCGAGCACCAGGTCAGCGTGCTGGACATCAGCCAGACCATCATGCGGGAGTATTTTACCATGGTCATGCTGGTGGACTGCGCCAAAGTGGAGCTGCCCTTTGCCGAGCTGGTGGCCCTGGTGGAGGGCGCCGGCCGGGACCGGGGGCTGTCCATCCACATCCAGCGTGAGGACATCTTCAACGCCATGCACCGCATCTGAGCCTTTCCGCACCCTGATGATACCGAAAGGAGTTGAGTCCCATGATCAACACCAACGAGATCCTGGACACCATCCATATGATCGACCAGCAGCACCTGGATATCCGTACCATCACCATGGGCATCTCCCTGCTGGACTGCGCCGATTCCGACCCCAAGCGCGCCTGCCGGAAAATTTATGATAAGATCACCCGCTGCGCCGACCGCCTGGTGGCCACCGGCGAGGATATTGAGCGGGAGTACGGCATCCCCATCGTCAACAAGCGCATCTCGGTGACCCCCATGGCCCTGGTTGCCGGGGCCAGCGACGCCCGGGACTATGTGCCCTTTGCCACCGCCATGGACGACGCCGCCAGGACTGCCGGCGTGGACTTCATCGGCGGCTTCTCCGCCCTGGTGCAGAAGGGCCTCACCCCCGCCGACCGCAAGCTCATCCAGTCCATCCCCGAGGCCCTGGCCCGCACCGATTATGTGTGCTCCTCGGTGAACGTGGGCTCCACCAAGGCCGGCATCAACATGGACGCGGTGGCCGCCATGGGCCGGACCATCAAGGAGTGCGCCCAGCTCACCGCCGACCGGGGCGGCTTCGGCTGCGCCAAGCTGGTGGTGTTCTGCAACGCGGTGGAGGACAATCCCTTCATGGCCGGCGCCTTCCACGGCGTGGGCGAGGGGGACTGCGTCATCAACGTGGGCGTCTCCGGTCCCGGTGTGGTGCACCACGCCCTCCAGGCCGTCAAGGGCATTCCCTTCGACCAGGTGGCCGAGACCGTGAAAAAGACCGCCTTCCGCATCACCCGCATGGGCCAGCTGGTAGCCCAGGAGGCCAGCCGCCGCCTGGGCGTGCCCTTCGGCATCGTGGACCTGTCCCTGGCCCCCACCCCCGCCATCGGGGACAGCGTGGCCCGCATCCTGGAGGAGATGGGCCTGGAGGTCTGCGGCACCCACGGCACCACCGCCGCGCTGGCCCTCCTTAACGACGCGGTGAAGAAGGGCGGCGTCATGGCCTCCTCCCACGTGGGCGGCCTGTCCGGCGCCTTTATCCCCGTCAGCGAGGACGAGGGCATGATCGCCGCCGCCCAAAGCGGGGCCCTCACCCTGGACAAACTGGAGGCCATGACCTGCGTGTGCTCGGTGGGCCTGGATATGATCGCCGTCCCCGGCGACACCAGTGCCGACACCCTCTCCGCCATCATCGCCGACGAGGCCGCCATCGGCATGGTCAACTCCAAGACCACCGCCGTCCGCCTCATCCCCGCCCCCGGCAAGAAGGTGGGCGACATGGTGGAGTTCGGCGGCCTGCTGGGCTCCGCCCCGGTGATGCCGGTGCATCCCTTCTCCAGTCAGGCCTTCGTGGCCCGGGGCGGCCGCATCCCCGCCCCCATGCAGAGCCTGAAAAACTGAACCGGACCGAAAAAGCGCCGTCCCGGCCGGGACGGCGCTTTTTTATATCGTATCTTATCCGTTCAGCGTCAGATCGCCCTCTTTGATCCAGCCGATTTTTCGGAAAAAGAGGCCGAACAGCCAGCAGATCACGGCGGGGAGCACAAAGGAGATGAGGATCAGGCCCAGCCAGTCCATGACGCCGGGGAGGATGGCGGCGGCGCCGTTGGCCAGGGCCTTTTCGCTGGGGGCCACCCAGCCGGTCCACACACCCAGCTGGCCGCACAGGCCGCAGGTGCCCATACCCGAGTTGATGGGGGCGCCGTTCATTTCCAGGCCGAACACGCAGGTGGCCAGGGGGCCGGTAATGGCGGAGGTGAGGATGGCGGGGAGCCAGATGCGGGGATTCTTGACGATATTGCCCATCTGAAGCATGGAGGTGCCCAGGCCCTGGCTCACCAGTCCGCCCCAGCCGTTCTCCCGGAAGGACATCACCGCAAAGCCCACCATCTGGGCACAGCAGCCGGCCACCGCCGCGCCGCCGGCCAGGCCGGTAAGGCCCAGCACCGAGCAGATGGCCGCCGAGGAGATGGGGAGCGTCAGGGCGATGCCCACCAGCACTGACACCAGGATGCCCATCCAGAAGGGCTGAAGCACCGTGGCCTTCATGATGAGCAGGCCGAAGGCGCTGGCCACCTTACCGATGGGGGGCGCGATGACCCAGGCCGCGCCCACGCCCACCAGGATGGTGACGATGGGGGTGACCAGGATGTCCACCTTGGTCTCCTTGCTCACGGCCTTGCCGCACTCGGCGGCCAGGATG
>JALEZN010000142.1 GCA_022772585.1 Clostridiales bacterium
AGGGTCTTTTTCAGCAGCATCCGCCCGGCGAAGGCTCCCACCACCGCCATGCCGGCGATGAGGGCGATGAGAATGGACTCGTCAAAGCCGTAAAAGAGCTCGTCATAGAGGAAGAGGCCCAGACAAATGCCCAGACAAATGCCGAAGCCGTACTGGAAGACCGGCCGGACCCAGCCCACGGTGACCAGGTCCCCTGCCCGCTCCAGCTGGCGCAGGCGGTAGACCGCCAGGGCGGCCGCCGTGAAGACGGCCCCCAGCACCACGCAGTAGCAGACCACCGCCAGGCAGCTGTCCCAGCTCTCCTCGCTGAGCAGATGGCCCATCTCATAGACCGGAGTGCACCACCGGGCAAAGTCGGAGTCCAGGAAGGTGCTCTCCACATAGCCCACCAGAAGCTTGGACAGGATGGCGGCCACCAGGCTCCCCACTCCCATGACCAGGCCGTTCAGGATACCGTAAAAGATGGGCAGGGCCAGCAGATTGCCGGTGAACATGGCACAGAAGAGGGCGAAGCAGAAGAAGAACATGGGCACGGCGGTCTCCACTACCAGCCAGACCAGGACCTGCGCGGCAAAGCCGCTCCCCACCCCCAGGGCCGCTCCCGCCGCCAGGGTGACAAGGGCCACGGCCAGATTGGGCAGCAGAAAGAAGCCCAGGCCGGAGATCCAGTTGGTCAGGAAGAGGCCCTCCCGCCGGATGGGCAGGCTGTGGATGGTCTGGCAGGCCCGGCTGTCCATGAGGTAGGAGAAGAGGGCCATGGCCGTCACCACGCCGAAGATCACCCCCAGGAAGGGGGCGGAGCGAAGGGCGTTCCAGGCGATGTCCAGCGCCTGCCGGGTGATATAGGCCGAAGAGGTGGACCGGTAGGCCGCCGAGAGCAGCTCCATGGGCAGCATGACAAAGAGGACGGCGGCATAGACCGCCCAGATGGGCCAGAAGCGCTTGAAGTTCTTTTTCAGCAGGGTGGTGTTGAACCATCCCGCTCGCTCAAAGGACGATATCCCGGACGGCATAGTCCTCACCTCCCAGTTCGTAGATAAAGATCTCCTCCAGCGTCAGCGGGAGGGCGTCCATGAGGATGGGCTGATAGACGGCCAGGCGGTTGGTGACCTCGTCGGCCTTCCCCCGGATGATGAGGGTGTGGATCCGCCCCACCTGGCTGACGTGGAGGACCTCCATGTCCTCGGGCAGGACCGGCAGGTCCCTGGTCTGGAAAACCACCTGCATCTTCACCAGGTTGTCCTGCAGATCGCTGAGGCTCCGCTCGATGAGGAGCTTCCCCCTTGAGAGGATGCCCACATGGTCGCAGACGTCCTCCAGCTCCCGCAGGTTGTGGGAGGAGACCAGCACCGTGGTGCCGTACTCGGCCACGTCTCCCATGAGCAGGGACCAGATCTGCCGGCGCATCACCGGGTCCAGGCCGTCCACCGGCTCGTCCAGCACCAGCAGGTCGGGCCGGCAGCACAGGGAGAGCCAGAAGGCGGACTGCTTCTGCATGCCCTTGGACAGGCGGCGGATGGGCTGCTTTTCGTCCACGGTGGTAAAGACGTCCTTGAGGGCCTCGTACCGGGCCATGTCGAACCGGGGATAGAAGCCCCGGTAAAACTTCATCATCTCCCGGGTGGAGGCCGAGAGGAAGGCGTAGAGCTCGTCGGGGATGGAGGCGATGCGGGCCTTTGCCGCCGGGTTTTCATACACCGGCTCCCCCTGGAGCAGTATCTGCCCTGCGTCGGGCCGGTAGACGCCGGTGATGTGGCGGAGTATGGTGGACTTGCCCGCGCCGTTGGGGCCCACCAGCCCGTAAATGGCGCCGTCGGGCACCTCCATGGACAGGTCGTCCAGGGCGCGGAACCCGTCAAATATTTTGGTCACGTGGTCTGCGGTGATCACAGTGTTCCCTCCCCTCGTATGTGGCCGGCAGTCTGAAGACGGTCGGCCAGTTCGCCGGGCGAAACGCCCAGAAAGATCAGCTCGGCGGCGGTCTGGTCAAAGCGGAAGAGCAGGTCGCTGCGCCGCTGGCAGTGGATGTCGTCCGGCGGAGCGGCAAAGCAGCCCTTGCCCGCCACGGCGCGGAGATAGCCCTCGGCCTCCAGGGCCTCATAGGCCCGTTGGATGGTGTTGGGGTTGATGGCCAGCGAGGAGGCCAGCGCCCGGACCGAGGGCAGCTTGTCGCCGGGCTGGATGGCCCCTGTTACCACCAGGCGGCGCAGGCCGTCCTTCACCTGTTCGTAGATGGGACGGGCGTCCCGGTAATCAAGTCGGATCATGGCAGATCCCCTTCCCTGATGAACTGTATGAAATGGATTGGTACAGTCAGTATATACGAGCGGGGAAGGAAAATACAAGGCGCCAAACCTTACGATTTTCTGACGTTTTGGAAAAGAGAAAAAAAGACCTGTGTACTCCGCTGAAAAAAGAACAGAAATTTCACAAAACGACATGACAATTGGGCATACAGGCACTATAATGGAAAACAGGACCTCTGTGAGGGCCTGAACACGCGCGAGAGGTGATCCCCATGGTTTTTCTGAGCGAAGAGAATTGGAGCGGCTTTCTGAGCTGCGTGGACGATCTGCTGGGGACGGAAGAGGTGCGCTCCATGCGCGCCATTCCCCATCACCCGGGCTGCAACTGCTATGAGCACTCGGTCTTTGTGGCCTATGTGGCCTTCCGCGTGGCGCGCCGCTATGGGCTGGATTACCGGACGGTCGCCCGCTGCGGTCTGCTCCACGACCTGTATCTCTACAATGCCCGTGTCAAGGGCAGCCATCCGGGCAATCAGTGCTTTGACCATCCGGTGGCGGCGGCGAGGAACGCCCGCATCCTCTGCGGCGGCCTCACCGATCAGGAGGAAAACATCATACTCTCCCACATGTGGCCTCTGGCCAGACGGCGGCCCCGCAGCATGGAAGCGGCGGTGGTCAACCTGGCGGATAAGCTGTGCGCCACGGCGGAGGTGGTCCAGATCTGGCGCAGGATGCGGATGCGCCGTCTGGTCGCGGCCTGATACCGGGAGAATGTGAGGGGGACCCGGCCCGGGTCCCCCCTTATTTTTTACCGCTTTCCCGCCGCGGTGCGGACTGGAGCGTGGTGATGTTGTAAAGAAGCGGTAAGAAAATGAAAAGAGAATTGTGCAATCGTATGAGAAGTGCCGAAAACTGCGGCTTGTGAAAAAATAGAGGTGCATTTCCAGGGGCACTTTGATATAATCGTTTTGAATAAAGGAGTGTGACCGCATATATGGAAACCGCGGGTGCTGTTGTGTTTCTTCCCCGGGAGGGGAACCGGAAGAGCCTGATGCTGGAGGACGTTCTGTTCGATCCGGCGGCGGTGTGGCTGGTGCGCGCCCTGGAGCAGGGCGGTGTGGACCGTTTTCTGGTAGTCTGCCATCAGGACGACCGGGAGGAGGCCGCGGGGTGCTTCCCGGAGGGGACCGGGTTCATCACCACCGGCACCGACGGCGCCTCTGAACGGCTGGGCGCCTTCCTGCGGGAACGGGAGGGCCGCGTGGTCGTGGTGACCCGGCCGGTGCAGATGAGCGCCGCTCAGGTGAAGCAGCTGCTGGGCGACAGCGTCTCCGGGCCGCTGGATGACAAGGAGACCGGCGTCTGCCGGATCGACGCCGCCGCTCTGGCTGCCGCTCTGGACGAGGGGATGCCCATCGAGGGGGCGCTCAGAGCCAGGGCCGACAAGCCCAACGGCCGCAGCGTCTGGTTCCAGGGCGCCCGTCCTCTGCACGGCGACTGGAGCAGCCGGGTGGAGACTGAGCTGCTGGCCCGGAACGAGAGCGCCGTGCGCCTGATGGAGGCCGGCGTGCGGATCCTGGACCCCAATAACGTATATATCGGCCCCCGTGTGGAGGTGGGCGAGGGCAGCGTGATCCTGCCCGGCACCATCCTCCGGGGCCGCACCATCATCGGCGAGAACTGCGAGCTGGGCCCCAACACCATGATCCGGGACTGCACCATCGGCGACCGGGTGACGGTCAACGCCTCCCAGCTCAACGAGAGCACCGTGCTCTCGGGTACCAAGGTGGGCCCCTTCGCCTATGTCCGGCCCAACTGCCATGTGGGCCATGACGTGAAGGTGGGCGACTTTGTGGAGCTGAAGAACTCCACCATCGGCGATGGGACCAAGATCTCCCACCTGACCTATGTGGGGGATTCCGACGTGGGCAGCCATGTGAACTTCGGCTGCGGCACCGTGACCGTGAACTACGACGGCATTACCAAATACCGTACCACCATCGGGGATGACGCCTTCATTGGCTGCAACACCAACCTGGTGGCCCCGGTGAAGATCGGCGACGGGGCCTATACCGCCGCAGGCTCCACCATTACCGACGATGTGCCCGCCGACTCTCTGGCCATCGCCCGGGACCGGCAGATCATCAAGAAGCAGTGGGCTGCCAAGCGCCGCAGCCGCCGGAAATAAGAGAGACGGCGGAACGAGATGTCACCTATGCGGCGGGACGCCCCGCTGCCACAAATATGAGAGGATGTATGATAAGAAATGATCGCACACGGTAAGGATATCAAGATCTTCTGCGGAAGCTCCAACAAGCCTCTGGCTCTGGACATCTGCAAGAAGATCGGAACGTCTCTGGGCAGCGCCGAGGTGGGCACCTTCTCCGACGGCGAGAAGTATGTCTCCATCTATGAGACTGTCCGCGGCTCCGATGTCTTTGTGATCCAGTCCACCTGCAGCCCCGTCAACGACAACCTGATGGAGCTGCTCATCATGATCGACGCCATGAAGCGGGCCTCCGCCGGCCGGATCACCGCCGTAATCCCCTACTTCGGCTATGCCCGTCAGGACCGCAAGACCAAGCCCCGCGATCCCATCTCCGCCAAGCTGGTGGCCAACCTGATCACCCGCGCCGGCGCCGACCGTGTCCTCACCATGGACCTGCATGCCAACCAGATCCAGGGCTTCTTCGATATCCCCGTGGACAATCTGCTGGGTTCCCCCATCTTCGTCAACCACTTCCTGGAGAAGTACAAGGACTGCCACGACGAGGTCATGGTGGTCTCTCCCGACGTGGGCTCCGTGGCACGTGCCCGGGCTTTTGCCCAGAAGCTGGATATGCCTCTGGCCATCGTGGATAAGCGCCGCCAGAAGGCCAACTCCTCCGAGGTTATGAACATCATCGGCGACGTGAAGGGCAAGCGCGTCATCCTTCTGGACGACATGGTGGACACCGGCGGGTCCCTCTGCCATGCGGCCAAGGCCCTGGTGGAGATCGGCGGCGCCAAGTCGGTCACTGCCTGCGCCTCCCACGGCGTTCTCTCCGGCCCCGCCGTGCAGCGCATCGAGGAGAGCGCCCTGGACGAGGTCCTGTTCCTGGACACCATCCCCGCGCCCGGCGGCAAGACCAGCAGCAAGATCAAGTATCTGTCCGTGGCGCCCATGTTTGCCGACGCCATCGAGCGCATCTACGAGGAGATCTCGGTCTCCAAGCTGTTCCTGTAAGGAAGGTCTGATCCGGGAGTCCGGTGGAGGCACAGCCTCTTCCGGGCTCCCTTTTTCCCGCCCCGGGCGGGGAGCAATGCGAGAAAAGGAGGTGATACCCGTGCTGTTTGGAAACAGATCCGCCGGTGTGAGCTGGCTGGTGGTGGGACTGGGCAATGTGGGGGACAAGTATGAGAACACCCGTCACAATGTGGGCTTCGAGGTGGCCGACGAGCTGGCCGAGCGCGCCCGGGTACCGCTGCAGAAGCTGAAGTACCGGGCCCTCACCAACACGGTGGAGATCGGCGGGGAAAAGGTGCTGCTGATGAAGCCGGTGACCTATATGAACCTGTCCGGCGAGGCGGTGGGCGAGGCGGCCCGCTTTTTCAAGATCCCGGCCGACCATGTATTGGTGCTGTCGGACGATGTGTCCCTGCCTGTGGGCAAGCTGCGCGTCCGCCGGGGGGGCTCCGCCGGGGGACACAACGGCCTGAAGAACATCATCCAGCATCTGGGTACCGACCAGTTCCCCCGGATCAAAGTGGGCGTGGGCGAGAAGCCCCACCCCGACTATGACATGGCCGACTGGGTGTTGGGCAAGTTCCAGGGCGAGGACCGGAAGGCCATTTCCGCCGCCGTGGGCCGGGCGGCTGACGCGGTGGAGTGCTACATCCGCCAGGGCGCGGAGAAGACCATGAGCCGGTTTAACGGATAGGAGCGCGGCGAAAGCCGCGATACGAAGATACGGTCAGGGCGGACGGCCCGGGAACGCTTCCCGGGCCGTCCGCCCTGTTTCGTTTTGCGGGAAAGCGATTTTAAAGGCGTTTAAATATCTAATAAAGACTGTTTGGGGCAAAGAAAATGAACGAAAAAAACACTCTGTTTATTACATTAAAGAAGGAAAACTTGCAGAACCGGCCAAAATACAGGAAAGTGGTCTTAAAAATGAGGAGAAAATGCAAGAATTGCGTTGACATATGATGAATTTCATGTATAATAATTGTGAGAACTGATGAGTATATGAGTTGAATATAAAGTATTATTCAACAAATCGAACAATCAACGCAAAAAAAATAGATTAAAACAGAGCGAGAGGACCCGGAGAAAATCAGAAGCGTAGGAGGAAATGAATATCATGGACAAGAAAGCTTACAATCCCTTTGAAAACGCAGTGTCCATCGTAGCAAACGCCGCTGAGCAGCTGGGCTACAGCCGTGATGAGTACGAGCCCATCCTGCATCCCGAGCGGGAGCTGGCGGTCTCCATCCCGGTGGAGATGGACGACGGCAGCGTGAAGGTATTTCAGGGCTTCCGGGTGCAGCACAGCACCACCCGCGGCCCCGCCAAGGGCGGCATCCGCTTCCATCCCAACTGCGACCTGGACGAGACCAAGGCCCTGGCCACCTGGATGACCTTCAAGTGCGCCGTGGTGAACATCCCCTACGGCGGCGGCAAGGGCGGCGTGGTCTGCGATCCCAGCAAGCTGTCCAAGGGGGAGCTGCGCCGGCTGACCCGCCGGTACACCGCCATGATTGCCCCCATCATCGGGCCTGACGAGGATATCCCCGCTCCCGACGTGGGCAGCAATGCCGAGGTTATGGGCTGGATCATGGATACATACAGCATGCTCAAGGGCCACTGCGTTCCCGGCGTGGTCACCGGCAAGCCCATCGCCCTGGGCGGCGCTCTGGGCCGCACTGAGGCCACCGGCCGCGGCGTGACTATTACCACCATGAACCTGCTGAAGCACCTGGGCAAGAGCCTGAAGGGCGCCACTGTGGCCATCCAGGGCATGGGCAACGTGGGCAGCAACACCGCCAAGCTGGTCCATGAGGAGGGCGGCTGCATCGTGGCCGTCAGCGACGTCACCGGCGGCATCTACAAGGAGGGCGGCCTGCCCATCCCCGAGATCCTGGCCCACCTGTCCACTCCCGGCAAGCTGCTGGACACCTTTGAGTACGAGGGCATCCAGCGCATCAGCAACAACGAGCTGCTGGAGCTGCCCGTCACCGTGCTGATCCCCGCCGCCATGGAGAACCAGATCAATGCCGAGAATGCCGAGCGCATCAAGGCCGAGGTCATCGTGGAGGCCGCCAACGGCCCCACCACCGTGGAGGCCGACCCCATCCTGGCCGCCAAGGGCATCCCCGTCTGCCCCGATATCCTGAGCAACGCCGGCGGCGTGGTGGTCTCCTACTTCGAGTGGGTGCAGAACATCCAGTCCCTGTACTGGGACGAGGCGGAGGTCAACAGCCGCCTGAAGGTCATCATGGACAAGGCCTTTGAGTCCATGTGGGACCTGTGCCAGGAGAAGAAGGTCACCCTGCGCCAGGGCGCCTACATGATCGCGGTCAAGCGCGTGCTGGACGCCAAGGTCATGCGCGGCATCTGGCCCTGATCCACAAGATCTCAACGATATCAGAAGGAGCGGACCGCACCTGCGGCCCGCTCCTTTTTCGGACTTTATGTCCCTTGACGGTGCCATTTAAAAAGGATATACTGATAATACTGATTTCAAATAAAGTACTTTATTTGAAATCCCGCGTGCTGTGCACGCTTGTGCCGCACATGTGTGCGTCACGGCGTCTCATAAAAACCTGACGCGCTTCGCGCTATCAAAAGCTTTTCAAGCTTTTTAACAGGTTTTAGTATAAAACAATACTGCACAGGTACCCCGGCAGGCCCAGACCCGGCCGGGACACCCCCTGTCCGGAGCGGATGAGGGGGGCTTTTGCACGTTTGCGTTTTCCAAATTTTTCTAGAAGGAGGGGGCTGCCATGAAATTGCTGACCCAGGCG
Organism: Clostridiales bacterium; assembly: GCA_022772585.1. Taxonomy (GTDB): domain Bacteria; phylum Bacillota; class Clostridia; order Oscillospirales; family Oscillospiraceae; genus Pseudoflavonifractor_A. The sequence goes on from JALEZN010000142.1 coordinate 8,250, forward strand.
CTGGGGGAGCTTCCGGAATTCCGCCAGCTGCTGGGCGCCATCGACGGCGGCGGCTGTCCGGCAGCGTTCACCGGACTGAGCCCGGTCCACCGGGCCTATCTGGCCGCCGGGCTGCGGCGGGAGACCGGACGGCCGCTGGTCATGGTGTGTGCCGACGAGGGAGAGGCCCAGCGCCTGGCGCGGGACCTCCAAGCCCTGACCGGGGAGCCGGTGCGCACCCTGGGGGCGCGGGAGTTTACCTTCCACCACGCGGCGGTGGTCTCCCGCCAGTGGGAGCACCGGCGGCTGTCAACGTTCCGGGCGCTGTGCGCCGGTGAGAGTCCGGTGACGGTGGTCACGGCGGAGGCCCTTCTCCAGCGGACCATCCCGGAGACGCTGCTGACCCAGGCCTCCCAGGTGCTGCGGCTGGGGGAGAGCTATGACCTGAACGAACTCACCGGAACCCTGTCCGCCGCCGGATATACCCGCTGCCAGCAGGTAGAGGGTGTGGGCCAGTTCGCCCTGCGGGGCGGTATCCTGGACTTCTTCTCTCCAGCCCAGGAAAAGCCGGTCCGGGTGGAGTTTTTCGGGGACGAGATCGACTCTATGGGCCTCTTTGATCCCAATACCCAGCGGCGCACCGAAAATATCAGGGAGGCCGAGATCCTGCCCTCCGCCGAGGTGCTGCCCCAGCTCTCTCCGGGCGGCCTGACAGGGCTGACCGAGGCCATGGAGCGGCTGCTGGAACAGGTCCGCCGGCGGAAGGGGGACCATGCCGCCCTTATCAAGACTCTGGAGGAGGATCTGGAGCGGCTGCGGGGCGGGACCTCCTTCCCGGCGGTGGACCGCTACCTGGCCCTGATCTATCCCACCATGGCCACCGCGGCGGACTATCTGCCCCAGGACGCCCTGGTCCTGTTCAGCGAGAGCCCCCGGGTGGCCGAGCGGGCCAAACACTACCTTTGGCAGATGGGGGAGGACTGTGCCGCCCTGATGGAGAATGGCACCATCGCCGGGGAGCTGGCGGTGTACACCCGGGACATGGGGGAGCTGATGGCCCGGCTGGAGGACTGGCCCATGGTGTTCCTGGATTCCTTCGCCACTTCCCAGTATCCCGCCCGGCCCAGAACGGTGCTCAACCTGCTGGCCAAGCAGCTCCCCTCCTACGGCACCAGCCTGGAGACGGCGGTGTCCGACCTGAAGCACTATATGGACGAGGGCTACCGGGCGGTGGTGCTGGTGTCCAGCCAGCAGCGGGCGGACCACCTCCAGTCCCTCCTGCGGGAGCAGGGATTGAAGCCCGCGGTGGACTATGCCCTGCATGAACTGCCCGCCTCCGGCCGGGCCGTCATCGCCGTGGGCGGATTGTCGGCGGGCCTGGAGTTCCCCGACCTCCGCTTTGCCATCCTCACCGAGGGGCAGAACGCCCCGGCCAAAAAGGAGAAGAAAAAGCCGGTGACCAACCGGCAGAAGCTCAGCTCCTATGCCGACCTGTCCCCCGGGGACCTGGTGGTCCACGAGCACCACGGCGTGGGCCGCTACCAGGAGATGGTGAAGATGCAGGTGGACGGCGTGGAGAAGGACTATGTGAAGATCGCCTACGCCGGGGCCGACGTGCTCTATGTCCCCGCTACCCAGTTGGATCTGGTGAGCAAGTACATCGGCGGCGGTGAGGACGCCCAGGAGACCAAAAAGCTCTCCAAGCTGGGAGGGACCGACTGGGAAAAAGCCAAGACCCGGGCCCGCCGGGCGGTAAAGGACCTGGCCAAGGGGCTCATCCAGCTCTACGCCCAGCGGCAGCGACAGCCGGGCTATGCATTCTCTCCCGACTCCCCCTGGATGAAGGAGTTTGAGGACCAGTTCGAGTACGCCGAGACCGACGACCAGCTCCGCTGCATCGAGGAGATCAAGCGGGACATGGAGCAGCCCCGGCCCATGGACCGGCTTCTCTGCGGCGACGTGGGCTACGGCAAGACCGAGGTGGCCTTCCGGGCCATCATGAAGTGCGTGCTGGACGGCAAGCAGGCCGCCATCCTGGTGCCCACCACCGTGCTGGCACGGCAGCACTTCCTGTCGGCCAAGCAGCGCTTCGCCCGCTACCCGGTGGAGATCGACGTGGTCTCCCGCTTCCGCACCAGCGCCCAGATGAAGGAAACCCTCCGCCGGCTGGAGCAGGGGAGTATCGACCTGCTCATCGGCACTCACCGGCTCTTCCAGAAGGACGTGAAGTTTAAAAACCTGGGGCTGCTGGTCATCGACGAGGAGCAGCGCTTCGGCGTGGCCCACAAGGAGAAACTAAAGGAGATGTCCCGGCAGGTGGACGTGCTCACCCTGTCGGCCACTCCCATCCCCCGCACGCTGAACATGGCCCTGTCGGGCATTCGGGACATGTCCACCCTGGAGGAGCCCCCCATGAACCGCCAGCCGGTGCAGACCTATGTGCTGGAGCACGACTGGGGCGTCCTGTGTGACGCCATGCGCCGTGAACTGGAACGAGGGGGGCAAGTATATTACCTTCACAACCGGGTGGAGACCATCACCCGTACTGCCGCCCGCATCCGGGAGATGCTGGGGGAGGACGTGACCGTGGGGGTGGCCCACGGCAAGATGAGCCAGGAGGAGCTCAGCGACGTCATGAAGCGCATGAGCGAGGGAGAGGTGGACATTTTGGTGTGCACCACCATCATCGAGACCGGCATCGATATTGCCAATGTCAACACCCTTATCATCGAGGACGCGGACAAGATGGGCCTGGCCCAGCTCCACCAGATCCGGGGCCGGGTGGGGCGGTCCAGCCGCCGGGCTTATGCCTACCTCACCTTCCGCCGGGGCAAGGTGCTCACCGAGGTGGCCAGCAAGCGGCTGGGGGCCATCCGGGAATTCGCGGAGTTCGGCTCCGGCTTCAAGATCGCCATGCGGGACCTGGAGATCCGGGGCGCGGGCAACGTGCTGGGCCCGGAGCAGAGCGGCTTCATGCTCAGCGTGGGCTACGATATGTACCTGAAGCTGCTGGAGGAGGCGGTGCTGGAGGAGCGGGGAGAGCCCATCCCCCGGAACACCGAGTGCTCCGCCGACCTGACGGTGTCGGCCTCCATCCCGGACAAGTACGTGCCCAGCTCGGAGCAGCGGATGGACCTGTATCGCCGCATTGCCGCCATCCGCAGCGAGGAGGACGCCGACGACCTGACCGACGAGCTTATTGACCGGTACGGCGACCCGCCCAGGACCGTGAACAACCTGATCGCGGTGGCCCTGATGCGCGCCGCCGCCGCAGAAAACGGCATCACCGAGATCGGACAGAAGGGGAACACCCTCTATTTCTACCTGACTGAATTTGATTTTCAGCGCATCTCGGCATTGTGCGGCGACCTGCGCTACCGGGGGCGGCTGGTGGCGGTGCCGGGGGACCGCCCCTGCATGGCCCTGCGGTTGAAAAAGGGAGACGACAGCCTGAGCTGGAGCCGCCGGTTGGTGGAGGATTACGCCAAAACCCGCGGAGCGGCCGCCGGAAAGCAGCCGGAGGACTGACATTCTATGGGAATTTGCCCCGTCAAGGTTGTGCTCGGCGGGCAAAGGTGCTATAGTGGACAGAGTAATTCATCAAAGGAGGAACCCTATGAACCGCAACTTCGGAAAATGGATGAGCGCGGCCCTGGCGGGCGCGCTTTTGACCGGCGTCCTGACGGGCTGCCAGAGCCAGCAGAAGCCGGCGGCCGATGACGTGACCTATGAGGCCGCCAATATTGCCCGGGACAAGACCCTGATCAAGGTGGACGGAGAGCCGGTCAGCGCCGAGATCTACTGCTTCTGGCTGGAGCAGAGCGTGGCCAACCAGCAGCAGCAGTACAATCTGCTGGACGACGCCTCCTGGGAGGAGGAGATCGAGGGCAAGAGCGCCGCGGACTATGTGAAGGAGGACGCCCTGACCATAGCCAAGTACTACCGTGTTTTGGCCAACAAGGCGGCGGAGTACGGCCTTACCGTTACCGATGAGCAGAAGGCCGAGATGGAGGACCAGTTCACCCAGCTCACCGCCGTGCTGGAGGAGCAGGGCATGACCCTGGATATGATCATGCGGGCCCAGGGCATCTCGGAAGCGGGCTTCCGCACGGTGATGGAGCAGCAGTACCTGGCGGAGAACCTGTATGACAGGCTCTCGGAGGAGGGCGGCCCCCTGACCCCCACCGACGAGGAGATGGACGCCTTCCTGGAGGAGCAGGGCCTCTACCAGGTCAAGCATATCCTGCTCTCCACCCGGAAGGAAAATGAGGACGGCACCTATACCGCCTACTCCGCCGAGGAAGAGGCCCAGGTAAAGGCCGAGGCCGACGCCCTGGTGGCCGAGCTGAGGGCCGCCGATGACCCGGAGGCCCTCTTTGACGAGAAGATGAAGGAGCGCAGCGACGACGGCCGGGACCAGAACGGCGATCTTTACGCCCCCGACGGCTATCTTGCCTTCCCGGGCCAGATGGTGTCTGAATTTGAAACGGCCTCGCTGGCGCTGAAGGTAGGGGAGATCAGCGAGCCGGTAAAGACTGAGTTCGGCTACCACATCATTCTGCGGCAGGACGCCGACAATGAGGAGAGCCGCAGCTACTTCCCCAACTATAAGATGAATCAGCTGTCCGAGCAGTGGATGGACGAGGCCAAGGTGGAGACCGACCAGGCCTACGACACCATCGATCCCAAGAGCTTCCACGAGAAGCAGCAGGCCATCTCGGACCAGGTCCGGGCCCAGGCCGAGGCGGCTGCTCAGGCTCAGAGCAGCGCCAGCCCGGCTCCTGAGGGAAGCGACACGCCTGAGACCAGTCAGGCTCCCGCCCCCTCCTCCCAGCCCTGAGCAGACGGACATCCGGAAACCACAGGCGCCCCCGTTCTTTGGAACGGGGGCGCTTTTTTGTATATAAAACGATAGCAGAATAATTGAATACAACAGATGATTAAACGGGAACAATAGTTGTGTCATCCTATACTAAAGTTGTCCTTTGGGGGAGACGATAATGGATAAGAAGACCGACTTGAGCATTCAGGTGGGAAAGCGGATCCGGGCCCTGCGGCAGGAGCAGGGGATCACTGTGGAGCGGCTGGCGGAGGCCGCCGATATCTCAGTACAGTATATGTCCGAGATCGAGCGGGGAAAGAAAAACATGACCATCCCCATCCTGAAAAATATGGTGGAGGCCCTTCACACCTCGGCAGACTATCTGCTCTTCGGCACGACAGAGCTGGATCCTGCCTGTGACATTGTCTCCCGGCGCCTGGCAGAGCTGATCCCGGTGGAGCGGGACATGGTGGCCCGGTGTTTGCTGGCTATGACACGGATCCTGGAAGATCTGGGATTGGAGCGGGAGTGAGATGGGGGCCGATCGCGTCCGGGTGCTGCTGGTAGAGGATGACGGGGGGACCCGGGCCCTTCTGCGGGCCCGTCTGGGCGGCGTACCGGGCCTGGAACTCTGTGAGGAGGAGGCCGGAGACGGCGCGGAAGGCCTGCGGCTGATCCGAGAGCTCCGTCCGGATCTGGTGCTGCTGGATCTGGTGATGCCCCGGATGAGCGGACTTACCCTGCTGGCCGAGCTGGAGCGGGAAGCGCCGCCCCGCCGGCCGCGGATCGTGGTGATCTCCCGGGTGAGCAGCGAGCCGGTGATCGAGCGGGTGTTCGCCCTGGGAGCCGACTTTTATTTTCAAAAGCCGGTGAATCTGACGGAGCTGGAGCAGCTCCTTCCCACGCTGTTTCCGCCGCCCGCCGTCCCGGCCGGAGGCCTGGGACAGGCCCAGCGGGTGCTGTCCGAACTGGGCGCCGGGCCGGAGACGCTGGGTTTCCGCTGGGCGGCTCTGGCCGCCGAGACCATGGCCCGGCAGGGAGACATCCTGCTGAAGGAGGCCTACTATCCCGCTGTGTGCCTTGGCGGCGGCAGCTATAACAGTGTGGACAAAAACATCCGCGATATGATCCGGGCCCTCCACCGGCGGAATACCGCGGCTTACCGGACCTTTATGAAAGGAGCACCTGACCGGTGCCCCTCCAACGGAGTCTTTTTGAAGCGGCTGGCTGAGGAAGTGCGCCGCCGCACCGGGAGAGGATCGTGAAAAAGGGGACCTGTGGCGGCCAATGCCATTCAGTTAAGAACATTCCCACGAATTCTCCCCTGAACAAGCAGGGCCCGCAGGACTGCTCCACAGACAGCTGCCGCGGCCCGGGATGAGGCGGCCCGGCGCAAGCCGTGAGGGGGCTTTTTGAAAGATCTTGCATATTCACAGAAAAAACAGCCAGCTTCCTCTTTAGCCCGCTTGGCAAGGGGCATAAAGGGGAAGCTGGCGGAAGGAATGACATTGGTCCAACCGGACCGCTTTTTTTTGCGTTTTGAAAGCTTGAAGATGGCATTTGGAAGGATGCGCAGGCATTTAAGACCGGCTCACCGCCAGCATCCGGAAAACAGGTCAAAGATATACTCCACAGGCGGCAGGCCGTTTCCGTTGATGGTGTAGGGTAATCCCGGGCCTTGCGCTCGAGATACTCGGACAGGGCGCAGCAGGCCGCGCAGCCGCGGTCGATCACCGCCTCCGTGTTCTGGACATCGGCGATGAAGGCCTCCAGATCCTCACGGGTCAAGGGCTCGTCCTCGTCCCCGGTATCTCCGCAGGACTGCAGGACATCCTCCAGATCCAGCTCTAAAACCGCCTGACAGTCATGATCGGAGAGACCGCCGTACTCGTCCAAGATCTCCTTTTTGTCTAACAGCTCATCCAGGCTGACCGAAACTCCGATCTCCCCCTTGTCCAGCTGCCCGATCCGCTCCGACGGCTCCGGCTGCCCCGCGGGAGAGTAGTAAACAAACCAGTGATAGTCTCCAAGGCCCAAAACCTGTGTCAGCAGCATGACCTCCAGCTCGGGAACGGCACGGGAGATCGCGTCCGCAATCCCCTCCAGTCCGCTGATATTTCCGGGACCGCCGCTGTCCCATACCAGCTTGCACCGGCCGGAGAAGGACTGGATGTCGGTGTCTTTAAAGCCCTCCAGCAGGGACAGCTGCGGATCCTCCGGCACGGTTTTGAGAAAACGCTGCAGCTCCTGTCTGGTTCCTGTGATCCCCAGCTTGAACAGGCCTTGCATACCGGTGACCTCCTTGAAATCACGATCATTTGGCTTTTTGATTAAGTCGGGGCCAGTACAGCAAAAAAAGGAATGACATACAAGAGTTTTTTGGCTAATTCGCCGATTTCCGGCTTGCCAAAATGAGATGAGAAAAACGGCGCTGCGTATCATGCAGAATTTGCAGCCACAGCGAAAGCCTTACCTTAATGACATTGCTGTGGAGGGTCCCCTTTTTGTGGTTTTGGAAAGAAGTTTTCCCTCGCCAGGATTCCCTTGAAATCGGACAGGCCCGATACTATACTGTATTCCGATAAAAGGGAAAAACTGGATATCACAAAGGAGCGGGAACGGAATGAGCGAATGGCACAGTCAGAGCACGGCGGAGGTGCTCTCGGCGCTGAAGAGCGACAGAAAACGGGGGCTGACCGCCGCTGCGGCGGAGGAACGGCTGGGACAGTATGGCAGAAATGAGCTGGAGCAGGGAAGCGGAAAAAGCCTGGTCCGGCGGCTGCTGGAGCAGCTGAAAGACCCCATGATCCTGGTACTGCTGGCGGCGGCGGGCCTGTCCCTCTGGGCCAGCGGCGGAGAGGACTGGCTGGATGTGGTCATCATCCTGCTCATTGTGGTGGTCAACGCCTGTATCTCCATCTCCCAGGAGGACAACGCCCAGCGGGCGCTGGAGGCCCTCCGGCAGATGTCAGCCCCCCGGGCCCGGGTGGTCCGGGACGGCGAGGTGCTCCGGGTGGAGGCGGCGGCGCTGGTGCCGGGGGATATCATCCGGCTGGAGGCGGGAGACCTGGTGCCCGCCGACGCCCGTATCCTGGAGAGCGCCGGTCTCCGGTGCGACGAGAGCGCCATGACCGGGGAGTCGGTGCCGGTGCTCAAGGACGGCGGCGCGGCCCTCCCCGCCGACACGCCGGTGGCCGACCGGAGCAATATGGTGCTCTCGGCCACGGTGGTCACCGCCGGGCGGGGAACAGCCGTGGTCACCGCCACCGGAATGGATACCGAGATGGGGCGCATCGCCGGGATGCTGATGGGACAGGCCGAGGGGGAGACGCCCCTCCAGAAAAAGATGGCGGAGGTGTCCCGCACCCTGTCCTTTGTGTGCCTGTGCGTGTGCGGGGTGATGTTCGGCGTGGGGATGCTCTTCCACAATCCCATGCTGGAGATGTTCATGACCGCGGTCTCTCTGGCGGTGGCCGCCATTCCGGAGGGATTGCCCGCGGTGGTCACCATCGTGCTGGCGCTGGGGGTGTCCCGCATGGCGGGGCGCAATGCCATCATCAAAAAGCTGCCCGCGGTGGAGACTCTGGGCTGCGCGGGGGTCATCTGTTCGGACAAGACGGGCACTCTGACCCAGAACAAAATGACGGTGGCCGAGGTATGGACCCCCAGGGCGGCCGACCGGGAGCTGGCCCTGACCGTGGGGGCCCTGTGCAGCGACGCGCGGCTGATCCATGACCGGCGGGGAGAGCCGGTGTGTGTGGGCGACCCCACCGAGACCGCCCTGGTGGAGCTGGCCTGGCGGGAGGGGCTGGACAAGAACCGGCTGGAGAAAGAGATGCCCCGGCGGGGGGAGCTTCCCTTTGACTCGGACCGGAAGCTGATGAGCACCATCCACCCCCGGCCGGGCGGAGGATTCCGGGTGCTGGTAAAGGGGGCGCCCGACGTGCTGCTGGGACGGTGCCGCATTTCGTCCCGGCAGCGGCGGGACGCGATGGAGGCCAATGAGCTGATGGCCGGCCGGGCGCTGCGGGTGCTGGGCATGGCCTACCGGGACCTGGAGTTCCTGCCCCGGGAGCTGACCAGCGCTGCCGTTGAGCAGGGCCTTACCTTTGTGGGACTGATGGGCCTCATCGACCCGCCCCGGCCGGAGGTAAAGGAGGCGGTGCGCCGCTGCCACGCCGCCGGCATCCGGCCGGTGATGATCACCGGGGACCACAAGCTCACCGCTGTGGCTATTGCCAAAGAGCTGGACATCTTCCGGCCCGGCGACCTGGCCATCACCGGCGAGGACCTGGACTTCATGCCCCAGGAGCTGCTGGAGGAGGACGTGGAGCAGTTCTCGGTGTTTGCCCGGGTGTCCCCGGAGCACAAAATGCGCATCGTCAAGGCGTGGCAGAAGCAGGGAAAGGTGGTGGCCATGACGGGGGACGGCGTCAACGACGCGCCCGCCCTCAAGGCGGCCGACATCGGCTGCGCTATGGGCGTCGCGGGCACCGACGTGGCCAAGGGGGCCGCCGACATGATCCTCACCGACGACAATTTTGCCACTGTGGTCGCGGCGGTGGAGGAGGGCCGGGGGATCTACGCCAACATCCGCAAGGCCATCCACTACCTGCTCTCCTGCAACATCGGCGAGATCCTCACCATCTTCCTGGCCACCCTCTTCCGGTTCCACCAGATGCCGCTGGTGCCGGTGCAGCTGCTGTGGCTCAACCTGGTGACCGATTCCCTGCCCGCCCTGGCTCTGGGGGTGGAGCCGGTGGAGCCGGGGATCATGGAGCAGGAGCCGAGGGAGGGGGACAGCGCCCTTTTTGACCGGGCATTCTCCCTCCGGCTGGTCTGGCAGGGAGCCATGGTGGGCCTGCTGACCCTGGCGGCCTATTTTCTGGGGGAATACGTGCTCTCCGATCCGGGGATGGCCAGCGCCACCGCCAACACTATGGCCTTTGCCACCCTGACCCTCTGCCAGCTCTTCCACGCCTTTGACGTCCGCAGTGAGGAGAGCTCCCTGTTTGAGATCGGGGTGTTTTCAAACCCCGCCATGAACAAGGCCTTTCTGGCCGGGCTGGCCATGCAGGTGTCGGTGCTCTGCCTGCCGCCTTTGCAGATGGTGTTCCGCACGGTGCCCCTGGGCCTGACCGAATGGCTCACCGTGCTGGCACTGGCCATGGCGCCCCTGGCGGTGTGCGAGACGGCCAAGGCTCTCCGGCGGGCCGGGAAACGGAAGCGGAAAAAGACTGCGGCGGAAGGCAGGGAACAGCCTGTCTCCCCCGTGTAAAAAGACAAAAATACCGGCCCCCGGTGTTCACCGGGAGCCGGTATTTTTGGTTTATTCCGCGGCGCTCTGGGTATCCTCCTCCGCCATGGGGCGGATGAGGATGAAGGGGGTGAGCTGGCGGTCCTGACCGGCGGGGTTGTCCCGGATCAGGTCCAGCAGCTCCTCATCGGACTGAGTGAGCTGGGAGCAGTGGCCCAGCATGGCCACGTCCAGGTCGTTGGCATCCACGATCATGGATACGATGCCCGTCTTTTCAAAGATCTCGTCGCACACGCCGGCGGGATTTTCGGGCACGCGGACGCCCATATGCTCATACTCGGGGATCTCCTCGCCGTAGAAGCCGTCCAGGCCCGAGACCTCGATGCCGGCGATGCGGTAGAAGGTGCCGTGGATGCCCCGCAGCTTGTCGATGGCGGCCCGGAAGGCGGCCCAGAGGATCTTGGGCAGGCCGCAGACGTTGATGGCGAACTGCATCTTGATGGGCAGGCCCATGCCGGGGCCG
>JALEZN010000006.1 GCA_022772585.1 Clostridiales bacterium
TACGAAAAACGCAAGGCCCTGAATGCACAGCGGACGGCTGACTACAAGAGCGGGACCTATGCCCGGGCGGGCGGCGTGGTCGACCCGCTGCCGGAGGATGCGCCCTTCTTTGTGAAAGACTACTTCGACTATTACAAAACCAGCCGCGGGTATCATGCGCGGTCGCTGAACTCCAACCAAGGCTGGAATGTGACGTCTTCACTGTCCTTTATGAATATGCCAATCCTGCAGTACAGCCACGAAATCCGCAGCGCGGTGCTGCTGATCCACGGAGAGAAGGCGCATTCCTGCTACTTCAGCAGGGACGCCTTTGAAAAGCTGACCGGCGACAACAAGGAACTGCTCATCATTCCGGGTGCGGTGCATACCGACCTCTATGACCGGCTGGATGTAATCCCCTTTGACAAAATGGAAGCGTTCTTCCGGCAATACATGGGTTGATTGCTTCAGAGATGAAAACAGACGGAAACGAGGCGTACATCATGAAAACAATGGATCAAAACGCATTCGCACAGCAGAATTTGTTTGGACTGGGGACAGAGAACACAGCCTATGCCCAGTATTTCAGCGGGCAGTCATATCTGAATCCCTTGACGAAGCCGGAAAGTGGGCTTTTCCTGGCAAATGTCACCTTTGAGCCGGGATGCCGGAATAACTGGCATATCCACCACGCGAAAAAAGGCGGCGGCCAGCTGCTGATCTGCACCGCCGGTGAGGGGTGGTATCAGGAGGCGGGGAAAGCGCCGGTGCCGCTCACTGCCGGCACGGTCATTACCATCCCGCCCGAAGTCAAGCATTGGCATGGTGCGAAGAAAGACAGCTGGTTCTCCCATATCGCCGCCGAGATCCCCGGAGAGGAAACCTCCAACGAGTGGTGCGAACCGGTCAGCGAGGAAGAATATAACGAATTGGAGAAATGCTGAAATGAGCAAGAAACTGGTAGCCTATTTTTCTGCAAGCGGCACGACGAAAGAGGCCGCGGAACGTTTGGCAACGGCTGCGGGCGCAGACCTGTTTGAGATCAAACCCGTTATCCCTTACAGCAGCGCCGACCTGAACTGGATGGACAAAAAAAGCCGCAGCAGCGTGGAAATGAATGACCCGGACTCCCGCCCGGAAATCGCCGAAACGATGCCCAACATGGCGGATTACGACACGGTATTCATCGGGTTTCCCATTTGGTGGTATGTTGCGCCCCATATTATCCATACCTTCGTAGAAAGCTATGATTTTTCCGGGAAGACGCTGGTGCCCTTTGCCACCTCCGGCGGCAGCGGCATGGGAAGAACCGTGGACGAGCTGAGAAAACTCTGCCCGAACGCGGACTGGAAAGCCGGGAAGATGATGAGCGGCGTATCTGACCAGGCGCTTGCTGCCTGGGCGGCTGAGTTTTCATGAAGCGTGCCGCCATGTCAGCCCCTATTTCTTTGATTATTGCCCCTCAAACTTTGCGCTGCCCTTCGGGCAGAAAACACTTGAACAATCCCTCAGTCAGAGTTACAATCCAACCAACCTGAAACGCGAAACGCTTCCCGTCCTGAGCCGGTGAAAAGTCACCGGTCTGGGGCGGGAAGCGTTTTTGACCGCATAAATGGCCACAGGCAGCGCCGGAACCTCCCCGGAAAACGCGGCGTCAAAGATCCGATTGCCGTTCACCTGGAAAGGCAGCTGATGGCTCTCGGCGGGGGGCAGTGTGCCTTCATATCCGTGTTGGACTTCAGCGCATAGATGTGATCGGCACAGAGCACCGTGCCGGCGGAAATACGCATTGCAGCAGCGGCTGGATCCCTCCATAAATTTTATGATATCAATGTTTCCAATTCTTCTATGGTCTCCACCGGGCTGGCGCAGGCCTTTCCCCGGCACAGGAAGTACCGGGTCCCTGCCGCCGGGATGGGATATGCCGCGGTAAAGGGGGCCAGCGCGGCAAGCCGCGCTTCGTCCGCCGGCGTTTTCACCAGGACTGTGAGGGAGGGCCGCGGCTTTCCCCGCAGAAAGGCCGCCAGCTCCGGCGGCGTCCCCTCTGCCGCGCAGACCAGCTCCGCTGTGGGCCAAAGCTCCTCCAGCAGCGTCAGGAGGGCAACGCTGTGCCCCGCCGGGTATCCCCGGACCGTCCCCGCCAGCCAGGAGAGCTGGAGGTCCGCCGCCTCCCGCCAACGGTCCTCCCCGGTCAGCCGCGCCAGCCGGGAGAGCACCAGCGCCGCCGCAGCGTTTCCCGAGGGCATGGCCCCGTCATAGGCTTCTTTGGTACGGGTGATGAGCTGCTCTCCGTCCTTGGCGTAGGGATAAAAGCCCCCCTGTTCCCGGTCAAAAAAGAGTTCCAGCAGCAGCCTCGCCAGCGCGTGGGCCTCCTCCAGAAAATCGATACGGAAAGTCGCCCCGTAAAGCTCCAGCAGCCCCCAGATATAAAAGGCGTAGTCCTCCAGCTTGCCGGGGTGGGCCGCCTCCCCTTCCCGCCAGCGGGCCAGCAGGCGGCCATTACCATCCTTCAGGTGCTTCCCAATGAAGCCCGCCGCCCGCCCGGCGGCCTCCAGATAGCGTGGCTCATCCAGGACCAGTCCCGCCCGGGCCAGGGCCGCGATCATCAGGCCGTTCCAGGCGGTGAGCACCTTGTCGTCCCGGTGCAGGCTCGTCCGGTCTTTCCGGTAGACGCAGAGCCGTTCCCGCAGCTCTTTGATCTCCTCCGGCTCCTGCTCCCAGCCGGTCTCGGAAATCAGATTGGGGATGCTCTTTCCCTCAAAATTGCCCTCCGCCGCGACGCCGAACCGGCGGCAGAAGCCCTCCGCCCCTTCCCGGCCCAGGACTTCCGACACCTCCTCCGGGGAAAAGACATAGTACTTGCCCTCCACTCCATCGCTGTCCGCGTCCTGCCCGCAGTAAAAGCCGCCCAGGGGGTCCGTCAGCTCCCCAAGTACATAGTCCAGGGTGCGCCGGACCACCTCCCGGCAGTAATCCCGCCGGGCCTGCTGCCAGGCCTCCGTATAGGCAAGAGCCAGCAGGGCGTTATCATAGAGCATCTTCTCAAAATGGGGCACCAGCCACTGCCGGTCGGTGGAGTACCGGGAGAACCCTCCGCCCACATGGTCAAAGAGCCCACCCCGGTACATCCGCTCCAGAGTCAGCTCCGCCATCTCCCCGGCCTGATGGTCCCCGGTCAGCCGGGCGTACCGCAGAAGGAACAGCAGGTTGTGGGCGGCAGGAAACTTGGGCGCCTGTCCAAAGCCGCCCCATTGCCGGTCAAAGGTCCGGGCAAACAGAGACACGCCCTCCTCCACCAGAGCCCGGTCCGGAATGTCCGGCCGTACCCGCTCCTCCCGGCGGAGATGCTCGGTCAGCGCGTTCCCCGCCCGGACCAGCGCCTCCGGATCATCCCGCCATTGGCGGGACGCCTGCCCCAGCAGAGAGAGCAGCTGCCGCCTGGGCAGATAGGTCCCCGCCCAGAAGGGCTTTTGGTCGGGGGTCAGGAGCACGGTGAGGGGCCAGCCGCCCGAGCCATTCATGGCGACGCAGGCCGCCATATAGGCCGCGTCCACATCGGGGCGCTCCTCCCGGTCCACCTTCACGGGGATGAAGTCGCGGTTGAGCAGTGCCGCCACATCCTCCGACTCAAAGGATTCGTGGGCCATGACATGGCACCAGTGGCAGGTGGAATATCCAATGCTCAGAAAGATGGGCTTATCCTCCCGCTCTGCTTCTTCCAGGGCTTGGGCCCCCCAGGGGCGCCAGTCCACGGGGTTCTCCGCGTGCTGGAGCAGATAGGGAGATTTTTCACGTTGCAGCTGATTTGGCATGATGATTCCTTTCGTCCGCGTACTCAAAGCTGGCACGGCAGTCCGTGTGTTCAAACAGGAGCGTTCCCCCGGACCAAAAGCGGTAGCGCATGTCTGTGCAGAGGCTTTCGTGGATGGTGCGGCCCATGCTGCCCTCCGCGGGGGCCCGCAAGGGATGCCCCTCCCCCCTCAGCCGCTGGGCTGTCAGGCGGTACTTCCCCTGCCGGATCGCCGCGCCGGCGGCGGACCAGTGTTCCACCCGGGCGCCCCGGTAGGTGGCCAGGCGGTATTCCCGCCCGTTGTAAAGCACCGCGCAGATGCAGCCGGTAAAATGCCCCGCCGCCAGAGGGATGGTAGCGATGGAGAGCATCAGGCTGCCCCGCTGCGGCTCCCGCCAGGCGCACTGGGTCCAGAGATAGGCTCCGGGGAAGGAGCGGCCCCGGTCAGTCTCAATATATCCCATACCATCGGAAAAGTCCATCCGCTTCCCGTTCAGATCCAGCATTCCCTCCAGCGAGTGTCCCATGCTGATGACTCCATGGGAACACTCCATGCCGGGAAGGAAGCGAAACGGGCCCATGATGTCCAACCTGAGGGGGGCAAACGGTCCATAGCGCAGCACGCCATGGAGCGAAAGCCCATCCTGCTCCACATTCAGGCATGCTTCTCCGCGGTCGAAAAGGCTCTCTCCCAGTTGGATTTGGAATATCCGTTCAGAGGCGCGAAACTCTGTGTCCGGATATTCCACCCACCATGTGCGCCCCTCTGTGATGACCTGAAGCGAGGCACTGCGCCGCCCGCCGCGGTCGATATGAACGGCCGGGATCAGGGCAAGGGCTCCGCCCTCCCCTGCCTGTTGCTTCAGGTACCATCCCTCGAAGTATGGTCCGCGCTTTCCTGCGCCATGATAATACGTTGTCATCTGCTCACCCGGGCAGTCCGCATACCGCCGCTACACGTCGTTGTTCCGGATCGACTGTTTTTTTGCGTTCCGGTTCTGATTCTGGTTTTCACGGGTCAGGGGCGTCTGCCCATTCGCTTTTTCACGCCTGACTTCCTTGGGATCTGGCTGGCTGTCCTTCGGCATCCCTCTGCCTCCTTCCTGTTACATGATGTGGTCTTCCACTTTGGAATCGAGGATCTGATACCCCATTTTTTCAAGCTGTTTTCCGATACGGCTGCTTTCAACGCCTGTAGTGTCAAAATCCACGGCGACGCGGCCGGAGCTTCCGCTGATGCTGACGGAAAGCACGCCCGGCAGAGCGTCCAGTTCCCGCTTGATCTCCTTGCTGTCGTGCTGATCCTTGATGTGGCCCAGTGTAAAATAGGCGCTTGCTTTTGCCATTACGCTCACCTCCCCGTTAGTATGGGCAAAACAGCTCCGTTTATGAGAAATGACCTCCCCCGCAAATGAAAAATGCGCTCCCCATGACTGGGGAGCGCACTTTTTTGCCGTTTTCGGTCCGGAACGTTACATTTGACGGATCATCCGGTATCCCACGCCGATATGAGTCTGGATGTACCGGGGATGGGCGGCGTCCGGCTCCAATTTCTTGCGCAGCGTGGCCATAAAGACCCGCAGGGAGGGCAGCTCAGTCGACATGTCGGCGGAGGAGAGGCCCCAGATCTCGCTGATGATATAGTTATGGGTCAGCACTTTTCCGGTATTCTTGGCCAGCAGGCACAGCAGCTTGTATTCGATGGGGGTCAAGTGCAGCTCCTGACCATCCCGGTAGGCGCACCCGGCGGCGTAATCGATGACCAGGCCGCCGTTCTCATAGCGGGCCGCCTCATCGCTGGTCTTCTGTCCGTCGTACCGCACCCGGCGCAGGGCCACCCGCAGCCGGGCCAGCAGCTCCTCCACCGAGAAAGGCTTGGTCAGATAGTCATCCGCTCCCGCGTCCAGAGCCGCCACCTTGTCCCGGTCGTCAGACCGGGCGGATACCACGATGATGGGCATATTGCTCCAGGAGCGTATCTTTTTGATGATCTCGATGCCGTCCATGTCGGGCAGTCCCAGATCCAGCAGCATTACATCCGGCCGGTAGGACAGGGCGTCCATCACCGCCTGGCTGCCGTTTTTGGCCCGGTGGAACTGGTAATTCTGCGTTTCCAGTGTTGTGGCGATCAGATTGCCCACGGCGGTATCGTCCTCCACAAACAGGATCTGCGGTTTATTCATACGGTTTTACCTCCGATGCCCGCAAGGTAAAGCGAAAGATCGTTCCTTGGGGATGATTGTCAGCTGCCTCGATTTTTCCTCCGTGGGCGGTCACGATGGATTTGCAGAGGGAGAGCCCCAGGCCCAGGCCCCGGCGGCCGTCTCCCCGCTCGTTGTTGGCCGTATAGAACATATCGAAGAGCTTCTCCTTGGCTTCGTCCGAAATCCCCGGTCCGTCGTCGGAAATCTCTACGACCACCAGCTGATTGGACTTTCTGGCCGCCAGAGTGATATGAGAGCCCTCCGGCGTGTATTTGATGGCGTTGTTCACAATGTTGATGACCACCTGCACCATCAGCCGGGCGTCCATATCCGCCATGAGCATGTCGTCGGGCAGCTCGGTCCGGATATGGTGTTTGCCGGCGTTCCGGTCCAGATGGGACAGAGCCTCGGCGAAAATATCCTCCAGCAGCTCCGGCTCGATATTCATGTTGATGCGGTTGTCCTCTATTTTGGTGATGGAGAGCAGGTTCTCCACCAGATTGATCAGCCACATGGCGTCGTCGTAGATGGCGGTAAAGAGACTTTGCCGCTTTTCCGGCTCCAGCTGGTCCGCGCGCTCCATCAGGATGTTGGCGTTGCCGGAGATGCTGGTCAGCGGGGTGCGCAGATCGTGGGAGATGGCACGCAGCAGGTTGGCACGCAGCGCCTCCTGATCCGCCTGTGCCTCCACCCTCTGCTTTTCCCGCATGGTGATCTCCTTCTCCAGCGCCAGCCCGCACTCATCCAAAAGCGCCACCATCAGGTTTTTCTCAAACGAGAGCAGGGGGTGGCTCCCCTCCGCGGCGATCCCCACCACGGCCAGGGCGCCTCCGGTGCCCCGGATGGACAGGTACAGGCATTTCGCATTGGGCAGGGTATTGGTGGTGGCACCGGCATGCTTATTGTTTTTCAGCACCCACTCCGCCACCGCCTCTTCAGAGGGAGTCAAAAGCGGAGAGAGGTCGGTCTCCTCCGCAAAGGGAAAGCGCATGGCCGGCAGAAGCCCGCCCTGCCCGTCCGCCTGGTAGACCACCAGATCCCGCTCCAGCAGATGGCCCAGCTGCTGGGCCGCAACGGTCAAAATGGCCTCCGCCCCCTCGGCGGTCTGCAGCTTATGGCTGGATTCCAGCAGGATAGCGGTGCGGTAGGCCTTGTCCGCGTTCATCTTCGCCTGTGTCTTGACCCGGATGGTCAGGGAACTGCTGAGAAGGGCCACCAAAAACATGATGCCGAAGGTGGCGATATAGCTGGGATCGCTCCGCAGGGTGAAATAGGGCGCCGTGAAAAAGAAATTGAAGATCAGTACCGAGAGTAGCGACGAGAGCAGGCTGTAGCTGCGTCCGGTCGTGACCATGGAGATCACCAGGACCCCCAGCAGATACAGCAGGATGATGTTGGTATCGGATATCCCAAGGGAACTGAAAAAGTATCCGCCCAGAGTACACAGGACCAGAATGGCCAGTGTTTTCAGCAGATCCCAGGCAGAAAACCGCTCCTGCGCCGCACGGCGCCGCTCCCGCCGGGAGGCTCCCCCGCCGCCGTACTGGTCCGGAATGATGTAGATATCCAGATCAGGGGCCAGCTCGTTGAGCCGGTCTACCAGATTTTTATCCAGCCGCAGGCCCCAGCGCCTGGGGCTGCGGCCCAGCACGATCTTGGAAATGCCGCTGATGCGGGCGTATTCCGCGATCTGCACCGCAGGGTCGTCCCCGTAGGTAGTGGTGATCCTGGCGCCCAGCTCTTCCGCCAGATGCACATTGGCGCTGATCCGCCTCCGGTCGGCCTCGGATAGGCCGGCAAACTCCGGCGTCTCCACAAAGAGGGCCGTAAACGCGCCGTGAAAAGCCTTGGCCATCCGGGCGGCAGTCCGGATGACCTTGGCGTTGGAGGGCGAGCCGGACAGGCAGATCAGGATATGCTCCCCGGCTTTCGGCTTTTCACCTCCCTCAAACCAGGGCGCCGCGTCCAGACGGTCCGCCGTGCGCCGCAGGGCGATTTCCCGGAGGGAAGCCAGGTTTTTGTTGGTAAAAAAGTTGCCCATGGCCCGGGCAGCCTGGTTTTTCCGGTAGATCTTTCCCTCCCGCAGCCGTTCCAGCAGATCGGCCGGCTCCAGATCCACCAGTTCCACCTGGTCGGCGGAGTCAAACACGCTGTCCGGGATACGCTCTGCCACCGAGATACCGGTGATGGAAGCCACCATATCATTCAGACTCTCCAGGTGCTGAACATTGACGGTGGTATAGACGTCGATCCCCGCCCGCAGCAGCTCCTGCACGTCCTGATACCGCTTGATATGGCGGCTGCCGATGGTGTTGGTATGGGCCAGCTCGTCCACCAGGATGAGCTGGGGACGCCGCGCCAGCGCCGCGTCCAGGTCGAATTCCCGCAGCTTGATCCCCTTATACGGAATGACCTTGACAGGGAGCTGTTCCAGCCCATCCAGCAGCGCCATGGTCTCCGGGCGGGTGTGGGGCTCGATGTAGCCCGCCACTACGTCCACCCCGGCGGCTTTGGCACGGCGGGCCGCCTCCAGCATGGCGTAGGTCTTGCCCACCCCGGCGGCATAGCCAAAAAAGATCTTCAGTTTTCCTCTTCCGGAATCCCCGGCCTGCTTCAGGCTGCGCAGCAGCTGGCCGGAATCCGGGCG
>JALEZN010000014.1 GCA_022772585.1 Clostridiales bacterium
GGCGGAGGATGTGAAGTGCGTCCGGGAGCGCGGGACGTAATGGTCCCCGGTTGGCCGCCGTTAGCGGGCCGGGCTGGTTGCTGGACCGGCCATGAGTGAATACAAGAGTGGAACCGCGACTGTGAAGCCGCCTCTTGTGCCCAAGTGGGCATAGGAGGCGTTTTTTGTCGGCTGTTTTCGGCCGAGACCGCAAAAGGAGGCGCTCTATGACACGTTTAGGTGAGACTCTGGCCGCCTACCAGGCCCGCGACCCGGCGGCCCGGAGCAAGCTGGAGGTCTTTCTGCTTTATCCCGGCGTACACGCCACCATCTACTACCGCATTGCCCATTTTCTCCATGTCCACGGCCTTAAGTTCCTGGCCCGGCTCATCTCCCAGTGGGGCCGTCTGTGTACCGGCATTGAGATCCACCCCGGCGCCAAAATCGGCCGCCGCCTGGTCATCGACCACGGCATGGGCATCGTCATCGGCGAGACCGCCGAGATCGGGGATGACTGCCTGCTCTACCACGGCGTCACCCTGGGGGGCACCGGCAAGGACCAGGGCAAGCGCCACCCCACCATCGGAAACAATGTGATGGTGTCCAGCGGCGCCAAGGTGCTGGGCCCCTTCAAGGTGGGGGACAATTCCCGCATCGCCGCCAACGCGGTGGTGCTTACCGAGATCCCGCCCAACGCCACTGCTGTGGGCGTCCCCGCCCGGGTGGTGCGCATCGCCGGGGAGAAGGTGGACTACGCCGGCAGCGTGGACCAGATCCACGTCACCGACCCGGTACAGAAGGAGCTGCAGGCCCTCAGCTCCCGGCTGGAATTTGTGGAGCGGCTGCTGGATGAACAGAGCCGCACCCATGGGCCGGATACCGAAAAAGACCATTCCAACACAAGAGAGGAAGTAACCATATGAAGCTTTACAATTCCCTGACCCGCACCAAGGACGAGTTCAAGACCCATACCCCCGGCCGGGTGGAGATGTACACCTGCGGCCCCACAGTGTACCACTTCGCCCACATCGGCAACCTGCGCAGCTATATCATGGAGGATGTGCTGGAGAAATTCCTGCGCTACGAGGGGTACGACGTGAACCGGGTGATGAACATCACCGACGTGGGCCACCTGGCCAGCGACGCGGACACCGGCGAGGACAAGATGCTCAAGGGCGCCAAGCGGGAGCACAAGACGGTCATGGAGATCGCCAAATTCTACACCGACGCCTTCTTTGAGGACTGCCGCAAGCTGAACATCAAGCGGCCCGACGTGGTGGAGCCCGCCACCAACTGCATCGACGAGTATATCAAGATCGTCTCCGGCCTGCTGGACAAGGGCTACGCCTACCTGGCCGGCGGCAACGTGTATTTTGACACCTCCAAGCTGGGCAAGTATTACGTGTTCAACGACCACGACGAGGAGGACCTGGCCGTGGGCGTGCGGGACAGCGTGGAAGAGGACCAGAACAAGCGCAGCAAGGCCGATTTCGTGCTCTGGTTCACCAAGTCCAAGTTTGAGGACCAGGCCCTGAAGTGGGACTCCCCCTGGGGCGTGGGCTATCCCGGCTGGCACATCGAGTGCTCCGGCATCTCCATGAAGTACAACGGCGAGTATCTGGACCTGCACTGCGGCGGCATCGACAACGCCTTCCCCCACCACACCAACGAGATCGCCCAGTCCGAGTCCTACCTGGGCCACCCCTGGTGCCCCCAGTGGTTCCATGTCCATCACCTGAACACCACCAGCGGCAAGATGTCCAAGTCCAAGGGGGAGTTCCTCACCGTCTCTCTGCTGGAGGAGAAGGGCTATGACCCCCTGGTCTACCGCTTCTTTTGCCTCCAGTCCCACTACCGCAAGGGCCTGGTGTTCTCCTGGGAGAACCTGGACAACGCCGCCACCGCCTACCAGAAGCTCATCAAGAAGATCGCCGCCCTGACCGGCACCGACGGCCAGGTGGATGAGGTGGTGGCCAGGGAGTACAGGGAGAAGTTCGTCCAGCAGGTGGGCAACGACCTGAACACCTCCATGGGCATCACCGCCCTGTACGACGTGCTCAAGGCCAAGACCAACGATGTGACCAAGCGGGCCATTCTGGCCAGCTTTGACCAGGTGCTCTCCCTGTCCCTGCTGGAGAAGGCCGCCGCCCTCCGGGAGAAGGAGGCCGCCCAGGCCAAGACGGCCCAGGCCGGGGGGGACTATGTCATCCAGGGCGAGGGCGACCCGGCCATCGACGCGCTGGTGATGCAGCGCTACGAGGCCAAGAAGGCCAAGAATTTTGCCGAGGCCGACCGCATCCGTGATGAGCTGAAAGCCCAGGGCGTGGAGATCACCGACGTCAAGGGCGGCGCAGTCTGGAAGCGGGCGTGAGCCGGTGAAGCGGATCTACGTGCATGGTTTGGGGCAGACCCCTGCCAGCTGGGAAAAAACGCTCCTGTATCTGAACGACGGGGAGGAGAACGTCTGTCCCGATCTGGCCGGGATGCTCCGGGGGAAAGAGGCAAATTACCAGAACCTCTATCAGGCGTTCTGCGCTCTCTGCGATGAGACCGGCAGTCCCGTGGAGCTGTGCGGTCTGTCCCTTGGCGGCGTGCTGTCGCTGAACTATGCCGCCGGGCATCCGGAGAATGTCCGCTCGTTGGTGCTGATCGCCCCGCAGTACCGGATGCCGAAGAGGCTGCTGCGGGTCCAGAATACGCTGTTTCGTTTTATGCCCGGATCCATGTTTCGGCAGACGGGCTTTGGGAAGAGAGAATTGATTCAACTGTGCGGGAGCATGGCGGAGCTGGACTTCAGCGCGTCGCTCTGCAAAATCACCTGCCCGGTGCTGGTGGTCTGCGGCCAGCGGGACCGGGCGAACGGAACGGCCGCCGGAAAGTTGGCCGGTATGCTCTCCCATGCCGAACTGAGGATCGTGGGCGGCGCGGGCCATGAGGTGAACGTAGACGCACCGGAGCAGCTGGCGGCGCTCCTCGCTGAGTTTTACGGATGAAACAAAAAACAGGCACGGTATGGGATTCCATACCGTGCCTGTTTGCTGCTGGGACGATTATTTGACGGTGACGCTGTATCCGCTGGCGCCGGGCAGAGCGGCGATGAGCTGCCGCACAGCGGCGGCGGCCCGCTCATCGGCGGCGGTGAGCAGGCCGTTTTCAACGGCCTTGGCCTCCACGCTGTCCTTCTGGTCGGCGGTGAAGGCGGTGTAGTCGCTGATCTGGATGGGGTTGAAAATGTTCCGGGTCTCGTCAAAAATCTCCAGGCTGTCCTCGTCGATCTCGTGGGAGAGGATGGCGGCCCGGGGCAGGGTGACGGTGATGTGATCCCCGGAGACCTTGCACTCCACGCCGGACAGGTCGATGCCAGCCTTGATGACCCCGTCGTAGGCCACGATGAAGCTCTTGGTGGTAAAGGGGACCTTCCAGCCGTAGAAGTCCACCTGGTTCTCAAACTTTCCCATATTGGTGTAGTGATATTCCACCGTGGCCAGCTCCTGAATGGTGGAGAGCTGCTGACCCAGAAGCTCGCTGGTGATAACGGGAGCGGGGGCCTCCCGCTGCAGGAGAAGGCCGCCCAGCAGGAAGGAGAGGGCCAGGGCGGCCAGCAGGAAGAGCAAAAGAATGACCTTGGTCTTGAACCGCATCCCCCGGCGGGCCGGACGCTCCTCCTGTGCACGGTTGAAAAATGGCATATGGTTTCATCCTTTCTGCCGCAGAGCGGTTGATTCGGCAGACATCATGATAGCGAATAAAGCATAAAAAAGCAAGAGGAAGGGGAAAATTGAAACTATATGTAACTATTTACCGCCAGTAGTGCTCACGCTGGCCGGTGAGATCACGGATTTCTCCCAGACCATTGAGAAGCTCAGCGGCTACCGGCGCATGACCATCACCGAAGTAAAAAACGCCTGACGGACGGCAGCGATCCGGAACTGGGACTGCTGTATTACCTGTATTCCGCCCACCACTGGGGGCTCGGAGACCTCCGGGCCCTGTGGGAAGGCGGTACAGGGTGGCATGACCTGATCCTGGCGATGTCGTCCTATGAGGTCAATTTGAGAAAGCCGGCGCCGGTCAAAACACCGGCGAAAAAGGTGAAGCTGACAAAGAAAAAATAAACCGCCTTCCCTCAACAGGAAAGCGGTTCAGACGGCCATCCAAATCAAAAAAACAAAAGACACAGTGCAGAGCACTGCAACCATGCCGAGAAGGAATTTGATGCCGCCGGGGACTTCGCTCCATCTCATGGCATTCACCTCAACTTTTTTATATCACTATTATCAAAAACTGTAAAGAGAGGGGGCGGAGTTGTGCCTGAGGCTTCCATCGTAATCAAATCCACCGACCGATATTCCGATGCAGTCAAGAAAATGGCCACGGTGACCAGATCTTTCAGCAAAGATGTGACTCAGAAGAGCAGAGTGATCAACCAGCAAAGAATAATGGTGCCGCAACCAATGCCCAATACAGCCTTTAGCCCGGGACTCATGATCAAAACCTCCCTGTTAAGGTGTACGCACATTATAGCATTTGACTCAAATCTGTTAAGAGAGGAGGACTTCTATGCCTGAAACTTCTATCGTAATCAAGGCCACAGACCGTTTTTCGGACGCAATGAAGACCATGAGCAGCTCTGCAAAAGCAAAAGCCCAGCTGGTGAAAAAACGAAAAAATGAGGCCGCCTCCCAATCGGAAAGCGGCCAGACGTATTTAGGCAAACAGGATTATGAACGGGAGAGTAGGAACAGCAAGGATCACCGTCTCCCAAAAGTAGAGCATCAGCACAGGGTTATCTTTCAGGAAAGACCAAATTTTTTTCATGTGTGACCTCCTCTCAGTTCTACTGCCAATAGTATATTCTCAAATCCGGAGGAAGTCAAGAAAAGGGGGCATCTGCGTGCCTGAAGCCTCGATTGTAGTCAAGTCCACTGATCGGTATTCCGAGGCAATCAAGAAAATGGCGACGGTGACCAGATCCTTAATAAAATGAGCCTGCCTCCCAAGAAGGGAAGCAGGCTGGAGTATCAAAATGTATTTAGCCAGATGGCCAAAACTCCGCAAATGCCTACAAGTACACCATAAAATTTAAGAAGTGTTTTCAGATTTGGTGGAAGAGAATCCCACATCTCCTTCATCTAAATCACCTCACATCATTTTTATACCACAAACCTGAGTACCTGTCAAGAAAGAGAGGTCGAAACTGTGCCAGAGGCTTCTATCGTAATTAAATCCACAGATCGATACTCCGATGCGGTCAAAAAATGGCAACAGTCACCAAGTCTTTCAGCAAAGATGTGGATCAGCTGGAAAACACCCTGTATAGCCTGAATAAATACTCACTGAAGATGGACCTCAGCAAGGCCAAGTCAGAGCTGAAAGCGGCGGAGAAGCAGTTTGTACAGTATCAGAGCATATTAGCCTAGATGGTGAGTACGCCGCAGACGGTCACAAAAACGCCGTAAAGGATCAGAAGCTTTTTTATCCAGAGGGAAAGCTGTGCCCGAGGATTCTATTGTACGCTGGTATCCCGCAGAGCAGGACATTGCGGCATAGTAAAACGAACACCCCCGGAGAGCGGCTGGGCCGCTCTCCGGGGGTGTGTTCATTGGTCCTGCTGTTCCATGCGGAGGGTGCGCATGGAATTGAGGATGGCGATGACCGACACGCCCACATCGGCGAACACGGCCTCCCACATGCTGGCTTTGCCTATGGCTCCCAGGAAGAGCACCAGGAACTTGACCCCCAGGGCAAACGTGATGTTCTGCCGGACGATAGAGAGGGTCCTGCGGGCGATGCGGATGGCCACCGCGATCTTGGAGGGCTTGTCGTCCATGAGGACCACGTCGGCGGCCTCGATGGCGGCGTCGGAGCCCAGGGCGCCCATGGCGATGCCGATGTCGGCCCGGGAGAGGACGGGAGCATCGTTGATGCCGTCCCCCACGAAAGCCAGCGCGCCGCCGGAGGAACGGCGGTCCAGCAGCTCCTCCACCCGGGCCACCTTGTCGGCGGGAAGAAGCTGGGCGTGGACCTCATCCAGGCCCAGCTCGGCGGCCACCGCCTCGCCCACGGCCCGGGCATCGCCGGTGAGCATGACGGTGCGGCGGACGCCGGCTTGCCGCAGATCGGCGATGGCCTGGGCGGCGTCGGGTTTGACTTCGTCGGAGATGACCAGGTGGCCCATATATTCCCCGTCCACCGCCACATGGACGGTGGTGCCCGTCTTGTGGCAGGGATGCCAGGAGACACCGGCCTCCTCCATCAGCTTGTCGTTGCCTGCCCACACCGTGCGGCCGTCCACCAGGGCCCGGACGCCCCGGCCGGAGAGCTCCTCCACGCCGGCGACCCGGGCAGAGTCAATCTCTTTGCCCCAGGCGTCTTTGATGGAGCGGGAAATGGGATGGTCCGACCAGCACTCGGCCAGAGCGGCCAGTTCCAGCAGGGTAGATTCGTCACAGCGGTCAGGGTGAATGGCGGTGACGTTGAATACGCCCCGGGTCAGGGTGCCGGTCTTGTCAAAGACGACCACTTCGGTACGGGCCAGTACCTCCAGATAGTTGCCGCCCTTGACCAGCACGCCGGCCCTGGAGGCGCCGCCGATGCCGCCGAAGAAGGCCAGGGGCACCGAGATGACCAGGGCGCAGGGACAGGAGATGACCAGGAAGGAGCAGGCCCGGCTGAGCCAGTCGCTCCATACGCCGTGGAAGAAGAGGGGCGGAATCAGGGCCAGCAGAGCGGCGGCGATGACCACCGCGGGGGTATAATACCGGGCGAATTTGGTGATGAAGGCCTCAGCTTTGGCTTTGCGGCTGGAGGCGTTCTCTACCAGCTCCAGGATACGGGAGACGGTGGACTCCTCAAAGGCTTTGGTGACCTGGACCCGCAGCACGCCGCTGAGGTTGATGCAGCCGCTGACCACATCGCCGCCGGGAGAGACCTCCCGGGGCAGGGATTCGCCGGTGAGGGCGGCGGTGTTCAGGGTGGAGGAGCCCTCCAGCACCACACCGTCCAGGGGGACACGCTCCCCGGGCTTCACTACGATCACGTCACCCACCGCCACATCCTCCGGGTCCACCTCCTCCAGAGCGCCGTCCCGTTCCAGGTTGGCGTAGTCGGGGCGGATGTCCATGAGGGAGGAGATGGACCTGCGGGACTTGCCCACAGCGAAGGATTGGAAGAGCTCTCCCACCTGGTAGAAGAGCATGACGAACACGGCTTCCGGGTACTCACCGATGACCAGCGCGCCCACGGTGGCCAGGGCCATCAGGAAGTTCTCATCAAATACCTGGCCATGGGCGATATTGCGCCCGGCTTTCCAGAGGATATCCCATCCGATGAGAAGATAAGGGACGAGAAAGGCGGCCAGCCGGACCGGGCCGGAGAGGGGGAGCAGGGAAACGAGAATCAGCAGCGCGCCGCTGGCCACAATGCGCAGAAGCATCTTTTTTTGTTTTTTATCCATAGTGGGCCTCCTGTCGGGAAAATGGTCTGCCTCGGGAAGAGAAGGGGGAACGGCAGCCCTCCGTTACCCGGGACTCAGAATTGGATCATACAGTCCGGTTCGATCTTTTTGCAGATGCCGGCCGCCTGCCGGAGGATCTCGTCAAAACGGGCGTCGTCGGCGTCCAGGGTCAGACGCTGGGTCATAAAGCTGACAGTCGCGTCGTTCACACCGGGCAGGGCCTTGATGGCGGCCTCCATTTTGGCGGCGCAGTTGGCGCAGTCCAGGTCGATGAGTTTGAAGCGCTTTTTCATATCATGTCATCCTTTCCTATTATGTGCAGAATGATGCGGTACTTACTCGGCCACGTGCTCCATACCCTGGTCCAGGATGGTGCGGACGTGGGAATCCGCCAGGGAGTAGAAGACCGTTTTGCCCTCCCGGCGGTACTTGACCAGCTTGCTCTGTTTAAGGGCACGGAGCTGGTGGGAGATGGCGGACTGGGTCATACCCAGCAGGTTGGCAATATCGCACACGCACATTTCCGATTCAAAAAGTACATAAAGAATTTTGATGCGGGTGGAGTCGCCGAAGATCTTGAACAGCTCGGCCAGGTCATAGAGGATCTCTTCGTCAGGCATGTTCTCATTGACCTGGGCGACGATGTCCTCATGGACGTGGATGTACTCGCAGTTCTCTACTTCGTTAAGTTCAGACGGAGTCATGGCGGATCTCCTTTCTAACATATGAGCTATTGTTCATATGTTTATTATACAGATAAAAATAGATCTGTCAATAGGCAAGGAGAAATTATTTGCGCATCAGGCGGCGCTGTGGTACGATAGCAAAAAAGGAGGAGAGGCCCATGCGGAGGAAAGACCGGGAAATGGACCGGGCATTTGCCCTGGAGGTGCTGGACAAGGTCGAGTGGATGACGCTGGCCATGACAGGGGAGGACGGCACGCCCTACTGCGTCCCCGTCAATGCGGTGCGGGAGGGGGACTGGCTCTATCTGCACAGCGCGCCGGAGGGAGAAAAGGCGGAAGATCTTCGCCGCCGGCCCAGGGTGTGCCTGTCGGCGGTGGGGGATACCTGCGTGATCCCGGAGCAGTATACCACCGCGTTTGAGAGCGCCGTGGTCCGTGGAGAAGCGGGGGAGCTTATTGACCCGGAGGAAAAGCGGCGGGCCCTGCATCTTATCTGCCAAAAATATTGTCCCGGCCAGGAGGCGGACTTTGACCGGACCATCGACAGGAGCATTGCCCGTACCGCCATTTTCCGGATCCATATCGACGAGATCGCCGGCAAGTGCAAAAAGCAGCCTGGCCAGGGCTGAGAGCAGCGAAGGCCGCGTCCGGGAACGAACAGGAGTCTTCCGGGACGCGGCCAGCCTGTGCGAAAAAATGAAGAAACAAAAAAATAGGGTTGACAAATGAGGAATAAGTCACTATAATATCATTTGTTCGGTATTGAGCGCAATATATGGGGGTATAGCTCAGCTGGGAGAGCGCTTGAATGGCATTCAAGAGGTCAGCGGTTCGATCCCGCTTATCTCCACCACGAAAAGAGACAGCCTGACGGCTGTCTTTTTTGTTTCCACCAGGTTTTAAGAGCACTTTCAGGCAAACAAACAACAGCGGTTGGATCCCGCTTATCTCCACCACGAAAAAAGACAGCCTGACGGCTGTCTTTTTTGTTTCTACCAGATTTTAAGAGCACTTTCAGGCAAACAAACAACAGCGGTTGGATCCCGCTTATCTCCACCACGAAAAAAGACAGCCTGAAGGATGCTCCCGATAAGAAAACATCGTGAGGAAAGAGAGAACGGTATAGCTTCGGCTGTACCGTTTTCTCATTTTTCCGTTGATGCCGTGACTTTTGACATTTCCCAGACTCCGATACCCTTGTAGTAAATGTCAATCTCCTGCGTCCGATTCTTACCCTTCGGGTCGCTGGCCGCATGGACGATGATTTTCTCC
>JALEZN010000029.1 GCA_022772585.1 Clostridiales bacterium
CCGCCACTCTGCACAGTGACGGTTTTCCTGATTTCGTGACGGTTTCGTTGCAAATCGTAAACTAACCACTTCGTAGAGCCTCACCGTTCGCTGGGATGCTCTATCTTCATTATACCCACAGAATTTATTTTGTCAAGGGGAAACCGCCGCTCGGGGGGGAGCGGCGGTTTCCGTTTTGGGTCCTGGACCTCGACCCCTTCCTTGCCTTTTAGGATAGCGGATGGCGGGCGGGTTGTCAAGAGGGAAAAAGGGGCCCCCGCCGGATGGCGGGGACCCCTTTTACGGAACTTGTCGCTTGGGTAATTTGAATCAGAGATTCAAATTAGTCGGCCAGAATGACGATGACGTCAGCCTGGTTGGCGGTGGTGGAGTTGGTCCAGATCACGATCTTGGAGTCGATGGTGACGGAATCGGTGGTAGCCGCAGTGATGACCTTGTCAGCGTCAGCAGCGTCCTTGTCATAGACGTAGACAGTCGCATCCTTGGCAAACACGTAAGCCTGGCCATCGGCCACGAAGTAACCGGAATCCTCAACAACGTTGGTGACGTTCTTGGGAGCGGCATAGGTGCCGACCTTACCAGTGGTGGCCTCCTCAACATCGGTCACATAGCCATCCAGCAGAGTGTAGCTGAAGCGAGCGCCCTTGCCCATAGCGGTGATCTTGTTAGCAACGGTCCCATCAGTGGTCTTCAGAGTGCCGCCCTCAACGCCGAACACGCTGAAGGTGTAAACCGTCTTGGTGTCCACGGTGGTCTCGGTAGCCTCAACATCAGTCAGGAAGGCATACTGCTTGCTGCTCTCGATGCCGCTAGCCTCGCCGACAACGAAGACGGTCAGAGCCATATTGTCATCGTTAGCAACAGCATAGATTTCAGAAGCAGCCTTGGTCTTGGCATTGGCGTAGCCAGTCACGGTAGTAACAACATACTTATCATTGCCATCATTTTTGACGAAGACATACTTGGTGGCGTTGCTAGCGAAGTAGGAAGAGGTGCCATCAAGGATGATCTGGGTCTTGTCCAGCACGGTAGTGGTGGCCTTGCCAACAGCGCTGATGGCCTTAAACTCGCCCTTGCTGTTCATGGCATAATTGTAGACCTTGCCCTTCTCAACAGCAATGCTGTCAGAAGCCTTGAGGGCAACTGCCTTGGTACCATCAGCCTTCACAAAGTAAACGTTGGTACCAGTGGTGGGCTTACCGTTCTCATCATAAACAGTGCCCGCGGGCT
Organism: Clostridiales bacterium; assembly: GCA_022772585.1. Classification (GTDB taxonomy): domain Bacteria; phylum Bacillota; class Clostridia; order Oscillospirales; family Oscillospiraceae; genus Pseudoflavonifractor_A. The sequence goes on from JALEZN010000029.1 coordinate 1,231, forward strand.
GAGTAGCCATGACGAAAGCATAGAGGCTGGACTCGACGCCGCCGACGGCATCCTTCTTGATGATAGCAGTGCCATCATAGCTCAGGGTGAAGGTACCCTCATCATTGACCAGGACGCCAACGTTGTTGGTGTAGGAAGTGCCATTGACAACGATCTTGTTGCCCTTCTTGGCGGTGGCAGTGCCGGTGATGGTCTCAACAGAGACAACATCAGCAACGTTGCCATCGGTGCCCAGAGCGAACAGGACCGCATCCTTCGCGGCAAACTGCTCCGTCTCAAAGGTCTTGCCGTTGTTCAGCAGGATGTTGCGCTCGGTCTCGTTCTTGGCGTTGGCGGCGTTGACCTTGACCACCTTGCCCAGAGTGTACTGAACGGTGAAGACATCGTAATCAACACCAGCAGTCTCGCTCTTGTAGATGTAGGTAGCGGTGTTCACATTGCTGTTGAAACGATCCTGATCGTTGTAGGTAGTCTCCTGCTTACCGACCGACAGAGTGAACTGGTCATACTTGAACATCTTCTTCTCGGTCTTCTTCAGGCCCAGGTCAGAAACCAGATCCTTGGTGGTAACAACGCCCTTGTAGCTCAGAGCGGGCTCAGCGGCGACAGAAACGCTCTTCTTGCCATAGGTCCACTTGATGGCGGGACGACCGAAAGCATCGATAGCGTCATCAACAGACTGCAGCTTAGCAAAGTTAGCCTCTCTGTAGAGCTGGTTGTGGGACTTGGTCTCACCGTTGACCTTCTCGGTAACAACGATGGGCTTGGCGGCGGAAGCGCCGGAAGCGATGACAACACCGTTGATGGTGATGTTGGTGCCCTTGTTCTCGTACTCAACAACCTCAGCGTTCAGGGTGTTGAAGGCATAGAGGCAAGCCTCTTCGCGGGTGACAGCCTTGGAGCCGACGAAGGCATCGTTGCCGTCGGTCAGGCCGACGCGGTTGGCACGGGTAGCCACGCGGACTTCCCAACCGGAGCCAGTGTACTGCTCAATGGCAGTGTCATAGCCCAGGGCGCCCAGCAGCATCTTCATGAAGGCATAGCCATTCAGAGTGCCGGCGGGACGGAAGGTGCCGTCGCGGTAGCCGTTGATGATGCCCTCGCTGGCGCAGTAAGCGATGTAGCCAGAGAACACGTTGGTCTCGGGAACATCCTTAAAGGTGGTCTTGGAACCCTTCAGGGTGTCGGCCACGGCGGGGGTAAGCTTCAGGTTGGCGATGATCTTGGCGGCAGCGCCGCGGGTCAGGGTGTTGGTGGGCTTAAAGGAACCATCCTCGTAGCCGTTCACAATACCCAGCATGGAAATCACCTGAACGGCTTCGTCATAAGTGACTTTGTCGTTGTCGGTGAAGTCCTTGGCGCCGACGCTGATGGTGACCAGAGACATGGTCATAACCAGAGCCAGAACCAGAGAAAGGAACTTCTTCATGTGTTTTCCTCCTTTAAAATTTACCGCCCGGTAAGGGGTCGGCATTTTCGAGCGGGAGGGCTGGGCGGCGGGGCCGAGTTGTTCCGGCGCACATACCGTGGCATGCCGGACCCGTATCTGCTCCGGTAGCCTGGGCCTCGGGGCTTCCCCCTCACGTTCAAATCGCATGATAGCAGAGGGGAAAACAAATTGCAAGAGCCCGGGGGGAAGTGTAATGAAACTGTAACATTCCTTGTTACACAGCGGCGGGTGGCGGGATTTTGCTTGACAACGGGGGTTCCGTGAGTATAATAAAGATAGAGCATCCCAGCGAACGGTGAGGCTCTGTAAGTTAGGATTTACGCATCAAATTAGATGGAAAACCGTCACTTGGCAGAGTGGCGGTTTTCACCTTTTATCCTGATCGTAACAACATACCCGCGGATATGGAACGTCAAGGTAATTGGCATAGGCTCACCTCCTTTCGGAGGGCGCAGCCCCAACCGCCGCCGTTTGAGCGATGCTCTATCAGATTTATTTTATCACATTCGACAGGATCTGGCAAGGAAAATATGGGAGGGGCTTATGGTGGAATTTGAGACTTTACTGGCGCGGATCGCTCAGGTGCCGGAGGGCGGGATCGTGGCCATCGACGGGTGCTGCGCCAGCGGGAAATCCACGCTGGGGGCGCGGCTTTCCGAGGCGCTGGGCTGCCCGCTTTTCCACCTGGACGACTTCTTCCCGCGCCCGGAGCAGCGGACGCCGGAGCGCTTCGCCCAGCCCGGCGGCAACGTGGACCGGGAACGCTTTCTGGAGGAGGTGCTGGAGCCCCTGGGCCGGGGCGAGGACGTCCACTACCGCCGCTTTGACTGCGGCAGCTTCACCCTGATGCCGGAGAAGGTCATCCATCCCGGGCGGGTGAACCTGGTGGAGGGGGCCTACGCCATGCATCCGGACCTCGCGGGGCACTATGCCCTGTCGCTCTTCCTGCGGGTCTCGCCGGAGGAGCAGCGGCGGCGGATCCTCGCGCGCAACGGGGAGCGGGCGGAGATGTTTTTCACCCGGTGGATCCCCTTTGAGGAGCGGTACTTCCGGGAGATGGACGTGGAGAGGCGCTGCGACCTGGTGATCCATAACGACTGAGAAAAAAGAGCCCTTTCGGGCTCTTTTTTCACGCCGCGAACTGGCGGCCGGTGTGGTCGATGGTGTAGTCCCCGGTGAGGATAATCTCGCTGATGGGGACGATCTGGTAGCCCTGGGCCAGGAGGTGGTCCAGGATGCCGGGCAGGGCCTCCGGCGTGTGCTCCCCGGCGTTGTGGAAGAGGACGATGGAGCCGGGGGCGACTTTTTTCGTGACCCGGTCCGTGATCTCGGCGGCGGAGATGCCCTTCCAGTCCAGAGAGTCCACATCCCACTGGATGGGCTCCATGCCCAGGTCCCGGATGGCGGTGATGACGTGGTCGTCGTACTCGCCGAAGGGGCAGCGGATCAGCGTGGGGCGGACGCCGGTGAGGGCCTCGATCTTGTCGTTGCAGGCGGTGACATCCGCCTGGATCTCCGCCGTGGACATGGCGTTGAAGTGACCGTGGGCGTTGGAGTGGTTCATGAGCTCGCAGCCGCTCTCCACGATGGCCTTGGCCTGCTGGGGGTACTGGTCCGCCCAGTTGCCTACCACGAAGAAGGTGGCCTTCACGTTGTACTTCGCCAGGACATCCAGGATGCCCTGGGTGTTGTCGGCGCCCCAGGCGGCGTCGAAGCTGATGGCGCAGACCTTTTCCGGGCGGTCCACGCAGTAGATGGGCAGCGGGCGGTCGGCGGTGTAGCCCAGGGCCGGCCAGGCGGCCAGGTATCCGGCCAGGCACAGGCTCAGGACCGCGGCCAGGATGGGCGCGGGGCGGATCGTTCGCGGCAGCTTCATGGGAAAACTCCCCCTTTCCGGGAAAGCCTATGCGCCGGGCGGGCGGTTTATCCGCTTGCGAAGCGCCGCGGGCTGTGGTAGCATGGGGAAAAACGAAGGAGGGCGATTCAGACATGGGCAAGGCGATCCTTTATCTGGCGGACGGGACGGAGGAGTGCGAGGCACTGCTCTGCGCGGATATGCTCCGCCGGGCGGGGGCGGAAGTCATCCTGGCCGCCGCGGGCGGACGGCGGGAGATCGTCTCCAGCCACGGCGTGACCATCCGGGCGGACGCCCTGGCGGAGGAGGCGGACATCGCTGGGGCGGACCTGCTGATCCTGCCCGGCGGCTGGCCCGGGACGAAGCATCTGGAGGACTGTCCCGCCGTGCGGGAGGCGGTCCTGACCTTCGCGGCGGCGGGGAAGCCCATCGCCGCCATCTGCGCGGCGCCGTCCATCCTGGGGCACCTGGGGCTCCTCAAAGGGCGGCGGGCCACGGCCTTCCCCAGCTTCCGGAAGGAGCTGGCGAGGGCCATCCTGACGGAGGGGGATGTGGTCCGGGACGGGCCGTTCCTCACCGCCCCCGGCCTGGGGGCGGCCATCCCCTTCGCCCTGGCGCTGGTGGAGACCCTGGAGGGTCCCGCCGCCGCAAGGGACACCGCGGAACGCATCGGCTGGCGGCAGAATTAAACAAAAAACGGCGTGACCGGGCGGGTCACGCCGTTTTTGCGGTCAGGGGCGGTCCGGCAAGCGGGAATCGGCGGCCATCAATCGTTGGGCGCTTGTCCCCCGTACTTCTCTTCCATCTCCTTCGTGTGGGCCCGGAGCAATTCCAGCGCCTGCGCCTGGACGCGGGAGAGCGACCCCGGATCCGTATCCGCGAAATCCCGCCGGATCCTCACGGAAGCGGCCGCATGGCTGTCTCCCGCCCTGCTTTCCTCCGCTTCCGACAGGAACTTCCGCAGCAGGCCCAAGTCGCTGGCGTAATGGAGCTCCACCAGCTTTGCCCGGTATTCCAGCTCCGCCGGGGTGATCCCCGGGAATCGCTTCATATCCGCGGTGTGCTGCGCCTCGTGCTTCAGGAGGGAGACCTGAAACCGCTCACTCTCCAAGTCATACGCCCGCTCCACGCAGTTGATGGTGCCGTCTGGCGAGGCCCACCCGCCCGTTCCGTACCGGCCAAAGGTCAGATAGTCCATCCAGCCCCGGAACACGAAGCCCTTGAGCAGATTGACGGTATACTCCGCCGTTCCGTCCGGCAGCTGGACCTGGTAGACAGTGGGAACCGTCTCCCGCCAGATGTACGGGCCGTAATAGCCCTGGGTCTTCCCGAACAGCGCATGGTAGCCCTCGGCCTCAAAGAGCGCTCGCAGCCGCTCCGTTAAAAGCGCCTCCTCCACACCCGGCATCCCCAGGAGCGCTCCCAGCCCCGCCCGCAGCTTGTCTGCGGCCTCCGCCTCCGGCAAGCCAAGGTAAAAGGTGTCCCGGAAATAGACCTGATACCACCGCAGGATCTCATTGAGCCTCTCCGGGACCTCAAACGCGCGGTATTCCCGCTCCTCAAAAATCGCCGTGTACGCAGGGAGAACGTCCCGGAATTCCTCGTGCTCCCGCATATAGGCGATGGCGCCCTTCATGTCTCCTTTTATAAAGAACTGGCTGATCTCCATCTCCGTTCCCTTTCTATCATCCTCGATTCGTCCCATTCCCCGGATACCGCTCCTGAAGTGCCGTCAGCAGGACCCCCCGCTCATTGGGCAGGCGGCCCTCCACCACCTCATTTAAGAGGTAGTCCAGCGCCCCGCCGATCTCTCTTCCCCGGAGGCCCAGGGCCATCAAGTCCCGGCCATTCACCGCCAGCTGCCGCAGAGAAAAGCAGGCGTCTTCCGCCAGGATGGCGTCCAGCCGCCGCAGCACCTCGTCCAGCCCCGCCGAGCGCTCCGCCCGGAAGGCCGGGGCCTGGGCCAGATTGTCCGCCCGCTGCAGCGCGATGAGCCGCCGCAGCCGCTCCTCCCCCAGGCGGCGGAGGAGCCGCCGGAGATTCGCCTCCGGGATGCCGGGGAGGGGCGTGTCGTGCCGCCGGATGAGCTCCGTGACCTCCTGGCGGAGGGCGTTGGGGGCCCGGAGCCGGGCCAGCATCCCATCCGCCAGCTCCGCGCTCTTGGCGGCGTGGCCGTAGAAATGTCCCACGCCGTTCCCGTCCAGGGAAAAACAGTCCGGCTTCCCCACGTCGTGGAAGAGCGCCGCAAAGCGCAAACTCTCCTCCCCCGGCACGGCGTCCAGGGCGTGGAGGGTGTGCTCCCAGAGGTCATAGCAGTGGTGGAAGTTCCGCTGGTCGTAGCCCAGCATCGGCAAAAGCTCCGACCAGAAGACCCCGAAGACCTCCGGGAATTCCCGCAGCACCGCCGAGGGCCGCTCCGCCGTCAGCAGCTTCCGGACCTCGGTGAGGATCCGCTCCGGTGCGATGGCACGGAGGTCCTCCCGGGCCGCTGAGAGGGCGGCGGCGGTCTCCGGCTCGATCTGAAAGCCCAGCACCGCCGCGAAGCGCAGCCCCCGGAGGATCCGCAGGGCGTCCTCCCCGAAGCGCCGCACCGGCTCCCCCACGCAGCGGATACATCCCGCCGCCAGGTCCTCCCGGCCATGGAAGGGGTCCCGCAGCTCTCCCCGGAGGGAGAGGGCCATGGCGTTGACGGTAAAGTCCCGCCGGGCCAGGTCCTCCTTCAGGGAGTCCGTGAAGGCGACGCTCTCCGGGTGGCGGTGGTCGGTGTAGTCCCCGTCCCGGCGGAAGGTGGTGACCTCCGCGCAGCCGCCAGGGCGCCGGACGGTAACCGTCCCGTGCCGCAGCCCCGTGGGCAGGGCGTCCTCCCCAAAGAGGGCCAGGGTCTCCTCCGGCCAGGCGGAGGTGGTGATATCCCAGTCCCCCGGTTCCCGGCCCAGGAGGGTATCCCGCACGCAGCCCCCCACACAGTAAGCCTCAAACCCCGCCTCCTCCAGCGTCCGCAGGATGTCCCGTGCGAAGTCCGGGATAGCCATGGATCTTTTTAAACACCTGTCACGCTTCATGCGCATGGCCCTTTCCGTCGATTGAAGGCGTCAATTCTCTATCGTAATGACTTCCTTCAACATCGCCCATCGCTCGTCTGTCAGCTTTGTTATTGCGCCGGTACGGCTGACTGATATAAAATTGCGGAATTGTTCGATGAAAACCGGGCATCTCAAAACATGAATTTCATCAACCTTCGCATACCACGGGCTTCTCCAATAGGGGGTCCTCCAACCAGATATCTCCGTTTGAAATGGCTCCTCCGCAACACGTCCTAACGCAACAACACTTCCCGCAAACCGCTTATAGTTTTGTTTCTGACTCTCCGCAAATATACCGAGTTCCGATGCGCCCCCGCCACCGTCTTTGAGCTGTTTGCAAAGATGCGCAATATGATTGACAGAAGTTTTCGCACACATGAAAACGACCACATCTCCAATCTTAGCTTCCTTATCCACTGTCCATTCTATCGGACTAAACTTTTCAGGATGAAGAATCATATCTAAATTGGTAATTCCGCCACAATCCAAGCGATCCTTTAAATCATCCAATTCTACTGGTGATTGAAAATTTGTAATAAACGCTCCCATACTTTGCGCTCCCTTCTTGGTTTTATTTTACCACAGTTTCTCCCATGTGCGCAAGCAGTGCAGAAATCCGCGGCCCCCCTCGCCGCCTTTCCCGTTGCATTTTCCCGTTTGGGGGATTATAATAGAGTGTCAAACTATGCCGGGGTTTTTGCCCCGGTCCTCTCCCATCTACCCTCCCCGCCCCACCGGCGGGTCTCGGAAAGGAAGCATCCCTATGATGAACAATCCCCTCCCCATTCAGGATTTTCTCCAGCCCGGCAAGCGGGTCCACCTGGTCGGCATCGGCGGCGTCTCCATGTGCCCCCTGGCGGAGGTCCTGCGGGGCATGGGCCTGCGGGTCCAGGGCTCCGACATGAGCGACGGCCCCTCCGTCCAGCGGCTGAAGTCCCTTGGCATCCCCGTCTCCCAGGGCCACAGCGCCGAGAATCTGGGGGACTGCGACTTCGTGGTCCGCACCGCCGCCGTTCATGACAGCAATCCCGAGATCGCCGGGGCCGTGGCCCGGGGCATCCCCGTCTACGAGCGGGCCCAGGCCTGGGGCGCCATCATGCGGCGCTACCCCAACGCCCTCTGCGTCTCCGGCACCCATGGCAAGACCACCACCACCTCTATGTGCACCCACATTTTCATGGCGGCGGAGAAGGACCCCACCGTGATGATCGGCGGGACCCTGCCCCTGCTGGGCTCCGGCTACCGGGTGGGCCAGGGGGACACCATCATTCTGGAATCCTGCGAGTACTGCAACTCCTTCCTCTTCTTCTACCCCACCGTGGCCGTGATCCTGGACGTGGAGGAGGACCACCTGGACTTCTTCAAGGACAAGGCGGACATCGAGCACTCCTTCCACCGCTTCGCGGAGCTGGTGCCGGAGAGCGGCTTCGTCATCGCCAACGCCGATAACGAGGGCGCCATGGAGGCCGTCCGGGGCCTTGCCCACCCCGTCTTCACCTTCGGCCTGGAGAAGGCCGCCGACTGCACCGCCGCCGACCTCACCGGTCAGGATAACTTCCCCGCCTTCGACATCCTCATCCGCGGGGAGCGCTACGCCCACGTAAAGCTGGGGGTCCACGGCCGCCACAACGTGCTGAACGCCCTGGCCGCCGCCTCCGCCGCCTACCTCCTGGGCCTCCCCGGCTCCGCCGTGGAGGAAGGGCTCGCCGCCTTCCGGGGCGCCGCCCGCCGCTTTGAGTACAAGGGCAGCTTCCACGGGGCGGACATCTTCGATGACTACGCCCACCATCCCGACGAGCTCCACGCCCTGCTGGACTCCGTCCGGGGCCTCGGCTACCGGCGGACCATCGTGGCCTTCCAGCCTCACACCTACACCCGGACCATCAAGCTCTTTGACCGCTTCGTGGAGGAGCTGAAGCGCCCGGACATCGCCATCCTGGCGGAGATCTATGCCGCCCGGGAGGCCAACACCCAGGGCATCTCCTCCGCCGACCTCTGCCGGAATATCCCCGGCAGCGTCTACTGCTCCACCCTGGATAAGGTCACGGAGCAGCTGGCTTCCCTGGCCCAGCCCGGAGACCTGATTCTCACCGTGGGCGCCGGGGACATCTATAAGGTGGGCGAGAAGCTCAAGAAACTGGAGGCGGACGCGTGAATATTTCCCCTCTCTACCATAACTGCCCGCCGGAGGGGGAGCTCCTCCCCCAGGAGCAGGCGGCCTTCGACCTTCTGAAGGCCCTGGACATCCCCTATGACCGGGTCAGCGGCGACCCCGCTGACGACATGGAGAAGTGCCGGGCGGTGGAACAGGTCCTTGGCAGCCCCATCTGCAAGAACCTCTTCCTCTGCAACCGCCAGCAGACAGAGTTCTACCTCCTCTGCATGCCCGGGGACAAACCCTTTAAAACGAAGTACCTCTCCGCCCAGATCGGCTCTGCCCGGCTCTCCTTCGCCCCGGAGGACAAGCTCTGGGAGCTGCTGCGCTGCACCCCCGGCTCCGCCACCATCCTGGGCCTCATGAACGACACAGAGCACCGGGTCCATCTTCTCATCGACCGCCCGGTCTATGAGGCGGAGTACCTCTCCTGCCACCCCTGCATCTGCACCAGCAGCCTGAAGCTGAAAACTTCCGATGTCCTCACGAAGCTCCTCCCCCACACCGGCCATACGCCCCAGATCGTGGACCTGCCGGACACCATTGAGTAAACGCAAAAAGGAACGAGGATGGCCGGCGGCCATCCTCGTTCTCTTCACTCCATCAGCTCCTCCGCCGTCACGGTCCGGATCGTGAACTCCCCCGCCCCGGCAAGGGCGGCGGCGAAGCCGGACCGCAGGGCAAGTCGCCTGGCCTCCGGACCCTCCGGGAAGTCCCTTCGCCCCAGGGGCAGGAGGGCTCCCGCGCCCCGGCCCTCCCGCTTGGCGGCGGCCTCCGCCGCCGTCCAGCGCCGCCAGAAGGTCTCCTCCGTCCCGGGGAAGTCCCGTCCCAGCCGGGGCGGGATGGGGCGGACGCGCTCGATGTCCGCCCCCACCGGGGCGTCTGAGAGGGCCAGCAGCGCCGCCCCCTCCGTGTGGCTGAGGCTCAGGAAAAGCCCCGGCCGCTCCGGGAAGTACGGCTGCCCCGCCGCCGTCTTCGCCAGCGCCGGGACCGTCCCAAGGGTCTCCTCCAGGGCGAAGGCCAGCAGCGCCCGGGAGAGAAGGAACTGCCACCCCCGCGCCCCGGCCCTTCCGCCGGATGGGAATGTCTCATACCGCGCCCGATCCGCCGGGGAGAGCTTCCCGAGAAGCGCCGCCCGGGTCTCCTCGGTCAGCTCACCCTCCCAGAAAACCGTCCAGACCGTTCCCGCCATGCCGCCGCCCCCTTTCCGTTCTTTCTTTCATTGTACGGCAGGGCGATGGGGCTGTAAATGGCCCCCGTCACAAAATTTTCACGAAAAATTTTTCAAAAAAAGAGGAAATCGAAAAGTTTTGGGGTATATCTATCATAGGGGAATTCATTGCGTCCCCAAAACACCAACTTTTCCAGAAAGGAGGCGGTCCCATGGCCTTTCCCCAGAGCTTCATGGACGAGCTCATCGCCCGGAACGACATCGTCGACGTGGTGGGCACCTATGTCCACCTGATCCCCAAGGGTGGGAGCCTGTGGGGCTGCTGCCCCTTCCACAATGAGAAGACCCCCTCCTTCCATGTCCTGCAGGACAAGCAGATCTACTACTGCTTCGGCTGCAAGAAGGGCGGCGGCGTCATCAACTTCATCATGGAGGAGGAGAACCTCTCCTTTCCGGACGCCGTGCGCTTCCTGGCCCGCCGGGCCGGGATGGAGGTCCCGGAGGAGGACGGCGACCGGGAGGCCGCCCGCCGCCGCCAGCGGCTCCTGGACCTGAACCGGGACGCCGCCAAGTTTTACTACCAGCTCCTCCGCAAGCCGGAGGGGGCCGCCGTCCGGGCGTATCTGGAGAAGCGGAAGATCCTGCCCGCCACCGCCGTGAAGTTCGGCATGGGTGCCTCGCCGGACAGCTGGGATACCCTCCTCACCGCCATGACCGCCAAGGGTTACACCAAGACGGAGCTGGTGACGGCGGGCCTCGCCGTCCAGGGCAAAAACGGCCGCCTCTATGACAAGTTCCGCAACCGCTTGATGCTGCCGGTGGTGGACACCAAGGGCGACGTGGTGGCCTTCGGCAGCCGGGTGCTGGACAAGTCCGAGCCCAAGTATATGAACTCGCCGGAGACCCCGGTCTACTCCAAGCGCCGGGTGCTCTACGGATTGAATCTCGCCAAGAAGACCAAACGCCCCAACATCATCCTCTGCGAGGGGAACCTGGACATCGTGACGCTGCACCAGGCGGGCTTTGACAACGCCGTGGCCTCCATGGGCACGGCCCTCACCACGGAGCAGACCCGGCTCCTCTCCCGCTTCACCAAGGAGCTGGTCCTCTGCTACGACAACGACAACGCCGGCAAGACCGCCACCGAGAAAGCCCTGCAGCTCCTCAACAACTCTGAGTTCACCGTCCGGGTCCTGCAGCTCCCCCGCCGCCGGACGGAGGACGGAGAGCTCGTGAAGCAGGACCCCGACGACTACCTCAAGTACCACGGGGCGGAGGCCTTTGAGCGTCTCCTCTCCGGCAGCGAGAACGGCATCGAGTTCCGGATGGCCCAGGTTGCGGGAAAGTACGACCTCAGCCGGGACGAGGACCGGGTGGCCTACGCCGAGGATGTCAGCGCCCTCCTCTCCACCCTTCCCAACGCGGTGGAGCGGGAGATCTGCACGGCCCGGGCGGCGGAGGCCGCCCACATCAGCGCCGAGGCCATGAAGCTGGAGGTCCAGCGGGCCATGAAGCGCCGCGCCGCCCAGGAGCGCAAGGCCCAGCAGCGGAAGGATCTGAACCCCGCCGCCGCACTGCAGCCGGCGGAGCGAAGCCTCCGCTATGAGAACCTGCGCTCCGCCCGGGCGGAGGAGGGACTTCTGCGGCTCCTGACCCTGGACGCCTCCCTTTTCCCCGCCCAGATGCCGGTGACGGAGGAGCAGTTCTCCTCCCCCCTTCTCGGCAAGGCCTTCCGCCTCCTCTGGCAGCAGCGGGAGGCGGGCCGCGTCCCCCAGGCGGCAGCCCTTGCGGGGGACCTGGAGCCCCGGGAGATGGATGTCATCGGCGGCATCTGCCAGCAGCCCCAGTCCATGGCCGCGGCCCCTCAGGCCCTGGCCGATTACATACGCGTCATCCAGCAGGAATACCAAAAGCGAGCCGGCGCCGGGGAGGAAGACCCCCTTCGGGCGGCCATGGAAAAATACAGAAAATCGGGTAACGGAGGAAAGCAAGCATGACGAAGAAGGAACAGACGGAGCGGGAGAACCTGACCCCCCAGGAGCTGAAGGCCCAGGCGGACGCCATCCTGGCCGCCGCCGACCAGGCGGAGAAGGAGCAGAAGGAGAAGGCGAAGAACGTCCCCCTGGACGAGAAGACCATCGCCTCCCTGCCCGCAGCGGCGCTCATCACCGCCAATGAGAAGCTCCGGGACCTGCTGGCCAAGGGCAAGAAGAAGGGCAAGCTGGACTCCGGCGAGCTGATGGAGACCCTGGACGACCTGAATCTCGAGAGCGAGCAGATGGACCAGGTCTACGACTCCCTGGAGGCTCTCAGCATCGACATCTCCAACGACGAGGACATCCTGCCGGACCTGGCCGACGAGGAGCCCGCCGCCGAGGAGATCGCCGAGGTGGAGGAAGAGGAGCTGGTGGACCCCAACTCCCTGGTCAACAGCTTCTCCATCGACGATCCCGTCCGCATGTACCTCAAGGAGATCGGCAAGGTCCCCCTGCTGAACCCGGACGAGGAGATCGTCCTGGCCCAGGCCATGTCCGCCGGCAACGAGGCCAAGGCCAGGCTGGACGAGCTGGAGGAGCAACGCAAGAACGGCGAGACCCCGGACATCACCCCCGAGGAGGAGGCCCAGCTCCGCAAGGTCTATAAGAAGGGCGAGAGCTCCAAGCAGAAGCTGGCGGAGGCCAACCTCCGTCTCGTGGTCTCCATCGCCAAGCGCTATGTGGGCCGGGGCATGCTCTTCCTGGACCTCATCCAGGAGGGCAACCTGGGCCTCATCAAAGCCGTGGAGAAGTTCGACTACACCAAGGGCTACAAGTTCTCCACCTACGCCACCTGGTGGATCCGCCAGGCCATCACCCGGGCCATCGCCGACCAGGCCCGCACCATCCGCATCCCCGTCCACATGGTGGAGACCATCAACAAGGTCATCCGCGTGTCCCGCCAGCTCCTCCAGGAGCTGGGCCACGACCCCACGCCGGAGGAGATTGCCGCCGAGATGAACATGCCGGTGGACAAGGTGCGGGAGATCCTGAAGATCGCCCAGGAGCCGGTGAGCCTGGAGACCCCCATCGGCGAGGAGGAGGACTCCCACCTGGGAGACTTCATCCCCGATGAGGACGCCTCCGAGCCCTCCGAGGCCGCCAGCTTCACCCTGCTCAAGGAGCAGCTGGTGGAGGTGCTCTCCACCCTGACCCCCCGGGAGGAGAAGGTGCTCAAGCTCCGCTTCGGCATCGAGGACGGCCGCACCCGCACGCTGGAGGAAGTGGGCAAGGAGTTTAACGTCACCCGTGAGCGCATCCGCCAGATTGAGGCAAAGGCCCTGCGCAAGCTCAGACACCCCAGCCGGAGCAAGAAGCTCAAGGATTTTCTGAACTGAAAATGAAAAGCATGAAACCCGGGGCTTGCACAGCCCCGGGTTTCCGCGTATAATATCCGAAAAAGGCCGCCCGGCGGGCGGCAGGGAGCTGGATTGCATGGAGCAGAGGGAATATGAGCTGGCGGCGGCACTGCGGCACGAGCTGCACGCCCATCCGGAGCTGTCGGGGCAGGAGAACTGGACCCGGGAGCGGCTGATGTCCTTTTTGCGGGAGCACACTTCGCTGGAGGTCGTGCCCATGGACGGGTGGTTCTACGCGGTGTACCGCGGCGGTACGGATCAGCCGTCCATTGCCTTCCGGGCGGATTTCGACGCCCTGCCGGTGGAGGACGCCATCGACGCGCCTTACCGCTCCCGCTGTCCCGGCGTGGGACACAAGTGCGGCCACGACGGTCACAGCGCCGCCCTGGCCGCCCTGGCCCTGGAGGTGGACCGGCGGGGCGCCGGGCGGGACGTGTACTTCGTATTCCAGCACGCCGAGGAGATCGGGGCGGGAGGCGAAGTGTGCGCCGCCGCGCTGAAGAAGCTGGGCGTGGAGGAGGTATACGCCTTTCACAACATGTCCGGCTATCCCCGGGGGGCGGTCTGCCTGCGGGAGGGGACCATGCACTGCGCCTCCCGTGGGATGATCCTCCGCTTCACCGGGACGCCTGCCCACGCCAGCACCCCGGAGCGGGGCCGCAATCCGGCTTTTGCCGTGGCCCGGCTGGTGGGCGCCATCCCGGAGCTCACCGACCCGGAGGGGTATGACGGTCTGGTGCTGTGTACCGTGATCCAGATCAACGTGGGAGAGCCGGCTTTCGGCGTGTCAGCCCACCGAGGGGAGCTGCTGCTCACCATCCGGGCCCAGTACGAACGGGAGCTGGCTGCGCTCCAGTCCGCTCTGGAGGCGCTGGCCCGGCGGGAGGCCGGACGGTACGGCCTGGAACTGGAGATCGGGTATCAGGACGTGTTCCCTGAGACCGCCAACCATCCCGCTCAGACGGAAAAGGTCCGCCGGGCGGCCCGGCGGCTGGGTTTTCCGGTCTGCGAGATGGCGGTGCCGGAGCGGTGCTCCGAGGATTTCGGCTATTACCTCCACGCTATACCGGGGGCCATGTTTTTCCTGGGCAACGGGGAGGACTATCCGCCGCTCCACTCCGCCGCCTTTGATTTCCCGGATGAAGCCATCCGGCAGGCGGAGCGCCTGTTCCAGGCGCTGATTGAAGAGGTGTGAGGCCCGGTATCCGGATCAAACAGCGCAGGCTGCCCTGCGATGACATAGATATCTTCTCATGAAAGGGGCTGTTCATTTATGAAAAACGGTGACCGCTTTGGAAAAGAGACATACCGATCAAATCAGAAAAGGAGCATTTATGGACAGTATTACCTTAAGAAAGATCGACGAATCCAATTACATTACGTGCCTTGACCTCAGACTTGGCGCCGGGCAGGAGAAGTTCGTGTCCCATCCGGTGCGCAGCCTGGCCCAGGCCTATGTTTACTATCATCAGTGCACCCCTTTCGGCATCTATGCCGGGGAACGGATGGTGGGCTATGTGATGGTGATCTATGACTACGATGAGGAGACCTATAACATCTGGCATATGATGATCGACCGCAGCGAGCAGGGAAAGGGGTATGGCAAAGCCGCGCTGCGAAAGGTGCTTGCGTATATCAGCGAAAAGCCGTTCGGAGATTCCGGACGTATCCTTTTGACCTGCAGTCCTGATAATGAGACGGCCTATGGACTCTATAAGGAACTGGGATTCACGGAAAGTGGCCGCCGGGATGAGGACGAGGTGGAACTGGGGTATGATCTGAACGGAACGGCCGGAACACCGATTTGTGCCCTGTAAAACAAACAGCCCTGACACTCAGGTGTCAGGGCTGTTTTGCGCCGAGCCCGGACAGTCTGCTTTGTGAAAAAGATATCGACCGGAAGAGCCTTGCAACCGCAGTTGGAACGTGGGATAATAAAATCAGAAGAAAGAAAAAGGAGGCCCGCGCATGAAATCCAAGCTAGCGTACAGTCACGAGGACCTGCATTATCTGAAGATGCTGGCCCGGCAGTATCCCACGGTCCAGGCGGCCAGCAGCGAGATCATCAACCTGCAGGCCATTTTGAACCTGCCCAAGGGCACCGAGCACTTTATCTCCGACGTGCACGGCGAGTATGAGGCCTTTCTCCATATCCTGAACTCGGCCTCCGGCGTGGTGCGGGAGAAGCTGGACGACCTGTACAGCACCAGCGTCTCCCGGGCCGATCTGGACGAGCTGGCCACCCTGATCTATTACCCCAAGGAGAAGCTGGAGGAGATCGAGCGGGAGACCGAGGATATGCGGGAGTGGTACCGCATCACCTTCCACCGGCTCATTGAGGTGTGCCGCCTGGTCAGCTCCAAGTATACCCGCTCCAAGGTCCGCAAGGCCATGCCCAAGGAGTATGCCTACATCATCGACGAGCTGATCCACACCCACTATGAGGACAGCGACAAGCGGGACTATTATGAAAACATCATCGCCACCATTATCGACATCGACCGGGCCTCCAACTTCCTGGTGCAGCTGTGCGAGCTCATCAAGCGCCTGGCGGTGGACCACATGCACCTGGTGGGCGATATCTTTGACCGGGGCCCCGGCGCCGACATCATCCTGGACTCCCTGATGGCCTACCACAGTGTGGACATCCAGTGGGGCAACCACGACATCCTGTGGATGGGCGCGGCCTCCGGCTCCCGCACCCTGGTGGCCACGGTACTGGCCAATTCCCTGCGCTATAATAACCTGGAGGTCATTGAGACCGGCTACGGTATTTCCCTGCGGCCCCTGTCGGTCTTTGCCAACGAGGTCTACTCCAACTGTGATGTGACCCAGTTCGCCGTCAAGCTCACCAACGAGGACGAGAGCCGCTATACCGAGAAGGACAAGCTGCTGGCCGCCCGGATGCACAAGGCCATTACCGTCATCCTCTTCAAGCTGGAGGGGCAGAAGATCCTCCGCAACCCCTGCTTCGGCATGGAAGACCGCCTGCTGCTGGATAAGATCGACTATGAAAACAGGTGCATCACCATCAACGGCACCGTCTACCCTCTGGAGGATACCGACTTCCCCACGGTGGACCGGAGGGACCCCTATACCCTGACGCCAGAGGAGAGTGTGCTCATCGACCAGCTGACCCGCTCCTTCCGTCACAGCGAGAAGCTGCAGCGGCACATCCGATTTCTCTATTCCAAGGGCAGCCTCTACAAGGTGTTCAACGGCAACCTCCTCTTCCACGGGTGCATTCCCATGACCGAGGACGGGGAGCTGATGAAGCTTGCCATCGGCTGCGAGCCCCTGTCGGGCAAGGCGTTCCTGGATTACGCCGACCTGACGGCCCGCCGGGCCTACTACAGCCGCCCCGGCTCTCCCGAACGGCAGTTCGGCATGGACTTTTTGTGGTGGCTGTGGGCCGGACGCAACAGCCCCATCTTCGGCCGGGACAAGATGACCACCTTTGAGCGGCGGCTCATCAAGGACGAGTCCATCTGGGCCGAGCCTAAAAACGCCTACTACAAGTACTATAACGACCCGGCGGTGTGCGACGTCCTGCTCAGGGAGTTCGGCCTGGAGGGGCCCCACTGCCACATCATCAACGGACATATCCCGGTCAAGTCCAAAAAGGGCGAAAGCCCCGTAAAGGGCGGCGGCAAGCTGCTGGTCATCGACGGCGGCTTCTGCAAGGCCTATCAAAAGACCACCGGTATCGCCGGCTACACCCTGATCTACAACTCCTCCTGCTTCCGACTGGTGTCCCACGAGCCCTTTGCCGGCCGTGCCAGCGCCATCCGGAAAAACCGGGACATCGTCTCCAGCTCGGTGGTCTTTGAACGGCTGGAGTCCCGCATGAAGATCGCCGGGACCGATATCGGCCGGCAGCTCCAGGAGCAGATCGATGACCTGATGGCCCTGCTGGGGGCCTACCGCAGCGGCGAGATCGCAGAGGACCACAAGAACTGACCCGGGGAGCAAAAGGCGCTCCTGCGCCTCCAGGAACCACCCGTATAAACGGGTGGTTCTTTTTATAAAATACAAATTCCGACAATACTTGACAAGTCAATTAAATGGGACTATACTTGACCAGTCAAGGAAGGTGAAACCATGGAACCTCATATTCTGGGAAAGTATATCTCCATCCTGCACCGCCACAAGCAGCGGTATGTGAACCAGCGTATGCGGGATGACGGACTGGGCTATGCCGGGTACAATTTCCTGATCTACGTCCTCAAGCACGAGGGCTGCAGCCAGAAAGACATGTGCCGGGATCTGGCCATTGACGAGGCGCAGGCCACCCGGAAGATAAACCGGATGGTACAGGAGGGGTATCTCAGCCGGGTCAAGGAGGGCAGGGGGTATTCCCTCCGGGTGGACCGGCGGGGGCGGGAGGTGCTGCCCCGGCTCTATCAGACTCTGGATGAATGGTGGAACGCCGTTCTGGAGGGAATGCCGGAACGGGATGTGGAAGAACTGGCAGCGTGTCTGGCGCGGATGGCGGAACGGGCACGCAGGCAGTCGGAGGGCGAGGAGGACAACGGACATGGCGAGCAATGAGAAAGACCTGCTGGGAACGGAAAAGATCGGTACGCTGCTGCGGCAGTTCGCCGTTCCCAGCATCATCGCCATGGTGGTCAGCGCCCTGTACAACATGGTGGACCAGTTTTTCATTGGCCGCAGCATCGGTATTTTGGGCAATGCGGCCACCAACGTGGCCTTTCCCCTGACCATCATCTGCACCTCGATCTCGCTGCTGTGCGGCGTGGGAGGCGCGGCCAACTTCAATCTGGCCATGGGGCGGAGGGATCCGGAGAAGGCCCGGCGCTTCATCGGTACGGCGGTGGCCATGCTGGTGACCTTCGGCGTGGTGCTGTGTGTGGGAGTGCGGCTCTTCCTCCGGCCGCTGATGCTGGCCTTCGGCGCGGATCAGGACACCCTGGCCTATTCCCTGACCTATACGGGCATCACGTCCTTCGGATTTCCCTTTCTCATCCTGACCACCGGCGGCACCAATCTCATCCGGGCCGACGGCAGTCCCCGGTACTCCATGCTCTGCAACCTGACCGGAGCGGTGATCAACACCATTCTGGATCCGGTACTCATGTTCGGCTTTGATATGGGCATGGCGGGAGCGGCCATCGCCACAGTGGCGGGGCAGGTGGTCTCGGGCTGCATGGTGGCGGGATATCTGACCCGGTTCCGGACGGTGCCCCTGCGGCTTGGTGATATCCGCCTGTCCCCCCAGTACTGCGCGAAGGTGGCCTCTCTGGGTATGGCCCCTTTCTTCAACCAGATGGCCATGATGGTGGTACAGGTAGTGCTCAACAACACCCTGACCTATTACGGCGGGCAGTCGGTGTACGGCAGCAGCATTCCCCTGGCCTGTGCCGGCATCATCTCCAAGGTGAGCATGATCTTCTTCTCTCTGGTCATCGGACTGGCCCAGGGGCTGCAGCCTATCTGCTCCTATAACTACGGCGCGCAGAATTATGCCCGGGTGCGGGAGACCTATGTGAAGGCGGTGACGGTTGGCACCGCCATCTCCACGGTGGCTTTTCTGTGTTTCCAGCTCTTCCCCCGGCAGATCATCGCCATCTTCGGCACGGGCAGTGAGGAGTACTTCCGCTTTGCGGAGAATTATTTCCGCATCTACCTGTTCTTTACCTTCCTCAACGCATTCCAGCCCATCACCGCCAACTTCTTCACCTCCATCGGCAAGGCGTCCCGGGGCATCTTCATGTCCCTGACCCGGCAGATCCTCTTCCTGCTGCCGCTGATTGTGATCCTGCCCATGTTCTTCGGCATCGACGGCGTGATGTACGCCGCCCCGGTGGCCGACGGCATTGCCGCCACTCTGGCGGTCCTCTTTGCCCGGGCCGAGTTCCGCCGGCTGCGGCGGCTGGAACAGACGGGGGAGGGATCGGCGGAGAAGGTCATTACCGCGTAGCTGTTTTCAGGGCCGGGAGCGGATTCCCGGCCCTTTCTCATATCACGGGAGCAGATTCCCGGAGCGTGGGGTGGCCTTTTTGGGGGCCATGGAGTAGAATACTGCCACAGAAAGGAGGCGCGAAGATGGAACAGAGCTTCAGTGAACGGCTCAAGCGCTATCGGAAAGAGAAGAATATGACCCAGCAGGACCTGGCCGATGCCCTGGGGGTAAGCAACAAAAGCGTGTCCCGCTGGGAGAGTGAGGGAGGGTATCCCGACGTCCCCCTGCTGGTGCCCCTGGCCCGGGCATTGGGGGTGACGGTGGACGATCTGCTGGACGGAGAGCGCCCGGTGCGCACCCTGACCCGGACGGACTGGCAGAGTCTGCTGTCCTTCGGCTTCGCCCTGGGCGGCGGCATGCTCTTTTACCTGCTGGACCTGTTCATGCCCAGCCTGGTGTGCTATCTGGCCTATCTGGGGTGCATGGCCTACGGCGTATATCTCCAAAAGTACTATACCTATCAGAGCCGGTGGTTCTGGCTGGCCAACGGGGTTATGGACCTGTCGGTGAATTTGACGCTGCTGCTGCGCCTGGCCGCTCTGCTCTTCGTGGCACGCGTTGGGACTGTTGTGACGGTTGAAAACCAGAATGAACCCGGGGTACGCCTGATGTCATGGCTCTTTGGGCACAAGATTCTTATTGTGGCGGTGCTGACCGTGCTGGCGTTGGTTCTGACGGCGGCCACCCAGTACCTGGTGCTCCGCTGGAGCGGCGTAAAGGGAGAGAAACTCTCCCATATCCGGCTCCGGCTGGCCCGGCCGCGGTGGAGGCAGCTTCCCGCGGCGCTGGTGCCGGTCTTTGCCTGCCTTTTCTGGCTCTGGTACCAGCAGGAGGACCTGCCGCTGGAGGTCTGGCAGCGGCAGGAGACCGCCTTCCTCCGGGTCCTGCTGGTGCTGGGGGCGCTGGCTGTCCTGCCGCTGCTGAAAAAAGGGTGGAGACGGTGGATCCTGCCGGCCTGGGGCCTCACCGCCCTGTGCTGGTTCATGACCGGCCTGCGGGTCTACCGGGTGGCCTGGTCCCCCGCCACCCAGCGGTTCATTCCCTATCAGGAGGGACTGGGGGAGATTTACGTTCCCCTGGGGCAGTGGTCCTGGGGTATGGCGGCGCTGGCGCTGGTACTGATGGCGGCGTGGCTGCTGCTATGCTCCCTGCGGCTGGAGCATCGTGTGAATGAGGCGGAAGAGCAGCCGTCCGATTGAGCGCCCCGAGTCTTCAGACAGAAAACGGCCGCCCCTGGATGGGGCGGCCGTTTTGCGTGCAAAACAATTATTTATGAGCGGGCTGTTTTTCCTCTGCAGCATGGATCCCATGGTGGGGCTGGTACTTTTTATCATCCAGCCCGGGAATGAAGAGGTACTTGCGGATGGCGAACAGGATGGCGATGGCCACCACCATCAGCAGGTTCTCCACGGGGGAGGTGTGCTCCACCACCATCTGCCGGGCAATGGCGAAGAGCAGGACCTCCACGCAGGAGCTCACGTTATGGCGGCTGAGCATTTTGAGAAACTCGATGCCGATGACCACCGTAAAGGCGGTGGCCAGAAATTCATGCAGGCTGTTCACGTCGGCGCCGGAGCTGGCCATCAGGCCCAGGTCCAGCAGCACGGCCCACAGGGAGATGAGGATGGCGCCCACCACCAGGATGCTCACCACCACCTCCAACAGCAGGGCGATGAGGTAGATGATGCCGGGGATGCGCAGTTTCAGCAGCTCACTGTCCATAGGGTACGTCCTTTCTCTCTTGTGTATGGGGGAAGGGATGGGGGAAATCAACCCTTGGCCTTGAAGCCGTCCTTCAGGCTCACCGAGCGGTTGAAGACCAGATGGCCCGGGGCGCTGTCCTTATTGTCCACGCAGAAGTAGCCCTGCCGCATGAACTGGAAGGAGGCGGGAGCGGCGGCATTGGCCAAACTGGCCTCCAGCTTGGCGCCGGTAAGGACCTCCAGAGAGGCGGGGTTCAGGCACTCCATAAAATCCTTGTCGCCGGCGTCAGGGGCCTCATCGGAGAAGAGGTTGTCATAGAGCCGAATCTCGGCGTCCACGGCGGTGGCAGCGTCCACCCAGTGGATGGTGGCGCCCTTCACCTTGCGGCCGTCGGCGGGGTCGCCGCCCCGGCTGTCGGGATCGTAAGTGCAGAGGATCTCGGTAATATTGCCCGCTTCGTCCTTCACGCAGCCGGTGCACTTGATGAGGTAGGCGCCCTTCAGGCGGCACTCGGGGCCGTCGGGGTAAAGGCGCTTGTACTTGGGCACCGGAGTCTCCAGGAAGTCCTCGGCCTCCACGTACAGGGTACGGGAGAAGGAGACGGTGCGGCTGCCGTCCTCCGGGCGGTTGGGGTTGTTCTCCACCTCAAAGGTCTCGCTCTGGTCCTCGGGGTAGTTGGTAATGGTCAGCTTGATGGGCCGCAGCACCGCCATGACCCGCCGGGCGCTCTCATTCAGGTCCTCCCGCAGGCAGTGCTCCAGGAAGGAATACTCCACCGTGGAGGCGGCCTTGCTCACGCCGTTGCGCTCGGTGAAATTGCGGATGGCCCGGGGGGTGTAGCCCCGGCGGCGCAGGCCGCACAGGGTGGGCATCCGGGGATCGTCCCAGCCGGAGACCTTTCCGCCCTCCACCAGGGCGCGGAGCTTGCGCTTGCTCATGACGGTGTAGTTGATGCCCAGCCGGGCGAACTCGATCTGCCGGGGCTTGGAGGGTACCGGGCAGTGCTGGATCACCCAGTCGTACAGGGGACGGTGGTCCTCAAACTCCAGAGAGCACAGGGAATGGGTGATACCCTCCAGCGCGTCCTCGATGGGATGGGCAAAGTCGTACATGGGGTAGATGCACCACTTGTCCCCCTGGCGGTGGTGGTGCATGTGGTTGATGCGGTAGATGACCGGGTCCCGCATGTTGAAGTTCCCGCTGGCCAGGTCGATCTTGGCACGCAGGGTCATGGCGCCGTTGGGGAACTCGCCGGCCTTCATCCGGGCGAAGAGGTCCAGACTCTCCTCAATGGGGCGGTCCCGGTAGGGGGAGGTGGCAGGGGTGACCACATCGCCCCGGTGGGCCTTGAACTCCTCGGGAGAGAGCTCGCACACGTAGGCCAGGCCCTGCTTGATGAGCCCCACGGCGTACTCGTACATCTGGTCAAAATAGTCCGAGGCGTAGAAGAACCGGTCGCCCCAGTCAAAGCCCAGCCAGTGGATGTCCTCCTGGATGGCCTCCACGTACTCCACATCCTCCTTGGTGGGGTTGGTGTCATCCATGCGCAGGTTGCACAGCCCGCCGTACTTCTCGGCGGTGCCGAAGTCGATGATCAGGGCCTTGCAGTGGCCGATGTGCAGATAGCCGTTGGGCTCGGGCGGGAAGCGGGTGTGGACGGTCATACCCTGGAACTGACCGCCCTGCCCGATATCCTCATCAATGAAATCGTGGATAAAATTCTGGGCCATCACAGGTGTATTCAGTTCGTCGGCCATGTTCGTTCACTCCTTTGTAAAAATAGGACGGTGATCCGCCCGTGTAACTTAATTATTATATACTGTGTAAGGCCGCTTTTGCAAGAGTTTCCTTGACTTCTCAGCGGGCGGCGGACTACAATGAGTCAATCAGACATAAAGGAGGCGCGGGACATGCGGATCCTGCTGGCAAGACATGGGGAGACCGACTGGAACGCCCGGGGGAAGGTGCAGGGCCAGAGCGACATACCGCTGAACGGAAAGGGGCTGGAGCAGGCCCGGGACCTGGCGGAGCGTCTGCTGGCGCGGGGCGAGCGGGTGGAGCGGCTCTGGTGCAGTCCCCAGCGGCGGGCGGCGGAGACCGCCGCCGTCGTGGGCGCCCGGCTGGGCCTGGAGCCGGAGACAGCGCCCGGCCTGCAGGAGATCTCTTTCGGCATTTGGGAGGGATATTCCTGGCCGGAGGTCGCGGAGAAATGGCCGGAGGAGTACAGCCGCTACCGCCTGGACCGGCTGAACACGGCGCCGGAGGGGGGCGAGTGTTACCGGCAGATGCTGGAGCGGGTGCTTCCGGTGCTGAAGACCATCGCGGCGGGGCCGGAAGATACCGTGCTGATAGTGACCCACAGCGGGCTCATCAAGGGCCTGATGTGCTGGCTGGACCGGGGAGACTTCTCTACCATCCACCAGGTCTACCTCCTGGCCAACGCGGAGTGGGTAACGCTGGACAGCGCCCGGCTCTTTCAAAAAAGATGAACCGGATGGTTTGCTGAATATAACGGAAAAACGTGGGTAGAGGGCCTGAAAAAGGGGGAATTATTTATTGCGCTAAAGCCTGAAACGTGATATGATTTCGGTGTTCAATTGCATTCCGGCCGCCGGAAACGGAAGAAAACTCCGGCTTTGCAGGCCTTTGTGCTGACAGAATTGAGAGGATACGCCATTTCTGGAAGCAAAGCTTGCAAAATGTCCCGGACGGCCCCGAGGAGGAGTTCCCATGTCCATCCACGAAGAGTGCGGCGTCTTTGGCGTCCTGGACCCGGCGGGCGGCTGTGCCCGCACTACCTATTACGGCCTCTATGCCCTTCAGCACCGGGGGCAGGAGGCCTGCGGCATCGCCGCCATGAACGGCCTGGAGCTGTCCTACCACAAGGACCTGGGCCTGGTGGGGGAGGTGTTCACCGAGGAGAAGCTGGACGCTCTGGCGGGCAATATGGCGGTGGGGCACGTGCGCTACGCCACCACCGGCGGCGGCCGCCGGGAAAATGCCCAGCCCCTGACGCTGAAGTATGTGAAGGGCACCCTGGCGGTGGCCCACAACGGCAACCTGGTGAACACCCGCTCTCTGCGCACTGAGTTCGAGTACAAGGGGGCCATCTTCCAGACTACCACCGACTCTGAGCTCATCGCTTATGCCATCGCCCACGAACGGCTGCGCTGCCCCTCCGCCGAGGACGCGGTGATGCATGCCATGCGCCTGCTGCGGGGTTCCTACTCCCTTATTGTCATGTCGGCCCGGAAGCTCATCGCCGCCCGGGATCCCTGGGGCTTCCGTCCCCTGTGCATGGGACGGAAGGGAGACGCGGTGGTGTTTGCCTCCGAGTCCTGCGCCCTGGACGCGGTGGGGGCCACGTTCGAGCGGGACATCGAGCCCGGCGAGATCGTGGTGGCCCAGATGGACGGCACGGTCCGCTCCATCCGGGACAACTGCGTGGGCGCCTCCAGCAACATGTGTATTTTTGAGTACATCTATTTTGCCCGGCCCGACTCGGTCATCGAGGGGCAGAGCGTCCATGACGCCCGGCGGGAGGCCGGCCGGCTGCTGGCCCGGGCCTGGCCGGTGGAGGCCGACGTGGTCATCGGTGTGCCCGACTCGGGGCTGGACGCCGCCATGGGCTATGCCGAGGAATCCGGTATCCCCTATGTCCAGGGCTTCGTGAAAAACCGTTATATCGGCCGTACCTTCATCACGCCCAATCAGGAGCAGCGGGAGCAGGCGGTGCGCATCAAGCTGGGGCCCCTCCGCAGCCAGATCGAGGGAAAGCGGGTGGTGATGATCGACGACTCCATCGTCCGGGGCACCACCTCCCGGCAGATCATCAATCTGCTGCGGCAGGCCGGGGCGAAGGAGGTCCACATGCGGGTGTCCGCGCCTCCCTTCATCGCTCCCTGCTACTTCGGCACCGATATCCCGGACAAGGAACGGCTCATCGCCTGCAAGTACTCGGTGGATGAGATCCGGGACCTGACCGGGGCCGACAGCCTGGGCTTTCTGCCACTGGAGGACCTGCACCGCATCGCCCCCAACGCCCGGTGCGGCTTCTGTGACGGATGCTTTACCGAGTGCTACCCCGTTCCCGTGGAGGATTGAGCCCCAGCCTTGGGAAGAAGGCCGGATTCCTGCCGTTTCCGGGCAGAAAAAGCCTGTAAAATTGCCAATTGCCAAGCGAAAGCCGGTATGGTACTATCTACATATCAGCCTTCGGATGGACGAAGGACACGGGGAAGGGGAGAGAGCTTCCCTGTACGCGCGAGGCTTTGGTCGAGAACGAAGGCGTTCCGGCTCCCGAGGGAGCGGAGCGCCTTTTTTCGCATAGCGACCGGTCTTTTCCCATAACATGAAAGAAGGAAAGGGGATCTATGTCCATGGCGTTTACCAAGGAAGACATCATCCGCATCGTCCGGGAAGAGGACATCAAATTCGTCCGCATGCAGTTTGCCGACATCTTCGGCCAGCTCAAGAACGTGGCCCTCACTGCCTCCCAGGTGGAAAAGGCGGTGAGCAATGAGATCATGTTCGACGGCTCCTCGGTGGAGGGCTTCGTCCGCATCGACGAGTCCGACCAGTGTCTCTATCCCGATCTGGATACCTTTGTCACCTTCCCCTGGCGGGCCCAGTTCGGCAAGACCGCCCGCCTGATCTGCGATGTACACAACACCGACGGCAGCCCCTTCATGGGCGACCCCCGCAACGTGCTCAAGCGCATGCTGGAGAAAATGCGCGCCATGGGGTATGACACCTTCAATGTGGGGCCCGAGTGTGAGTTCTTCCTGTTCAAGACCGACGAGCAGGGCAACCCCACCACCGAGACCAACGACGAGGCGGGCTATTTTGACCTGGGCCCCCTGGACCACGGAGAGACCACCCGCCGGGAGATCTGCCTCAATCTGGAGGAGATGGGCTTCGAGATCGAGGCCAGCCACCATGAGAACGCCGCCGGCCAGCATGAGATCGACTTCAAATATGCCGACGCCCTCACCGCCGCCGACAACATCATGACCTTCAAGCTGGCTGTGAAGCTGCTGGCCCAGAAGAACGGCCTCCACGCCACCTTCATGCCCAAGCCCATCTACGGTGTGGCCGGCTCCGGCATGCACACCAACATGTCCCTGTTCAAGGACGGAAAGAATGTGTTCTACGATCCCAGCGACCGCCGTGGCCTGTCCAAAGAGGCCTACAGTTTCATCGCCGGTATCCTGGCGCATGTGAAGGGCATCTCCGCCATTACCAACCCGCTGGTCAACTCCTACAAGCGCCTGGTGCCCGGCTACGAGGCCCCCTGCTATCTGGCATGGTCGGCCTCCAACCGTTCCGCCCTCATCCGCATCCCCGCCGCCCGGGGCCAGTCCACCCGGGTGGAGCTCCGCTCCCCCGATCCGGCCTGCAACCCCTATCTGGCCTTCGCCGTGTGCCTGGCCGCCGGCCTGGACGGCATCGAGCGGGGCCTCACGCCGCCTGAGGAGATCACCGAGAACATCTTCGCCATGGACGAGGCGGCCCGGGCCGCCCACGGCATCGAGAACCTGCCCGATTCCCTTTCCAGCGCCATCAAGGAGCTGCAGAAGGACCAGCTCCTCATGGACGCCCTGGGCGACCATGTCTCCTCTTACTATATTCAGGGCAAGCGCAGAGAGTGGTACGAGTACAAGACCCGCGTCAGCTCCTGGGAGCGGGAGAAGTATATCATCAACTATTGATCCCCGGCTTCGGCCGGAGTACTGGCGGCGGATATGACCGGGACAGGGGGTGAGGACCGTGGAGCGCATCGCGGCCGTGTTCGAGAACGAACGGACCGGAGAGAAGATCCGCTCGCTGCTGGAGAGCACCGGCGTGGCCCGGGTCCTCTGCTGCCGCACCGCCGCCGAGGTCAAGGTGCTCATGGGCCAGCAGCGTATCCCCACGGTGGTGTGCGGGTATAAATTCCCGGACGGCACGGCGGAGGAGCTCTTCTGCGACCTGCCCGAGGGCCGGACCATGCTGCTGCTGGCCCGGCAGGACCTGCTGACCCTCTGTGAGGATCCCCGTATTTTCAAGCTGGCCTCGCCCCTTTCCCGGGCCGCGCTGATCGACGCGGTGCGGCAGGCGGTGGCGGCCGCCGGCCGGGATGTGCGCCCGCCCCGCAGCGAGAAGGAGGAGGCCATGATCCTCCGGGCCAAGGAGTGGCTCATGGAGCGCTACGGCGTGGACGAGGAGCAGGCCCACCGGCTGCTGCAGAAGCGGAGCATGGCCGGAGGGCGTAAGCTGTCCGACACGGCCCGGATGGTCCTGGAGCGGGAGGCCGGCATTGCCATCTATTAGGGAGGTATATTTTGCGGTTTACCAAGATGCAGGGTCTGGGGAACGACTATGTCTACCTGGACTGCACCAAGGAGACCCCGCCCGACCTGCCGGGTCTGGCGGTAAAAGTATCCGACCGGCATTTCGGCATCGGCGCCGACGGGCTGATCTGCATCTGTCCGTCCGGGACCGCCGATTTCCGCATGCGGATGTTCAACGCCGACGGCTCCGAGGGGGCCATGTGCGGCAACGGCATCCGCTGTGTGGGCAAATTTGTCTATGACAAGAGTATGACTTCCAAAAAGCGCCTGAGCATAGAGACTGCATCAGGTGTAAAGGAATTAGACTTGCATACCGAGGACGGAAAAGTGGCGGAGGTCACGGTGGATATGGGGATACCGGAACCAGACCAAAGCCGCATCATAACAGTATATGACAAGGATTACCGCATTACACCAGTATCTATGGGGAATCCCCATGCGGTGCTCTGTGTCCGGGGGCTGGAGGAGCTGGATCTGGCCAGGCTGGGCCCCGGTTTTGAGCGCCATCCCAGCTTTCCCGGCCGCACCAACACCGAGTTTGTGGAGGTATGCGCCCCGGACCGGCTGCGCGTGCGGGTGTGGGAGCGCGGAAGCGGAGAGACCCTCGCCTGCGGCACCGGCGCCTGCGCGGCGCTGGTGGCCTCGGCGCTGAACGGCCTGTGCGGCCGGGAGGCCCGGGTGGAGCTGCCCGGCGGCACGCTGCATATCCGCTGGGAGGAGCGCGATGGGCATGTCTATATGACCGGTCCTGCGGTGACTGTATACGAAGGAGTGTATGACCATGGTTCAGATCAATGAAAATTTTCTCAAGCTGCCCGGCAGCTATCTGTTCTCTGAGATCGCCCGCCGGGTGGCGGCTTACTCCCAGGCCAATCCCGACCGCCGGCTCATCAAGCTGGGCATCGGGGATGTGACCCGCCCCCTGCCCCAGGCGGTGACGGCGGCCATGCACCGGGCGGTGGACGACATGGCCACGGCCCAGGGCTTCCACGGCTATGGTCCCGAGCAGGGGTACGACTTCCTGCGCAATGCCATCGCCGCAGCCGACTACAAGGCCCGGGGCGTGGACATTCAGCCCGATGAGATCTTTGTGTCCGACGGCGCCAAGAGCGACTGCGGAAACATCGTGGACATCTTCGGTGTGGACAACAAGGTGGCCGTGTGCGACCCGGTGTACCCGGTTTATGTGGACACCAACGCCATGTCCGGCCGGGCGGGGGAGTTTGATGCCGGGACCGGAAAATGGTCCAACCTGGTCTACATGCCCTGTGTGGCAGAGAACGGCTTCATGCCCGCGCTGCCCGAAGAGCCGGTGGATATGATCTACCTCTGCTTCCCCAACAACCCCACCGGCGCGGCGGCCACCGCCGAGCAGCTCAAGCCCTGGGTGGATTACGCCAACCGCACCGGCGCGGTGATCCTGTACGACTCGGCCTATGAGGCATTTATTACCACTCCCGGCGTGCCCCACACCATTTATGAGATCCCCGGCGCCGAAACGTGCGCCATCGAGTTCCGCTCCTTCTCCAAGACCGCCGGCTTCACCGGCACCCGCTGCGCCTACACCGTTGTGCCCAAGGCCCTGACGCGGGGCGGTGCCAGCCTGAACGCCATGTGGAACCGCCGCCAGTGCACCAAGTTCAACGGCGTACCCTACGTGGTCCAGCGGGGCGCCGAGGCGGTCTACTCCGCCGAGGGCAGCGCCCAGGTGCGGGAGACCATCGCCTTCTACCAGAACAACGCCCGGGTCATCCGGGAGGGCCTGGCCGCCGCCGGCCTCACCGTGTCGGGCGGCGTGGACTCCCCCTACGTGTGGGCCAAGACCCCGGACGGCATGCCCTCCTGGGACTTCTTCGACAAGCTGCTCCGGGAGGCCAACGTGGTCACCACCCCCGGCGCCGGCTTCGGCCCCAGCGGCGAGGGCTATATCCGCCTCACCGGCTTCGGCGAGGCCGACGCCACCCGCGAGGCGGTGGAGCGCATCAAAAAGGTGCTGTAAGCGCGGCCAATAGGACGAAAAACTCCCCCGGACGGCCGTCCGGGGGAGTTTTTTATGCGCTTCCGATTACAGGGAGAGCTGCTCAATGCCCTTGCGGATGCGGCGCAGGGACTCGTCCCTGCCCAGAATGTGACACAGCTCCACGGCGCCGCCGGGGGTGACCGCCTTGCCCGAAAGGGCGGTGCGCACGGGCCACATGATGCGGCCGTTTTTCAGCTCGTGACTGGCGGCCAGATCGATGAGGGCGTCGTGGATGGCGTCGTAGCTCCACTCGGGCAGGGCCTCCAGCACGGGAAGGACCAGGTTCAGGGCCTCCAGGGAGTTCTCCACATTGGTCTTCATTTTCTTGTGGCAGTAGAGCTCGTTGGAGTACTCAGGCAGAGCGTCGAAGAAGTCCACCTGGGGGGCGATGTCCAGCCAGGTGTCGCACCGGGGCTGGACCAGGGGGGCGATGAGCCTGAGGTCTATGCCGGGCGTCCTGACCGCCTCCTTCAGGTAGGGCTCGGCGCCCTGATAGAAGTCCTCAGGGGAGAGGGCGCGCAGGTAGTTGGCGTTGAAATACTTGAGCTTCTCAATGTCGAAGATGGCGGGGGACTTGGAGATGCCCGCCACGTCGAAGGCCTCGGCCAGCTCGCTGAGGGTGAAGAACTCCCGCTCGCTGTTTTCGCCCTTGGGGGACCAGCCCAGCAGGGTGACGTAGTTCACGATGGCCTCGGACAGGTAGCCCATGGCCAGCAGGTCCTCGTAAGAGGGGTCGCCCTTGCGCTTGGACATCTTGTTGTGCTGGTCCCGCATGACGGGGGAGCAGTGGATATAGGCGGGGACCTCCCAGCCAAAGGCCTGGTAGAGCAGATTGTACTTGGGGGCGGAGGACAGGTACTCGCTGCCCCGGACCACGTGGGAGATGCCCATCAGGTGGTAGTCGATGACGTTGGCGAAGTTATAGGTGGGCAGGCCGTCGGTCTTCATCAGCACCTGGTCGTCCAGAGTGGCGTTCTCCACGGTGATGTCGCCGAAGACCACGTCGTGGAAGGTGGTGGAGCCCTCGGCGGGGATTTTTTGCCGGATGACGTAGGGTACGCCGGCGGCCACCCTGGCCTTGGCCTCCTCGGGGCTCAGGCTGCGGCAGGGGTCGGCGCCCCGGTCAAACTCGCCGGAGTCCTCCTCCGACTCGGTCTTTTCGCAGAAGCAGTAGTAGGCATGGCCCTTCTCCACCAGAAGCTGGGCGTATTTCCCGTAAAAATCCCGGCGCTCGGTCTGGATGTAGGGACCCACGGGGCCGCCCACGTCGGGACCCTCGTCCCAGTCCAGGCCGCACTTGCGCATGGTGTTGTAGATCACGTCCACCGCGTCCTCCACCAGGCGGCCCTGATCGGTGTCCTCGATGCGCAGCAGGAACTTGCCGCCGTAGTGGCGGGCGATGAGCCAGGTGTACAGGGCGGTGCGCAGGTTGCCCACGTGCATGTAGCCGGTGGGAGAGGGGGCGAACCGGGTGCGCACCTCACCCTTGGGGAT
>JALEZN010000034.1 GCA_022772585.1 Clostridiales bacterium
GGTGTCCTCGATGCGCAGCAGGAACTTGCCGCCGTAGTGGCGGGCGATGAGCCAGGTGTACAGGGCGGTGCGCAGGTTGCCCACGTGCATGTAGCCGGTGGGAGAGGGGGCGAACCGGGTGCGCACCTCACCCTTGGGGATACGGGCCTCCATCTCGTCAAACCATTTCATGTCCAGATCCATTTAAATTCCTCCAGCCCGCCCTCGGCGGGATAATTTGCAGTACGCATTGTAACAATGCCTGAATTTGATCAAAAGGGCTGAGAATGGCCCTTTTGATCGAATTGTGCGGCTGCTGCCGCACGAATAAACCGCAAAGCGGTTTATTCAGCAGACATTATTATAGTACCGGGGACGAAAAGCTGCAAGTGTTGCTGATTTTGCCCCCGACGGGACAAAAAACGCTCCCCCTGGGCGGGGGAGCGCCGTATCACGCGTGTTTTTTGCCGGGCTTGATCAGAACCCGCAGGGACAGGACCAGGGCGGCCAGAATAAACATGGCCTCCAGAGCCATGGTCCAGATATGGCCGGCAAAGTGGAGAGGCAGGGTGTACCGCAGCCGGAGGTAGACGCAGTAGGAGCTGAGGGAGGAGAGCTCTGTCAGCGCCGCAATGGGGATGCGCCGCTTGTCCCGAAAAGCCCAGACCAGCGTGATGACGTCGGCCAGAAAGAAATAGCGCTCGTGCATGTAGGGCAGGAAAAAAGGGACCCCCAGCGCAAGCACGGCGGCGGCCGCCATCATATCGTCCCGATCCAGGGTATCCCGGCGGTGCCGGGCCCATGCCAGCACAAACAGGCAAAGGACAAAGGCGGTCAGGATGCCCGCCCGGGACCAGAAAGCCTGATCCACCTCCGCACCGTAGGGCAGGAAGGCGAACACCGAGGGGGCGTTGAAGGTCAGGGCGGTAGTGTACTGCCCGGCCTGGTTGAAATAGACGCTGAGGATATCGCCCAGGGGCTTTCCCAGCAGCAGGGCGGGGAGGATGGTGGCGCCATAGGCGGCGGGAAACACCAGAAGATGGGTAAATTTGACCCGCCCGGCCAGCCACAGGGCGCCCCACAGGGGGATGAGGAAAATGGTCTGGAGTTTGAAGGAGAAGGCCACGGCCAGCAGGGCCACCGAGGTCTTGGGGCGTCCGTCCAGCACGCAGGCCAGGGCGTGGAGGACCAGAGCGCCGTACAGGGAATCACACTGTCCCCAGAAGGAGCCGTTGAGCACCACGGTGGGCAGAAGGAAAAGGGCCAGGAAGACCAGCGGTCCCGCCGGGCCGTCCCGATGGCCCGTAAGGGCCTGGGTCAGGCGGAGCCCGCCCCAGGCCAGAATTACGTCGAAGAGAATGGAAAAAAGCTTGATGGCGTAGAGGTCGGGCACCGGCAGATAGGAGATGGCCGCCATAAAATAGAGGTAGGGAACGTTGTAATCGCCGATGGGCTGCTTGATGGCGGCAAAGCCCCCGTTGTCCCGGAAAAAGGCGGCCCACTGGGAGAGAAAGTCCCGGTAGTCATAGGTGACGTGGTCCAGACACAGCACCCGCAGCACAATGGCCAGACCGATGGGCAGCAGGGCGGCGCCCAGCCAGGAAGCGGGGAGCTTTGCCCGGCCCAGCAGGAAAAGGGCAAGGGCGGCGTACAGCAGGAGCAGGACGGCCACTGAAACATGCTGGGCCAGGCCTCCCAGCCGGAGCAGAAATGCACAGGCACAGGCCCCCGCCAGCAGGGCGCAGCCTACGGCAGCGCAGATTACGGACACGGTACGGGAGAGAGGGGGAAAGGAATCGGGCATGATGCTACCTCCGGATATGAAAAAAGTCCGGAATTTCTCCGAACTTTACCGACGCATAACTTGACGTGAAAGAAAATATATGGTATACTTAAACGCTCTCATAGACAGAGCAAAAAGCTTCCATATCCCCCCACGCTACCGCCAGTATAGCATGTTTTCCCATAGCCCGCAAGATAAAATGAGGAACAATCGGTCAACCTAGCCGGGCGTATCAAGGCCGGATAAACCGGCCGGTTTGGGAGAAATGACGGGAAAAAGGAAGCAAGATGACCAAAAATACGCGGGTTTCCATGCTCCGCCGCCCTGCGGCGGTGAAAGAATGGAAGAAAAATTTGGATGCGCGTGTTACCGTACCATAGCCGCGCCCGCCGCGGCGCAGGCACGAAATCATAGGGAAAGGAATGGTCGTTCAGCATGGTCACGGACAGAATCAAAGACGTCTACTACGGCAAGACCCTCCGCAAGAGCTTTGCCCGCCATGAGGAGATCCTGCAGATGCCCAATCTTCTGGAGGTCCAGAAGAAGTCCTACCAGTGGTTCCTGGATAAGGGCCTGCGGGAGGTATTCAAGGATGTCTCCTGCATCACTGACTACGCCGGCAATCTGGAGCTCTCCTTTATTGATTACTCCATGGATGAGCCTCCCAAGTACAGTGTGGAGGAGTGCAAGGCCCGGGACGCCACGTATGCCGCCCCCATCAAGGTCCGGGTGCGCCTGCGCAACAAGGAGACCGAGGAGATCAAGGAGCAGGAAATCTTCATGGGCGACTTCCCCCTGATGACCGAGGCGGGCACCTTTGTCATCAACGGCGCCGAGCGCGTCATCGTCTCCCAGATCGTCCGTTCCCCCGGCATCTACTATGGCCGCACCGAGGACAAGGCGGGCAACGTTACCTACGCTACCACCGTCATCCCCTACCGGGGCGCCTGGCTGGAGTATGAGACCGACCTGTCCGACATTTTCTATGTCCGCATCGACAAGAACCGCAAGCTGCCCATCACCTGCCTGATCCGTGCCGTGGGTCCCCGGACCGACGCTGAG
>JALEZN010000045.1 GCA_022772585.1 Clostridiales bacterium
GGCGCGCAGGGCCTGGACCAGCTCGTCGGTGGTGCTGCCGGAGAGGCCCATGGTGCGGGCGATGTCGGCATACCGCTCAGCCACGCCGTCGGCCTTGGAGTTATACTGGATGACGTAGGGCAGGTACATGGCGTTGGCCAGACCGTGGATGATGTGGCCGGTGGAGAAAGCGGCGCCGGTCTTGTGGGCCATGGAGTGGACGATGCCCAGCAGGGCGTTGGAGAAGGCCATGCCGGCCAGGCACTGGCCGTAGTGCATCTCCTCGCGGCAGGTCATGTCGCCGCCGAAGGATTTGAGCAGGTCATTGTTCACGATGTCGATGGCCTTCAGGGCCAGGGGGTCGGTGAACACGGTATGGAGGGTGGACACATAGGCCTCAATGGCGTGGGTCAGGGCGTCCATGCCGGTGTGTGCCACCAGCTTGGGCGGCATGGTCTCAGCCAGGGCGGGGTCGATGATGGCCACGTCAGGGGTGATGTTGAAGTCGGCCAGGGGGTACTTGATGCCCTTGGAATAGTCGGTGATGACCGAGAAGGCGGTGACCTCGGTGGCGGTGCCGGAGGTGGAGGGGATGGCGCAGAAGCGGGCCTTCTGGCGCAGCTCGGGGAAGTTGAAAGGAGTCACCAGGTCCTCAAAGGTGGTCTCGGGATACTCATAGAAGGCCCACATAGCCTTGGCCGCGTCGATGGGAGAGCCGCCGCCCATAGAGACGATCCAGTCGGGCTGGAACTCGCGCATGACGGCCGCGCCGGCCATGACGGTCTCCACGGAGGGATCGGGCTCTACGTTCTCGATGAGCTTGGTCTCCATGCCGGCCTCTTTCAGATACTCCAGCGCCTTGTCCACGAAGCCGAAGCGCTTCATGGAGCCGCCGCCCAGCACCAGAACGGCCCGGCGGCCCTTCAGGGTCTTCAGGTTCTCCAGCGCATTGGCGCCGTAATAGATGTCCCTGGGAAGAGTGAATCTGCTCATGATGGAAGCCTCCTTGATAAATTCGAAGATAGAATTGTTAAATAATTAACGATCCTTGCGGATGATATTATTGCACATCGTTAAAAAATTGTCAATAGGTTTTCAGTAAACTATGCGATATAAAATTTGAGGCCGTCCCCCAAAGATGGGGACGGCCCTGCAAAATCGGAAGAAAACATTCAGGCGTGCTGTCGGCGGGTATGGAGGAACATGGCCACCGCCGCGCCGCAGATGATGAGATAGCCCAGCCAGCTGAACAGGTCGGGGACCTGCTGAAAGACCAGAAAGCCCAACAGGGCGGAGAAGAGGACCTGGGAGTAATCGTAGACCGACAGCTCCCGGGCGGGGGCGAAGGAGTAGGCGGCGGTAATGGAGAACTGTCCGCCTGCGGCGGACGCACCGGCCAACAGGAGGCAGGCCAGCTGGGTCGGCGTCATGGGGGCATAGTTCAAAATCAGGTAGGGCAGAGTGACCACACAGGAAAAGGCGGAGAAGAAGAACACGATGAAGGGTCCCTTCACGCCCCGCTTGCTCAGCATGCGTACCATGGTATAGGCAAAGCCGGCGCATGCGCCGCCGAAGAGGCCGGCCAACGCGGGAACGAGCTGCATGGACGAGCCGGTGGGCCGCAGTATGAGCAGGCAGCCTGCAAAGGCGCTGAGTACGGCCCCCGCCTGGAAGAGGGAGATGCGCTCTTTCAGCAGGAAGTAGCTGAACAGGATGGCGAAGAAGGGAGACATCTTGTTGAGCATGGAGGCGTCAGCCAGCACCAGATGATCCACAGCGTAGAAATTGCCCAGAATGCCCAGGGTGCCGAAAAGGGCCCGCAGGAAGAGCTCCAGCCAACTGATCCGATCCATCTGGACTTGCTGATGGCTGCGCAGCAGCAGAAAGGCGGCGGCGAAGGCGGCCACCAGATTGCGGAAGAAGCTCTTCTGGACTGAGGGCAGGTCGCCGGAGAGCCGGACGAACAGATTCATCAATGCAAAGAAAAAGGCGGCCGATAGGATACACAGGATCCCCTTGTATTTATCTTTCAAAACGGATTCCTCCTGTCGAATCATGACTTTTATTATTATATCCCTGCCGGCGGAAGAAGAAAAGAAAAATTTTCGTGTATGACCGGGCATGAAAACGCCTGCCCCCGCGGCACACAGGGGCAGGCGTATGGGTTGCTGTCAGTCGCTCCACAGGACAACGCGGCCTGCCGCACGGGATTTGGGCAAGTCGATGAGGCGCTGATTGGAGGAGCCGCGAAAACGAAGGGAAATGTCTTTCAGTTCCTCTACGAACTCTCCGTCCACCAGCACGTCGATGAGGGAGAGCAGCTGGTCAGTGACCTCGCACCGGGCCCGGCTTTCCCTCAGCAGGTCACGTTCATACCCATAGCCGGAGTAGGCCCAGATGTCCTTCTCCGGGAGACACTCCCGCACCCGGCGCAGGAAGGGGAGCAGGGCGCGCTGATTTGCGGGCTCAAAGGGTTCGCCGCCCAGCAGGGTCAATCCGCTGACAAAAGAGGGGGACAGATCCTCCAGCAGCCGGTCCTCCACCTCGCGGGTAAAGGGCTGGCCGTAATGAAAATCCTGAGCCTCTTCGTTGAAGCAGCCTTTGCAGTGGTGTGTGCAGCCTGAGACGAACAGGCTTACCCGCACGCCGATGCCGTTGGCAATGTCCCGGCGCTTGATGGCGGCGTAGTTCATGGCGATCCTTCCTTTGCGGTGTTACAGATGGAGCACGCGGTCGCGGATTTCCTGCGTGCGGCCCTGGTTCCATTTACTCCCGCTCGGCAAGCGGAGCGCGCATAGCGGGAGTTAACGGAAGCAGGAGGCATAGGGCAAGAAGCGGGGAATGTTACAGATGGAGCACGCGGTCCCGGATTTCCTGCGTGCGGCCCTGGTTCCAAAACTGGGTGCCGATATAGCCGCAGGTCCGGCGGGCCACATTCATCTTGTCCTGGTTGCGGTTGCCGCACTTGGGGCACTCCCACACCAGCTTGCCGTCCTTGTCCTTGACGATCTGGATCTCGCCGTCGAAGCCGCAGACCTGGCAGTAGTCGCTCTTGGTGTTGAGCTCGGCGTACATGATGTTGTCGTAAATGAACTGCATGAGCTGGAGCACGGCCTCCAGGTTGTTCTGCATATTGGGCACTTCCACATAGCTGATGGCGCCGCCGGGGGAGAGGGCCTGGAACTTGGCCTCGAAGGCCAGCTTCTCGAAAGCGTCGATGTCCTCAGTGACGTGAACGTGGTAGCTGTTGGTGATATAGGCCTTGTCGGTGACGCCGGGGATGATGCCAAAGCGCTTCTGCAGGCACTTGGCGAAGCGGTAGGTGGTGGACTCCATGGGAGTGCCGTACAGGGAGAAATCTATGTGCTCCTTGGCTTTCCAGGCGGCGGTAGCCTCGTTCATATGCTCCATGACCTGCAGGGCGAAGGGAGTGGCCTCCGGATCGGTGTGGGACTTGCCGGTCATGTACTTGACGCACTCATAAAGGCCGGCATAGCCCAGGGAGATGGTGGAGTAGCCGTTATAGAGCAGCTTGTCGATGGGCTCGCCCTTTTTCAGACGGGCAATGGCGCCGTACTGCCACAGGATGGGGGCAGCATCGGACAGCGTACCCTTGAGCCGGTTGTGGCGGCACATGAGGGCTTTGTAGCAAAGCTCCAGCCGCTCGTCGAAGATAGACCAGAACTTGTCCATATCCCGGCCGGAGGAGAGGGCCACGTCCACCAGGTTGATGGTGACCACGCCCTGATTGAAGCGGCCGTAATACTTGGGCTTTCCGGTCTCCGGGTCCACATAGGGGGTCAGGAAGGAGCGGCAGCCCATGCAGGTGTAGCAGTGGCCCTCGCCGTTTTTGTCCACCTTGTTGCGCAGCATGATCTTTTCCGAGATATAGTCGGGGACCATGCGCTTGGCGGTGCATTTGGCGGCCAGCTTGGTCAGGTAGTAGTAGGGGGAGTCGGGGTGGATGTTGTCCTCCTCCAGCACATAGATCAGCTTGGGGAAGGCGGGGGTGACCCACACGCCGGCCTCGTTCTTCACGCCCTGGTAGCGCTGGTTCAGGGTCTCCTCGATGATGAGGGCCAGATCCTTCTTCTCCTGCTCGTTCTTGGCCTCGCCCAGATACATGAACACGGTGATGAAGGGAGCCTGACCGTTGGTGGTCATCAGGGTGACCACCTGGTACTGGATGGTCTGCACGCCCCGGCGGATCTCCTCCCGCAGGCGCTTTTCCACGATACGGTCCACCACCTTGGCATCGGTGGAGCCGCCGCAGACGGCGATATCGGCCAGCACCTCGGACTGGATCTTCTTGCGGGACACGTCCACAAAGGGGGCCAGATGGGCCAGGGAAATGGACTGGCCGCCGTACTGGTTGGAGGCCACCTGGGCAATGATCTGAGTGGCGATGTTGCAGGCGGTGGAGAAGCTGTGGGGCTTCTCGATCATGGTGCCGGTGATGACGGTGCCGTTCTGCAGCATATCCTCCAGATTGACCAGGTCGCAGTTGTGCATGTGCTGGGCATAGTAGTCCATATCGTGGAAGTGGATGATGCCGGCCTCATGGGCCTCCACAATCTCCTGAGGCAGCAGCAGGCGGCGGGTGATATCCTTGCTCACCTCGCCGGCCATGTAGTCACGCTGGACCGAGTTGACGGTGGGGTTTTTGTTGGAGTTCTCCTGCTTGGCTTCCTCGTTGTTGCACTCGATGAGGGAGAGGATCTGCCCGTCGGTGGTATTGGCGGCCCGCACCAGATTGTGGTTATAGCGGTAGCGGATGTAGCGCTTGGCGGTCTCATAGGCGCCGCGCTCCATGATGCCGGTCTCTACCATCTCCTGCACCTCCTCCACGGAGGGGGCGCGGCCCATCTGCTGGCAGGCCTGCTCGATCTGAAGCGCGATCCCGTCGATCTGCTCACGGGTGAGCTCGGGCGCGCCGTCGGTGGCGTTGTTGGCCTTGGTGACCGCCGCGGCGATCTTCACGCGGTCGAACTGGGCTTCGGCACCGCTGCGCTTCATGATCTTCATTAGGCAATCGCTCCTTTGTAATCTTCATAAAAAAGGGGACAGTCCCCAGATGCCGGCGGCCTGGGAAAATGCCCTCTGTCGCAACTCTCAACTACATTATATAGTGGACTAAAATGAAAATCAACCCATATTTAGGGCTGGAAGGACCGGGACTGTCAAAATGCCAGAAGTGGGGAAAATGTGATGATATGAGCGGATTGCCGCCATGACGCCTCCAGGAATGGGCGGATTTCCGGGGAATAAGGGATCAGGTCCGTCCGCAAAAACAGCAATTTGACGGAAAAGAGAGAGGAGGACTCCGGGGAAAAAAGCAGCCGCCCGGAGCGCCGGTTCCGGACCGGGCTCCGGGCGGAGGGATTCATACAGGGATGGTTCTGATGCGCTCCAGAATGGCGGCTGTCAGCTCCACCCGGCGGAAGGGGGTCATAAGATAGAAGCCGTCGGTATAGGGAGCCATCTCCGCGGCCACCCGGCAGGAGATGTCCATGGCCAGATCCTCCCCCTGCTGCCGGTTCCTGCCGGCGTATAGCGCGACAATCTCGTCGCAGACATGGATGCCCGAGACCTCGTTGTTCAGGAAGCAGGCGTTGCGGTGGCTCACCACCGGGAAGATACCCCCCAGGATCTTGCCCTTGAGGACAGAGCGGGCCAGCTTCAGGTTCTCCAGAGCCTGGGCGGACAGAACGGGCTGGGTCAGAAAGCCCTCCATGCCGTTTTCCTCTTTTTCCGCGGCAAGCCTGAGCTGGATCTGAAAATTCCGGGCGTTCAGGTTGAGGGCGCCGAACATGTGGAAGGGGACAGGAAGGGTGGTCTCGTTGAGCTCGGCCACATAGCGGGCCAGCTTGCGGGAGTTGAAGTTGAACACGCTTTTGACCTCGTCCCGCTCGGCAGAGGGGATGGGGTCGCCGGTGACCAGCAGCACATTGCGCACGCCCTCCATGGACAGGCCCAGCAGCAGCGCCTTGGTGGCGTTCAGGTTCCGGTCCCGGCAGGTCAGGTGGGGGAGAGGCTCCACACCCAGCTCCCGCCGCAGCTTACAGGAGAGCAGGCTGCTGTCGGCCCGGGGGCGGCCCACCGGGCAGTCGGCGATGGTGATGATATCGGCGCCGCTGTCCCGCAGGAGCCGGGCACCGGACAGGAAGGGGGCGGGGTCGCCGTCCGCCGGGGGGTCCAGCTCCACCGCCACCACCCGCTGCCCGGCCTTCAGCTTCTCCCAAAAGGGGCTCTCGGGGACAGCGGCGCGGCGGGGGCCGGCCTTGGCAGCCGGGGAGCCCTCCTCCGCCGGCGGGGCGGAGAGGGCTCGGACCATGCGGGCAATGTGTTCCGGGGTGGTGCCGCAGCAGCCGCCTACGATCCTGGCCCCGGCCCCGGCGATCTGGGCCATCTTCTGAGCAAAGTAGTCGGGCTGGCCCTGATATACCGCCCGGCGGCCCAACACCGTGGGGTAGCCGGCGTTGGGCATGGCGGAGAGCAGGGTGTCCCCCAGGTCCAGTCCGCGGATGTACTCCAGCATGTGGTGGGGGCCGGACACGCAGTTAAAGCCCACCGCGTCCACCTCGGGCAGGGCGGCGGTGCGGGCGAAGAGCTCCCGGCCCGACTGTCCCTCCCGGGTGATGCCGTCGGGCTGTACCGCGTAGGAGACGATGAGGAAGGCCTCCGGGCAGCGGGCCTTCAGGTGCCGGGCCAGCTCCGGCACGCCCTCAGTCGAGGGCAGGGTCTCCACCAGGAAGTGGCGGATCCCCAGCTCCAGGAACTGGTCGGCCTGCCAGCAGTAGAGATCGCCGGGCCCCCCGGCCGGGGAGCCGGAGGCAGGGCCGATGTCGGCAAAGACATAGGCGCCGTAAGGCTCCGCCGCTTCCCGGGCCAGTCGGCAGCCCGCCCGGATGACCTGACGGGCAAATTCCGTGTCCCCCCCGACGGCGTCTGCTCCGGCGGAGAAGGTATTGGTCTTGATGGCCAGGGCCCCCGCCTCCAGATAGGCCCGGTGGATGGACAGAATGTCCTCCGGGTGGTCCAGGTTGGCCCGCTCGCACCGCTCCTCCGCCCGGCCGGGCAGGGAGGAGAAGCAGGTGCCCATGGCGCCGTCAAAGATCAGGGGATGGCCGCTGCCGAGATAAGTTCTGATATCCATATGCTGCACCTCCCAGCGGCTCAGCCCAGCACGGCCCGGGCGATCTCCACCGACTGCCGGGCGTCCCTGGCGTAGTGATCGGCTCCCATGCGCCGGGCGTAGTCCGGGGTGACCACGGCGCCGCCCACAAAGACCACCGGCGGTTGGGGCAGGGCCTTGAGGACATGGATGGTCTCCTCCATGGCGGGGAGGGTGGTGGTCATCAGGGCGGAGAGCCCCACCAGCCGGACGTTCCGCTCCTCCACAACCTGCCGGACGGTCCCGGGGGGCACGTCACGGCCCAGATCGATGATGTCGTAGCCGTAGTTCTCCAGAATGGTCTTGACGATGTTCTTGCCGATGTCGTGGATGTCCCCCTTGACGGTGGCCACCACGATGGTCCCCTTCTTCACCGGCGCGCCGCCTTTTTGGGCCAGAGAGGTCCGTACCGCTTCAAAGACGGCCTGGGCCGCCTGGGCGGCACTGAGGAGCTGGGGCAGGAAGAGGGTGCCCTTCTCGTAGCCCTCGCCCACCCGGTCCAGGGCGGGAATGAGCCGCTGTTCCACCAGAGAGAGCTCGTCCCCCTCGGTCAGGGCGGCCCGGGCCAGCTTGCCCGCCTCGGACTTGAGGCCCCGGATCACCGCGTCCTCCAGGGTGAGATGGCTGTCGGCCGCCGGGGCGGCGGGAGCGGCCTGGGCCCCGGCAAAGCGGTCGATATAGGCCGCGCTGCCGACGTCCTCGCCGGACAGCACCCGGAAGGCGGCCACCGCGTCCATCATCTCCTTCAGATTGGGGTTGATGATGGGCAGCGTCAATCCGGCCCCCAGGGCCTGGATCAGGAAATTCTGGTTGATGAGCCCCCGGTTGGGCAGGCCGAAGGAGATGTTGGACACGCCCAGAACGGTCTGCAATCCCAGCTCCTCCCGCACCATACGAAGGGCCCGCAGGGTCTCCCGGGCCTGCTCCTGCTGGGCAGAGACCGTCAGGGTCAGGCAGTCGATCCACAGGTCCTCATGGGGGATGCCGTGCTCCCCGGCGGCGGCCAGAATACGCCGGGCGATGGCCAGGCGGGCCTCCGCCGTCTGGGGGATGCCTCCCTCGTCCAGAGTGAGGCCCACCACCGCCGCGCCGTACTTTTTCACCACCGGCAGGATGCGCTCCATCACCGCCGGGTCGCCGTTGACCGAGTTCACCGCAGCCTTGCCGTTGTAGACCCGCAGGCCGGCCTCCAGCGCGGCGGCATTGGAGGAGTCCAGCTGCAGGGGAACCGACAGGGCGCTCTGGAGCTTTTTGACCACCCGGGGCAGCATCTCCACCTCGTTCACGCCGGGATAGCCCACATTTACATCCAGAATGTCGGCCCCGGCGTCCACCTCCTGGATGCCCACGTCCAGGATATAGTCCAGGTCCCCCTCCAGCAGGGCCTGCTGGAAGCGCTTTTTGCCGGTAGGATTGATGCGCTCGCCGATGACCCGTACCCCGTCCAGCCGCACCGGGACGGTGGGCGTACAGACAAAGCCCGCGGGCACATAGTGCCGCCGGACGGGGGATTTGCCCTCAAGGGCTTGTTTCAGCGCCCGGATGTAGTCGGGGGAGGTGCCGCAGCAGCCGCCGAAGATGGTAACACCCGCCTCCAGACAGGGAGCCAGGGCGGCGGCGAACGCC
Source organism: Clostridiales bacterium (assembly GCA_022772585.1). GTDB lineage: Bacteria > Bacillota > Clostridia > Oscillospirales > Oscillospiraceae > Pseudoflavonifractor_A. Next base: position 8,780 of record JALEZN010000045.1, read on the forward strand.
TCTGGGCCCATGTGATAGTGTCCGTCCACCGGGTCGGGCAGGCCGGCGTTGGGCTTGGCGATGACGGGCAGCCGGGTATTTTGGCACAGCTCGGAGAGCAGGGGAGAGAGCAGATCGGGGCCCAGGGAGCAGTTCAGGCCGATGGCGTCGGCCCCCAGGCCCTCCAGCGTGCGGGCCATGGAGGGGATGGTGCAGCCGGTGAAGGTGCGCCCGCCGGTGTCGAAGGTCATGGTGACCATCACAGGCAGGCCGGTATTCTCTTTCACGGCCAGCAGGGCGGCCTTGGTCTCGTAGAGGTCGGTCATGGTCTCGATGACGGCCAGGTCGGCCCCCGCCGCCGCACCGGCCAGCGCCACCTCCCGGAAGAGGTCGTAAGCCGCTTCAAAGGGCAGGCTGCCCATGGGCTCCAGCAGCTCGCCCAGAGGCCCCATGTCCAGGGCCGCCAGCACGCCGGTGTCCACTGCGGCCTCTTTGGCCAGACGCACGCCGGCCCCCACCACCTGCTCTACCGTGTGGCCGGAGCCGGCCAGTTTCAGGTGGTTGGCGCCGAAGGTGTTGGCGTAGACCACCTGGCTACCGGCCCGGATATACTCCTCATGGACCGAGCGTACCAGCTCCGGGCGGGTGAGATTGAGCAGCTCGGGCCGTCCCCCGGGGGGCAGGCCTTTCTGCTGGAATACGGTTCCGGTGGCGCCGTCCAGCAGGACGATCCCGGAAGAAAAAAAGTCAGGGCGCACAGGTTTTTCCACCTTTCCTCAATTGACAGGTCTGATTCATGGAGCAGCAGGCGCAGCCCCGGATGCGCCGCATCTGGGGCGTGCCGGCCACCCCCAGCAGGGCGGTGACCGATTTGGCGGGATTGAGCAGCAGGCTGCCGGTGACGTACAGCCCGATGCGCCGGGGGGCGTCCAGAGCCCGGCACAATCCGGGCTGGAGCGCAAGGGGCAGGTCGCCGTAGCCGGGACTGAAGCGGTCGGTCAGGTATTTCCCGGGAAAGAGGGCGGCAATCTCTTTTTCTGCCGCATCGCAGCCCGCCTCCACCCAGGCGCTGCCGCAGGCGTCCAGGATGACGGCCCGGGCCATGTCCCGGGCCTGCTGGGTCCGGAGCAGGGCGTCAAATTCCGCACCCAGGGTGCAGGCCAGCACAACGGCCTGATGGCACTCCTCCAGCATGAGCCGGGCAGTGCGGCCGGGGAGGGAGAGGCCGGCCTCGGGCAGGAGAAGCTCCTCCCCCGAGCGGGCCAGAGATACGACCTTATAAGTATACCGGGGCTTCAGCCGGGCGGTGAGGCCTTCGGCCTCCCGCTGGACGCTCTGCCGCAGCGTCTGGTCCTGGGTGCCGCCGGCCCCCAGATAGCGCAGGGCTTCTTCGATATCAAGACGCATTCGCCGGCCTCCTGTTCCATGTGGGTCTGAATACCATACAGTATAGCGTTTTAAAGAAGAAAAGTACAGGGGCAAGGACGTAAAAAAATGTTTATTTTCCTATTGACAAAGTAGGAATGTGTTGGTATAATTCGATCAACCTACTTAGTTAATTGGTTAATGTAAGCGGTAAGGAGGCGGACGGGATGAGCGCCTGTTTTGGACGTCTGCTGCGGAGCAATTTCCGGTTCGGACGAATGCCGGGTATCCAGACATGGATCGGCCACAAAAAATAAGAAAGAAGGCTTTCGTCATGTGTAATCGTCCTTATAAGTTTGAGACCCTTCAGCTCCACGTGGGTCAGGAGCAGCCCGATCCCGCCACCGATTCCCGCGCCGTTCCCATTTACCAGACCACTTCCTACGTGTTCCGCAACTCCGCCCATGCCGCGGCCCGATTCGGGCTGGCCGATGCGGGCAACATCTACGGCCGGCTCACCAACTCCACCCAGGATGTGCTAGAAAAGCGTCTGGCAGCCCTGGAGGGCGGAGTGGCGGCCCTGGCCCTGGCCTCCGGCGCGGCTGCCATCACCTACACCATCCAGGCTCTGGCCCAGGCGGGGGACCACATCGTGGCCCAAAAGACCATCTACGGCGGCAGCTACAACCTGCTCTCCCATACCCTGCCCCAGTTCGGCGTGACCACCACCTTTGTGGATGCCCACGATCTGGCACAGGTGGAGAACGCCATCCGGCCCAACACCAAGGCCGTCTATCTGGAGACTCTGGGCAACCCCAATTCCGATATTCCCGATATCGACGCCATCGCGGCCATCGCCCACAGGCATGGCCTGCCCCTGGTCATCGACAATACCTTCGGCACGCCGTATCTCATCCGGCCCATCGAGCACGGCGCCGACATCGTGGTCCACTCGGCCACCAAGTTCATCGGCGGCCACGGCACCACCCTGGGCGGCATCATCGTGGATTCTGGCAAGTTCGACTGGAAGGCCAGCGGTAAATATGCACCCATCGCCGAACCAAACCCCAGCTACCACGGCGTCAGCTTTGTGGACGCGGCCGGTCCTGCCGCCTTCGTCACCTACATCCGGGCCATCCTCCTGCGGGATACCGGCGCCGCCATCTCACCTTTCAACGCATTCCTGCTGCTCCAGGGCGCGGAGACACTGTCCCTGCGGCTGGACCGCCATGCTGAGAATACCAAGAAGGTGGTGGAGTTCCTGGCCAACCATCCCCAGGTGGAGCACGTGAACCATCCCAGCCTGCCCGACCATCCTGACCACGCCCTGTATGAAAAGTACTTCCCCAACGGCGGCGCGTCCATCTTCACCTTTGAGATCAAGGGCGGCCAGGAGGAGGCCCACAAGTTTATCGACAATCTGGAGATCTTTTCCCTGCTGGCCAATGTGGCGGATGTGAAGAGCCTGGTCATCCACCCGGCTACCACCACCCACTCCCAGCTCTCTCCCGAAGAGCTGCTGGACCAGGGCATCAAGCCCAACACCATCCGTCTCTCCATCGGTACGGAGCATATCGACGATATCATCGCGGACCTGGAAAAGGGCTTTGCCGCTGTAAGAGGATAAGCGGCTGGCTGGGCCGCGGCGGCACAACAAGAAAGGGAATGAACGCTGCGATGTGTATGAATCGAGTTGTGTACTGCCGCGAAGATCCGGCTTTTCATGTGCCCTGCCTGCGTTCAATACGATAGGCCGCGCTTTGCGCACAATAGAGCGGGGTATCCATGATTCATGGATGCCCCGCTTTTGCTGTTGAAAATGAGAAGAGGACACGGATGATACCGGCGCGGAATGGGAGCTATCAAGACAGACACCCGGTGGAAATCCACGATATGACCGGAGAGCTTCCGGCGAAAGAGGGAATCAGAATGAGTGAATTACAGGATCAGGTGCGTGATGAGAAAGAATATCTGGTCAGTATGCGCCGGGACTTTCACCGTCATCCGGAGCTGGCTCTGCAGGAAAAACGCACGGCGGAGGTGATCGAACGGGAACTCGACCGGTTCGGGATCTCCCATGCCCGGGTTGGCGCAACCGGCGTTCTGGGCATCCTGCGAGGAACCCAAAACCAGAGCGGCGCCATTGCCCTGCGGGCGGATATCGACGCACTGCCCATTCAGGAGACCAATGATGCGGAATACCGCTCCCGGACGGACGGCGTGATGCACGCCTGCGGGCATGACGCCCATACGGCCAGTCTCCTGGGGGCCGCCAAAGTGCTTGCCGCCAATCGCGGCCGCTTTGGGGGCGAGGTCCGCTTCCTGTTTCAGCCAGCGGAGGAGACCGGCAAGGGCGCACTGGATTTCATAGCGGCCGGCGCACTGGACGGTGCGGAGCGCGTTTTTGGACTGCACAGCGCACCGGACCTGCCAATCGGCACCATCGGGATCACACCCGGCCTGAACAACGCGGCAGTGGACCACTTCCGCATCCTTGTCCACGGAAAGGCGGCCCATGTCTCCACACCCCAGCTGGGCGCTGACGCCCTGTATGCCGCCAGCCAGATCGTGGCTGCGATCCAGGGGCTGGTTACCCGCCGGACTTCTCCTGTGGAACCCGTGATCCTCGGCGTTGGCAAATTCTCTTCCGGGACCACGTACAACGCGATTGCTGAATTTGCCGAACTGGAGGGCACCACCCGCACCATCTCCCAGGAGACGCGTCTGCGGGTGCGGAAGTGGATCGACCAGGTCGCCGGGGAGACGGCCCGCTTCAGCGGAGCGGAGGCCCGGGTGGTCTGGACGGATGTGACCTCCGCCCTCATCAATGATCCGCAGGTCAGCCGTGAGGTGACGGAAGCGGCACAGGAACTGGGGGGCCAGGTCCGGATCATTGCCGACCGGCCGCTGTCCCTCAGCGGAGATAATTTTGCTGAATACCAGCGGAAAGTGCCAGGGTGCTATGCCTATGTCGGTACGGCGAACGACCGGCTGCCCGGCACGTTGAACAGCCTGCACAATGGAAACTTTGATCTGGATGAGGATGCACTGGTTCTCAGTGCGGGCCTGTATACGGAGTACGCCTTTCAGTGGCTGCGGAAGCGGGAAAAGCGGTGATTTGATTGGAGCGCATCAGCAAACGGCTCGCGGCCCGGGCAGCGCGTTGAAAGCGCTGAAGGAAGCGGCCGTCAACGGCAGCTCCACCGCAGACCCGAGCGCCGGAACTTTATGAGTGCTTTGCTTCCAAAGCCCATTGACACGGTATGATTTTATTGATACACTCATTAAAACATATTGTTTTGATAGGTTAGTCGAATGCCGGACACGATCATTGGCGCCGGAATAGATCTGCCTGATTCCCGCGGCGGAATGATGGGATCATGAAGGACGGAGAGTGAGGGAATATCATGAGACTTGCAATGGCACAGATGCGGATGGAGGCGTCCCGGGAAGAAAATCTAAGAAAGACCGTCCAATTTATGGAGCAGGCCAGAGACAAGGGCGCCGACCTGATCTTTTTCCCGGAGCTGCAGCTGTCACCCTTTTTCCCGCAGTACGAAAAGAGAGACGCGGAGACCTGGCTGATGACCAAGGCCGCACCGGAGCTCCGGACGATCCGGGATGCCTGCCGGAGACTGGGGATTTACGCCAGCCCCAATATATATCTGCGGCAGGGAGAGCGCCGTTATGACGCCTCTTTGATGATCGATGCGGATGGCGAGATCCTGGGAATCTCCAAAATGGTGCATATTGCCCAGGCGAAATACTTCTATGAGCAGGACTACTACACGCCTTCGGATGACGGCTTTAAGGTCTACCAGACACCCTTTGGAAAAGTTGGCATCGTGATTTGCTTTGACCGTCATCTGCCGGACGGCATCCGCGGCTGCGCACAGCATGGCGCGGAACTGGTCATAATCCCCACGGCCAACATCCTCGGAGAACCGCTGGAGCTTTTTGAGTGGGAGATCCGCGTGCAGGCGTTTCAGAACACGGTTTTTACGGCCATGTGCAACCGGGTGGGGCAGGAAGGGGAGCTGACCTTTGCCGGGCAGTCCCTGTTGGCCACACCGGATGGGGCGCTTTGCTTCAAAGCCGGTGAAGCGGAAGAACTGCTGGTGCTGGAGGTGCCGCTGGAGCAGGCACGGCAGACCCGGGCGGCGCGGCCGTGGCTGACCTTATAGAGAATTGACAACGGGGAGAGAACGCCGCTATCTGCGGCTTGCACTCATCCTGCTGAACTCAGCCACAGTGGCGGCTACCTTTTGGGGACTCAGGGATCTGACGCGCGGCAGGCGGCCAAACATGCGTCCTCCGGGCGGATCAGCCCGAATTTTCCCCGGACGATCAGGGAAGAAGCGGAATGTTCTTGAAGAGTTTTACCAACTGCCATAAGGAGCTGGCCCATGAAAAATCCCCTGCACTATCAGCTTTCGGAATATGACTGCGGACCGACCTCCATGCTCAACGCTGTGAGCTATCTGTTTCAGAGGGAGGAGATCCCGCCTGAGATCATCCGTAATATCATGCTCTACTGCCTGGATTGCTACGGCGCGGATGGGGCCTGCGGCAAGAGCGGGACCTCCTGCGCGGCCATGATGTTTTTGAGCAACTGGCTGAATGGATTCGGCACCGCCGGACATTTGCCGATCTCCAGCCGGTATCTATCCGGTGAGGCAGTGAATTTCCGGCAGGACAGCAGCCTGCGGGATACTCTGCGCCGCGGCGGCGCGGCTGTGGTACGGGTGGATTTTGACGGCTGGCACTATGTACTGCTGACAGATGTTCGGGATGACAGTGTGTTCCTGTTCGACCCCTATTACCGGGACCAGCCTTTTGCCGGAGAGGAAGTCCGTATGATCACAGACCACCCGGATGCGTATAACCGCATCGTACCTGTCCGTTATTTTGAGCGGGAAACACGGGAGCTCTACTCCCTGGGACCGGTGGAGGGCCGGGAGGCGGTGCTCCTGTTTAACGAACACACCAGATTGACGGAGGAAAAGACGGTCGAATACATGATTTGACCCGTTGTGAAAAAGGGGCGTGAGCAGGACCCTGGAACGGGACCGGATGATGGGGCGGCTACATCCATGCCCGCGGCATGAAAAAGAGAGGGGGCGACGAAAGCCGCTCTCCTCTCTTTTGCGTTTTGCTCCACACTTCCGGCAATTGCTTATTTCCGCACCATCAGCCGCTTCATACCGGCCTCCAGTCCCTCGGGGGACAGATCGTACATGTTGAAGATCTGACCAAGCTGCCAGTGGGTCTGACTCCAGTAGCTGGGCTGGGCGGGCATAGGCTCCGGATTCAGCCAGATCAGGTAGGGGTACTGCTTCCGGAACCGCTCCAGCCACTCCAGCCCCGATGGACTGTACGACCGGGTGCTCCAGTGATACGTGGGCTCCCGCAGCTCTGCGGGGTCCATGGCCGCGTCTCCCACGATGATGACCTTGTAGCTGCTGTCGTAGTTTTGCAGCACCCACTCCGTGGGCACCTCCCCGGGACCCCACATCTGGGGCGTCTCATAGAGATTCATGGAGATGCAGTTGTGGAAATAGTAGGTGTGCAGTTCCTTGAAGTGGTTGGATTTGGTGGCCGCCTGGAACAGCATGCTGCAAAGACCGGAATAGTAATCCATGGACCCGCCGAAATCCATCAGCAGCAGGACCTTCACCGTGTTCTTCCGGGGATTTTTGTACTGGACCTTCAAAAGGCCTCCGTTCTCGCAGGTGTCATGGATGGTGCCGTCAATATCCAGCTCCTTTTCGGCGCTCTCGGCCTGGACGGACAGCTGCCGCAGCAGGCGGAAGGCCATCTGGAACTGCCGGGTATCCAGCTTGTTGTCCTTGCGGAAATCCCGGAACTTCCGCTCTCCGGCCACATACATGGCGGTGTGGTGGCGGCTCTGGCCACCGATGCGGATGCCGTGGGGGCTCCAGCCGTCGTTGCCCCAGGGCGTGTGGCCCTGGGTGCCCACCCAGTAGTGGCCGCCGTTGTGCTCCTCCTTCTGTTCCCGGAGGCGCTTTTCCAGCAGATACAGCAGCTGCTCCAGAGACTGCTCCGGAAAGTCCTGGGCCCGCAGCTTCTCAATGGTCAGGCACAGGTCATCGCTGGGGTGGTTCAGCCAGTCCATCAGCTCCTCCGGCAGCTCTCCCTGGAAGGGAACGTCTTTGAAAAACTCCAGGAACACCTGGTCAAAGCGGTCGTATTCCGTCTCGCTTTTTACCAGAATGGCGCGGCACAGCTGGTAGAACCCCGTCAGAGTTGAACCGTGCAGGCCTTTCTCCATGGCCTCCAGCAGAGTAATCCACTCATTCAGGGACACGTCCATTCCGCGGCTGCGCAGCAGGTAGAAAAATGCAGCAAACATGGGACTACCTCAGGTTTTTCCGCAGAGTTTGCAGATCCTTGTCCTTTTTCAGCAGCACACCGGCGAAGGGGATTTCGGACTTGATGCGGGCCGGATTAATGCCGCCTGCCACCAGGGCGCGCAGCCAGTCCACCAGCTCAGAGGTGCTGGGCTTCTTCTCAATGCCCCGCAGCTCCCGCAGCCAATAGAAAGCCGCCAGCGCCTGGCGCACCAGGTCCTCCTCCAGATGGTCGAAATGGACGCGGATGATCTTCTCCATCTGCTCCTGCTCGGGAAACTCGATGTAGTGGAACACGCACCGGCGCAAAAACGCGTCCGGCAGCTCCTTTTCCGCGTTGGAGGTGATGATGACGATGGGGCGCTGCCTGGCCCGGATGGTCTCCCTGGTCTCGGGGATGTAGAACTCCATCTGGTCCAGCTCCCAGAGAAGGTCGTTGGGGAACTCCAGGTCCGCCTTGTCGATCTCGTCGATCAGCAGGACTACCTGTTCCTCGGCCTGGAAGGCCTCTCCCAGCTTGCCCAGCTTGATATAGCGGCCGATGTCATCAACGCCGTGGGTGCCGAACTGGCTGTCGTACAGCCGCTGCACCACGTCGTACACATACAGGCCGTCCTGCGCTTTTGTGGTGGATTTTACGTTCCAGATGATGAGATGCTTGCCCAGAGATTCCGCCACGGCCTGGGCCAGCATGGTCTTGCCGGTGCCGGGTTCACCCTTGATGAGCAATGGCTTTTGCAGGGTGACGGCAATGTTGACGGCATTCAACAGCTCGTTGGACGCCACATATTGGCGGCTTCCGGTAAATGTCTGCTCCATAATGGTACCTCGTTTCCAAAACTTTGGAATAGTATAGCACGAAAAACGCCCCGGGAAAACCCTGGGGCGGGAGAATTTGGAAGAAATCCGTATCATTTCCAGACGTGAAAGCGGGGTAGCCAGGTCCGCAGAATGGATGTCACCAGCATGGCGCCGACAGACAGCGCGGCGGCAAAGCCGATGGTGTGCAGCAGGGTGGATATGAACATCTGGGAATCGCCGGACATGCAGTAGCGCATGGCGTTGTAGATGCCGGCGCCGGGAACCAGGGGCAGCAGCGCCACCTGGAGATAGCCGGTGACAGGGCAGCGGCGGATCCGGGCCATCACTTCGGAGTAGGCACCGATGGACATGGCCGACAGAAAGGCGGAAAAGATATCGGAATTGGTATAGCCGATGGTCAAAAGATAGACCAGCCATCCGAGAGACGCGCCGAAGCCGCAGATCAGGATTCCGGCGCCCTGAATGTTGAAGACAAGGCCGAAGCCCACGCACGCGAAAAAGGCCCACAGACAGGAGAGAAAGGCGAGGCTCGCCGCAGTCTGGGTCTGGAAATCGGACAGCAGCCGCTGCCCCATCAGAAGCGGCAGGGCGGTGCCCAAGGCGATGGCGGCGGCGATCAGAAGCGTCTCTGTTGTGCGGAGCAGACCGGAGAGCAGATCGCTGGCCATGATCTCCCGCATGGCGTTTGTCAGCGCCATGCCCGGCACCAGGACCATCAGGGTACCGATGGTAATGATTTCCAAATGCTCTCCCGGACCCGCGAGGACGAGAAGCAAAGACACCAGAGAGACCACGCAGGAGCAGACCACCGTGCGGAAAAAGATATTGGAACCGATCAGGCGCTGACCGAACAGCAGACAGACGCCCACCGCCAGACCGGCGATGGCGGCGCAGAGGCTGTCCCGCAGCGTGCCGCAGAAAAAGAGCGCGAAAAAGGCCGGTGCTGCCATATAGCCCAGCAGAACTGTCAGAGAGGAGAACTTCCGGTAGTGCTTGTCCAGACCGTCCACCAGACGCAGGGCCTCCTCTACCGGGGGAGTCTCCCGGCATAGACGGCGGCAGAGAGCGTTGCAGCGCTCCAGCAATTCGATGTCCGTGCCATGGGCGGGGATGCGGTACATCTGAGTGATAGGATGCCCCTCCGGCGTGTTAATGCTGACGAGCAGACAGGCGGGAATGGCAAAGACCTGAGGCTCCAGCCCGTAGGCGGACAGCAGGCGATTCACAGATTCTTCCGCCCGATAAATTTCCGCCCCACTGGTCATCAGCCGCCGCCCCAGCTCCGCGGCCATGTTCAGCAGTTTGTAATAATCCATGAAACGCCCCCTCCTTGCGGCACTCCCACCATACCATGTTTTTGAAAAAATGCAAGCGGAATCCGATGGAAAAACGCAAATGCATGGATGGAAAGCACAAAAGTGGGGGCAATTTACAATCGACCTTTGGCGGTTCCCATGGGAGTACGGAAAAGCGGGGCGCGGATATAATAATGAGTATTCAAAAGCAGGGCAACGGCGTCCGGATGCGGCGCCGTTGCCCTGCTTTTTTCCGTGAGGATGGTGATTTGATGAACGATCTGATCCGTCATGCCCAGCAGATCAACCAGCA
>JALEZN010000097.1 GCA_022772585.1 Clostridiales bacterium
AGTCCTTTATCAGCAACTTTTGCAGTTAATGTTGTCCAGCGGGTGCCGTCAAGAGTTATGCGCAAATTTGTTTGCAGACTCTGGCTGAATGAGGTCAGCCGGCAATAGAGACGTCTTCCAGAGCCGCCTCTAAGTGCTTCATATTCATGTACTTCTTATTGCCCCACTGGGTACCGGCCACATGATGCAGCCGGGCGCAGACCAGCATGAGGGCAGAGTTGCCATCCGGGAAGGTCCCCACCACACGGGTCCTGCGGCGGATCTCCCGGTTCAGCCGTTCAATTACATTGTTGGTGCGGATCCGGATCCAGTGCTCATAGGGAAAATCACAGTAAGTCAGCGTCTCCTCAACACTGTCCTCTACCTTCCTGGCGGCCTCTTTCAGCTTCATTTTTCGCAGCTGAGCCACCACAGCTTTTGCTTTTTCACGGGCAGCCTTCTTGCTCTCCTGTGCATGGATCGCCTTGAGCATCTTGGCCACTAATTTTACTTTGGAGCGAGGAACAACAGAAAACACATTGCGGTAAAAATGAACCGTGCAGCGCTGGTATTTGGCGTCAGGAAACACTTCTCCCACGGCTTCCAGCATTCCCAGGCACTTGTCCCCAACAATGAGTTTCACGCCGTCCAGTCCGCGGCCTTTGAGCCACTGAAAGAAATTTACCCAACTGGTCTTGTCCTCTTTCATGCCCTCGGCAGCGCCCAGAACCTCACGGTATCCGTCCTCATTTACCGCAATTGCCACCAGAATCGCGACATTTTCATATTCTCCGCCCCAGTTGCGCCGCAGGTAGATGCCGTCCACATAGACGTATGGATATTTTCCGCCTTGTAAGGGACGATTCCGCCAATCCTCAATGTGGTTGCAGGCTTTCTTATTCAGCTCACTGATGGTGGCCGGAGATACCTTGCTGCCCCACAGAGCCTCGGTAATATTCTCCACATGGCGCACAGAGATTCCGGCAAAAGTGTGTCCCTCCCGCATTTCCCCGGAATGGATGGTTATTGCGATTTTTCCGGGCGCTGCCCTGGGTGGTCATGCGGGTATGGCCCATGATGACCCAGGCATCGCTGGGGACAAACAGCGGGACTCGGCGGGCGGGAAGGGGCTGCTTGTAAATATGGAGGCGTCCCCCGGAGCAGTAGGCGTAGCCGGTGGCGTCGGTGCCCCGCACCTCGCTCTGCACGGCCAGGGCCGAGAGAATGCGTCCCCTCTGCCGCCCGCTGAGGCGGCGGCCGTAGTCGATCAGTCCAAACAGGCAGCACATCAGAGCTCCACCTCCGTCTCCACCGGCTCGTTCACATAGAGCCGCCGCTCCTTCAGGTACCGGATCAGCTCCGGCTGCGTACAGCCAGACACAAAGGTGGTCCAGGACAGGGCCTTCAGCTCCTCATCGGACAGAAAAAGAGCCACATCGCAGATCCGGTTGACCAGCTGCAATGTGGCGATGAGCGTATTATATTTTAAGGTTCCACGGAAGATACGGAATTCCACGGTGTCCTGATTCTGAAGATTGACCGAGGCGTACCGGCCATATCCCCCGCCCTTCTTGGCGTGGTCCAGAATGTCCCGGGGCTGCTCCCTGTAGCCGTAGCGGGCCGCCCAGCGCTCCAGCTGCCGCGGGGTCCGGCGGCTGAATTTCAGCAGCTCCTCCCAGTGCTTCTCGAAGAAGTAGAGGATCCGGGCGATGGCGGCGTCCTGCTCCCGCTCGTCAATGCCAAACGCTGCCCGGCTTACATGGACATGGAGACCGCAGGTCCCCGCCTTGTGGCTCACATACCCTAGGGAGACGGCCTCCGCCAGCACCTGTTTCCATGGCATCTCCTTCTGGTGGCAGTCCAGACTCATGGGATGGGTGACGATCTCAAAGCCATCGTCCAGGGAGCCGTCATGCTTGCAGTAGACCCGCTCGGCGCCGTCCCCGTTTGCGATACTCAGAATGCGCCCGGCGCTGTCGCTGTCCTCCCCGGCTCCGTCGATCTCCAGTTCCACACCGAAGAACCGGGGGCCTGTCCCATAAAAGACAGGTTCGGGCTTGTAGTAGTAGTCATTGATGCGTTGCAAGCCCTGCGCGCGGCTGTAACAGGCTCCGCACAGAGGCTCCTCCTCGTCTCTGTCCCAGTCCAGGTAGCGGGCATCCTCCAAACGGAGCAGTGCGCCGCAACGGCCGCAGTGGGTGTAGTACTCCTCATAGCAGCCGATGCAGAGGGGAGTATCCTGGCTGCCCTCGTTCTCTGACTGCCAGATGCGCTTCCCGCACACCTCACACAGCAGCGTCTCCGACGCCAGACAGCCCAAACAGAGCAGCTGTCCGTCAAAGGGGTGCAGCGCTCCCAGCGGATATTCCGCGCCGCAGATGGTACAGACTTTTTTCTCTTCCATAATATTACCTCCTGTTTCATGGTCCCTTGGCGTCCCAGGGGCATCCACAGAGATAATATATCATTGAATTTTCGTACTCTTTCAGTCGTTGACCAACTACGGTTTTAAATTCGCAGAGATAATCTTGCCGTTGGTATCTGCCGTCACCTCATAGGTCTCATTTTTGATGGTACGTATCAGCACTTTATGTTCCCCTCGCTTTACCCTGCCAATCTTTATGATCTGAAAGTCATTTCTTCCAAGGTTCAGCAGTTGGGATAGGTTCTTATGAAACTTCTTCGGGGAGAAGGCGATGGGCGCGGCTCCTTCTGTGTTCGTCGAGCGAAAGCCCAGCCTACATTTAATCTTGTGCCACAGTTCTTTCGTCCAGTCCCACAGAAGGCCGCCAATAAATATCATGGCAATTGGATGTCCAGCCGCCCACGCGATGACCGTCTCTTCAAACCCGCTTGCACCGCACTCAACCCGATTGCAAATGTAGACAAGTTCCTGTCCCGGGCGGACAAGGGGGGCTTCATTACACTCTTCCGTAACGGAAAGGATGCACCTGCCCGGCAGGTATGTCTCCGGTGTCTCCTCTGCTACCGGAACTTCTTTTAGACGGGAAACCACCTTGTCCGCCTGAACAGCAATACAGGAAAAGTCTAGGAAGGACAACACATTTCCCTCTACAATGCACACGCTAAAACCGTCATCCACCTGTAAAAAATCTATAATCTCCGATGCTGTGATTTCTGTCACGATCACATCGGAATACATCAATTTCTTTTCCCCAGTAAACCGCTCTTCTTGATAAACGCGCAGCACGATTTTTTTGCTCATCTTCCGATATGCTCCTTGTCACACAGATTTCATTTTCAGTATGACACAGAAGCCGCCGATAGACAAGTTTCGTCAGTTGCTTTTTCCGGTGCTGCTGTGCTCAACGACCAGTTTCACGTCCCACTGAGGCATCAACGATTGGACATAGTTCCGAAACGCCGCAAAATCCGCGTAGCCCTCGCTGCGCATCTGGCCGTCCACAAAGCTGACGGTATTTCCCGCAAAGTGGAGATGCAGATAATTGGTGTCAAAATGAAGCCCAAAGACGATCTGATACCGTTCCCCATAATGTCCGGCCACCGCATATCCAATCGCCATGGCTTCTTCGTAGGTCACATCCTCATTCGGCGCAAAGGCCAGAATGAAATGCCAGGCCTGTCGCCCCGTTTCCTTGTGCCACAGGCGCTTCACCATGCTCATCTGCATCAGTGCATACTCTGGGTCTACTCCAACGCCACCGACATGTCCACTTCGGCATACGTAGTAGATCAGGTTCTCCAACGCATCTTCGTTGCGATAGGACTCGTTTAAAACTTTAAGAAGCGGCATATGTCATTCATCCTTTCCAGGAGATGGTTCCTTTCCTCTGTCTCCTCCATCTGATTCACGATGGTATACATTCGGCAAAGTTCACCCATGATCTCCCGGGAATTTCCGGTCTCCTGGATCTGTGTTCCCAACGCGGCGGCTCTTAAGTAATCGCTGGCGGTCATACCGCTTTGTGCCGCCTTTTTCTTTATAGCATTCATCTCTTCGTCCGTTACTCGAGCTTGTATGATTTGTTTTCGCATAACTCTCTCCTTTTTTAGTGATTCTACAAATATTTGTATAACAATAAATTAGGTACAAGTTTGACTGTCTATATAAAGATCTACATCAAAATCAGGTGCTTCCTATCCAACGGATTGTGTAGTTTGGTCAAATATTTAATTGGTAAAGCGAGGAGCAAGAGAACGATTTGTAATACGCTCTCTTTACAGCTATGTTATATTCCTGTAAAAAAATTTTTTATTTCTATAAGGACAAAAATATTAAAATGCAACAGGAGCACCCTGTTGCATTTTTGACTTTATGTGTAATGATATTCGTATTTTACTTCCCTCTGAACTACATATTATACCCATGAGGACTGCGTTTCCATTGGGAACACAGTCCTTAATTTTATGTAGGAGGTCCTTATAATGCCAAAAATTCGAGCCAACGGAGAAGGCAGTATTCGCCAAAGGAAAGATGGACGATGGGAAGTCCGAATCACCGTCGGAACAGACTTTACAACCGGAGAGCCTAGACGCCTCTCTCGATATGCGGCAACACAAGAAGAAGCCGTTCATCTGCTGCATCAGCTTCAAGTAGCATACAGCCAAGGCAATGACATTTCCGGTTCAGTCACTGTGCAGGAGTGGCTGGAAACTTGGTTGACGATCTATATGAAAAATAACTTAAAGCAATCAACTCGGGCAAGCTATGAAAGCTATATCAAAAATCATTTTGTCCCGGCATTTGGACGAATGGCGCTTAGAGATTTGACACCTCGGCTTTTACAACAATTTTACAATTACAAAACAGAACAAGAAGGTCTATCCCCCAAAACCATACTAAACATTAACCTTTGTCTCCATAAAGCATTGGAACATGCTGTCAGGGAAGGATTAATTCCCTCTAACCCAGCATCCGCTATCAATCTCCCCAGAGGAAATCGGCCCACCATTGAAATTTTAACTCTGGATGAACAGGCACGCGTTGTTCGCGCCAGTTACCAGCACCGATATGGCTTATTTGTCCGACTGGCCCTTTTCACAGGGCTGCGGCTCGGTGAGTTGTTGGGTTTACAATGGACGGATATTGATTTTAATGCGAGGATACTTTATGTCCGTCGAACACTAAATCGCCTACAGAAAACCGGCTTGCCAAAGGGGTATATCGGTCCTCGAACCGAAATCGTCATTCAGGAACCTAAAACACAGAATTCTATCCGTACCATACCATTGTTGCCAATGCTGCTACAGGAACCCATCCACTGGCGTTCTGTTCAGGATGCAGACCGTATGGCAGCCGGCGAACAGTATCAGAACAGCAAGATGTTAGTAACTAATCCTCTCGGAGGTTACATCGAGCCTCGTACATTTAAAGATTATTACAACGAGATATTAAGCTTGGCTGGTGTTGGACATCGTACTTTTCATGCCCTTCGCCATACTTTTGCTTCCCGGGCCTTGGAACAGGGAATGGACGCAAAAACACTGTCAGTCTTGCTCGGGCATTACTCGGTGGCATTTACGCTTGATACCTATGCCCATGTGCTGGATAACCATAAGCGGGAAGGTATGCAGTTAATGGAGGAACTCTACCAAATCGGAGTGGCACCGCAAAGTACATCCTATCCAGTTATTGCAACACACGAATCCTCTGGTGAGTGGTCCTTAACTGTTCCGGATTTTCCGATGATTACATGCATTTCAAATACATTAGATTCCGGATTGCAGATTATAAAAGGCCAACTGCATGAGGAAATGCAGACAATGGCAATTTTGCCTCCGGCGTCGAATCCAACGTCCTTCATTCTATTACCTGGTCAGATAGCGCTTCAAATCGCAGTGTAGCAATGTGATCTTATCTACTCTTTAGCATGCCCGTCTACCCTACCCAAAATCTATTGACCCCAATTTGACCCCACCCTGATTGACCCGGCAATAAGGCATCCGGGCATTCTCTAAAATTGCGTATAAAAATAGTTCCCAGATTCGTCTATTATGGACAGTATAGGAATACAAAATCGGACTATAAGTTTTGGTTAATCTCTCATAACCCGGAGGTCGTAGGTTCAAATCCTACTCCCGCAACCATAAAGCCACACCAATCTGGATATTTTAGGCGGAACGCCTAGAGTCCCAGAGGGTGTGGCTTTTTTATTTTCCCCAAAATTGATCTGATCAAGAAAAGATATTTTCGAGGGTTAAACACCCTTACAGAGGTTATTTCCCAGAGTTTTCCGTGTTTCCACGCTGTATTCCCTTTTGGCGCCCTATTTGGGGGTAAATAGGGCGCTAAAATCCGAAAAAATGATATACAAAAAACAGTGCGCCGGTTTGTTGGTTTCGTCAACCATCAGGCCGGCGCTTTTTTGCTGCCCGAAAAGTTCAAAAAGGGCATTTTCCGGGCGGTATGATCCCGCCTGTGGGATTGCCGCACATTTGTGTTATGAGGGAGTGGTTTCAGATGGAATACAGAAAGGTTTATTTTCGGATAGACAGCAACTACCGGTATGACACCGGCTGGCGGGACAAGGGCGCTGAGGATGCGTTCCTGGCGGAAAGCCGTGCCCTGTTTCGAGGGGCAGGCTGGGAGCTGCACCCCGGCAGGGAGGGCAGCGGGGCCTGTGATACCGTTACAAAGGGCCTGCAGGAGTTGTACCTGCATCCCATGAACTTCAGCGGGGTGATCCAGACGGATGAGATCCCTGTAGTGCAGGCGGCCCTGTCCCAGGCGGAGTCCTTCCGCTGTCGCGGCGTGGATTGCTATGAGGAGTACCTGGAGCTTTCAGATGAGGAATACCTGGCCCTACTGGGATCCAGGCGTGATGAAATCGAGGCGGAAATTCTGAAGCATTATCAGACCAGGCGCCGGAGCCTCTACATGATCAGCCCAGGAGCAGAAAGCATCTCCCGTTTATTCTCTGTGCGCCGGGTCAATGACAGGGATGGGAAGCACGATCTTTCCAGGACGTTCGTAGAAAACCTGATCGGGCAGATGCTCCGGGAGGGGCGGCTGGTCGCGGCAGAGACGCGGTATGGCGTCGGTATCCGCACCGCGGCCAGCGAAGAACTGAATGCCCAGGGTCTTGACCGCGGCAGCCCACAGCAGATGATGCTGTGGTGAGAAACTGGCACAGCCGGAATCCGGACGATTTCAGCCTGGGCGTTTTCCAATCCTGCCCCTGGAGGTGTGCGGCAGCGCAGCCCGGCATTGTCGTTGCTGCCAAAAAGGGCACACGCTTTTTCATCCCATTTGCTGAATAGATTTTCCGCGGATAAGATGGCATGATAGGAGTTCCAAGCAGCTGACGAAAATGATAATCAAAAAGGGCATTTTGCCCGGAGGAGGAAATTGCACATGACCAAAGAAGCCTATTTTGAGAAACTGTCCTATGCCCTGCGGCGGCGTGAGCTGCTGCCCCGGCCGGTGGAGGAGGACGGCCTGCTCCCGGTGGAGTGGATGGGCCGCATCCTGTGCCGGGTTACAGAGCGCGGCGCCGTCCGGTATGACCCCACCTGGGTAGACACTGACAGGGCAAAGGCCGCCCTGGCACAGGTCAGGGAAGCGGCGGGGACGGTAATGGAGTACATGACACTTCTGGAGGCGGCCCTGCCGCTGAAGGCAGAAGGCCTGGTGGACGGTTACCGGGTGCTGGCGGAGTTCAACGGCACGGTGCTGGCCGGGACAGAGACGCTGCTGGGGGCCCAGTTCGTCACCTGGGCCCGGGACTATGACCGGAGAGGAGTCAACAACGGCCACTACTACATGGAGGACTACCAGAGCGCCAAGGAGGACTTTGCCCTCCGCGCCGGTCTGGTGGCCGGGGAGCGGGTCTTTGACCGGGAGCAGCTGGAGGAACTGCGCCAGGCGGTGCAGGGCTTTCTCTATGGCGAGGGCCCCGCCTCCTACCAGCAGGAGTTCCAGTGCCGGCGCATCCTGGCGCAGATCAATGCGCAGCTGCCTGCACCAGAGCAAAATCAACTACAGAAAGAGGGACCAAGCCTTGAACAGTCCATGTGAGGGCGGTGCCAAAAAGGGCGCCGCCCTTTTTTATGCCCAGGCGCTGTTCCACTACTGCGCCCACAAGCTGTACGCCCCGGAGCGCCCGGCGGAGCAGCCGCCCAGGCCGGTATGCACCCGCTCCCCCCTCTGCCAGGGCTGCCCCTACCCCGCCAACGGCTTCCTCTGCTGGGGGAAGGATGGGAAGTGCCTGCGCTCGGAGATGCGGAAGTTCAATGCCCTGGACAGGTGGACGGTACAAGAAACTAAAGGAGGGACTTCACGATGACCCCATATCACAACCGCTTTCCCCTGCGGCCGGCCGCCCGTGAGGAGGCCGGCCTGTTCTATTCAGATGACCAGGCGGACAGGGTGCTTGGTACAGTAGGCCATGTCCGGATAGACTTTGGCTCCAGCGGCAAAGGGTTTTACCACACTTGGTGGCCCCACAATGGAGACCGGTTCAACACCCCAGAGTTCAAGGAGGCCCTGCAGCAGTTCGCGGACGCCATGCGGGCAGATGGGCCATTGAAGGACCTGTCCTCTATGGACAAATTCTGCCGCCAGAACGGCGGGGCCATCACGGAGGACAGCCAGAGCTATGGGTATTTGGCGGAGGTGGGGAATTACCGCTTCTGCCTCCGGTGCACCCCCAGCCCGGGAGAATACCAGTGCTACCTTTACTGCTATGACCTGCGCCAGCAGACGATGGACAGGCCGGTGGGCCGGGTATCCTTTGCCAACGGCGAGTCCAGGGAGTTTACAGACCCGCAGGATTACCTCCGGACAATTCGGGAGGAGCTGCCCACGAAGGATGTGACCGGCTTCCGCTTTGAGACCCTGACGGATGACCCTGCGGTGCGCAAGGCGGTGGACGATATGGTCTATGACCTGTATGGGGAGGTGAACCCCAGGCCGCTGGAGGATTACATCGCCCTCCATGGCCCGGAGACAGGAGGGCAGCAGATGTGACCACACAGAACAGACGGCCGGTGCTGCGCTGTGTCCTGAGCAACGCAGCACACCCGGAGTACGGCCAGATAACTGTCCCCTTCCCTATCCCTGCCCAGGAGTATGAGCGCACCCTGGAACTCCTGGCCGCCATGGAACTGGGGGACCCCCTGAAACGGGACTGCCGGTTGGACGAACTGGAGAGCGGCTTCCCCATCCTCAAGCGCCTGGAGAAGGTAGGGATCAACCTGGATGAGATGGACTACCTGGCCCGGCGGCTGGACAGCTTTGATGAATATGAGGCCGCCCAATTCCAGGCTGCGGCGGTCAAGCTGGGCACGTTCGACATGGGGGACTTTATCAATCTTACTTTCTGCTGTGACCAGGCCACAGTGGTCACAGACTTCTCAGATCTGGAGAAAATCGGGCGGAAGCACATCCTGACGGTCAATGGCGGCCACTTGCTCATGGACGAGCTGGCCCGGGTGGATGGCCGAATGGAGGCTCTGAAGCTGATCCTCAACGAGCGCGGGACCATCACTCCTTATGGGGTTTTGTACGACAACGACATGAAGCTGGAACAGCTCTACCGGGAGGGCGGCCCCTTCCCGGACTATGTTGACCGGCCCCCCGCCATGCTCCTGGAGGTATCTGCGGGCGTAGGACAAGACGTCCTGCTGCTCCTGCCGGACAGCCCCGCCAGACTGGAACGGCTCCTGCACCGCGCCGGCATCCAGGACAGTCCTCAAACGAACTTCAGGCTGGCGGACAGCACTCTGCCCGGCGCGGTACTCAACGGTCTCCCCGCGGAGCACCTATCCATCCACAACCTCAACCGGCTGTGCCAGGCGGCGGAGCGGATTGCGCCGGAGGATTTGAAAACCCTGGTAAACCTGCTGGCCGGCAGGGACCAGCCCAGCCAGGGGCCGGTCCTGGGCGGCACTTCAATGTGAACCGGAGGGAAAGAAGATGCAGAAAAAAGAATTTATCCGGCAGCTCAATGAGCTGATCCCCAGGCCGGACCCTGTCACCACCGAGGCGCTGTACCGCTTGGACCGGGAGTGCGCGGAGTCGGAGTACATCGATATGCTCACCGCCTTACGGGTGGTGGCGCGGAACTTCAGCGGGGAAACCCTCCAGGGCGCCTATGAGATCATCCAGCACCAGAACGCCGCCCTGCCCAGCGAGCTGTTTGCCGCCGCCGTCCACCTCCAGGCTGGGCGCACACCGGCAGAGGTGTCCGGCCTGGCCAGGGAGGGCCGGCTCGTGGGCTTCTTCGGCCCGGAGCGGCCGGATGAGCCCAGCCGGATCGCGGTCTGCACAGTATTAGAGGAAGGCCGGGAGCAGCGGTTTTACACCATGGACTTTGGGCGGTTCAACCCCCAGCATGCCTTGAAGCTGGCCATCATATACAGCCGGGAAAAGGGAATATCCGTCACCCAGGCCATGACCTGCTTTACTATAGATCAACCGGAGTTTGCCGAAGAACCCGGCGGCCCCCGCTGTATCCTGCACGGCATGAACCCGGAGCTCACCGAGGCGCTGTTCCAGCTCCCGCCGGACTGCCCCGCCGTGGCTGCCCATATCACCTGCAGCGCGGATCTGGGTATCGCGGAGGTTGCCTATCACCCGCTGTGGCTGGAGCGAACCCAGAGCCAGGCGTCCATGCAGCCGCAGATGTAAAAACTGCTGGATATTACGGGCACACTGTGGTATGTTGTGTGCTTGCCAGGAGAAAGGGGGAAAGGACTATGAACCATCAGAGAAGACAGGACATGGGCAGAAATCCCGTTGAAGGCCGGCTTCCGTTTTGGAGGCCGGCCTTTTCTATTCTGAAGACACGAACGGCAAAATAGGAGGTAAACCATCATGCAGGATTTATCAAAGGAGTGGCTGGAGTTCCTGCGGGACCAGTTCCCCGCGGGCAGCCGGGTCCAAACCTGGGAGCTGGATGACCCCGTGAACACCCGGAAGGAGGCCGGAACACTGGACCGCATCGATGACGAGGGCCGGTTCCATGTCCGGCAGAGCGATGGAGGTGAGCGTATCCTGGCCCTTGGGGAGGAGATGTTCTCCGTCCACCCGCCGGAGCCCACCCTGCTCAAGCTGTACATGCCCCTCACCGCCAGCTTCTACGGCCGGAATGAGTGGGGGGATTGGGATGAGACGGGTGAGGAATGGGACGGCCGGACACTTCTGGACTACGAGGACAGGATTCTGGCCGCCATGGTGCGGAACCGCACGCCGGAGGAGGCGGAGCGTGGGCTCATGCACTGGTACGACAAGGACAGCCTGGACGCCAAGGTGCACTCTGCGGAGTTCACCGTGGAGGCCCGAAATGGCCAACTCTGGGGCGTGGCCGAGTGCCAGGTCATCGGCCAGCTCTCTACAGAGGAACTGACGAGCCTGAAGGACTTCCTCAGCGGCCAGGCTGCGGACGCCTGGGGTGAGGGCCTGGAGCAGCAGGCGATCCGGGTGGACGGCGGAGAGCTCTACGTCCACCTGTGGCAGATAGACGGCTGGAGCATCCAGACGGAGGCGGAGCGGTTCGGGCAGACGCAGGCCCAGGAGCCGCCCGACAACGGGGCCCCCGCCGAAGCCCAGCACAGCGGGTTCGGTGGGGAGAGGAGTTCCAGCGAAATGAGTGAACCTTGCCCGCAGGGCGAGGCGAAGGGTATGGAGCACGGAACGACGATGACGATGGGGGGTATGAGCCTTGGATAAGGTCTTTACGGTGTCCCTGTGCAACCCGGACAAAGACGTCTATGTAACCCTGGCCGTACCGGCGGAGCCCTGGGCCGTGCTGGATGCCTGGGAGCGGCTGCGGCCTGCGCCGGATACCAAGGTGGAGTGGGAGATAGAGGACTATGGGGAATTCCCTGACCTGCTCCCCGCCCTTGCGTCCGGCGAGGACTTCCCGGCACTCAATGCCCTGGCGGAGAAGCTGGCCGGCCTGAGTGGACAGGAGCGCACCGCCTTCGAGGGGCTGGTCAGGCTGCAAGACGGCAGGCCTATGGAACCAGACACCCTTATTGCCCTGTCCGAGCAGGCCAGGCACTGCCATGTGGTCCCCGAGGCGGCGGATGACGCTTCGCTGGGCCGGTTCTATGCGGCGAACGGCTTCATCCCGGAGGTGGCGGATGTGCCGGACAAGGTGTTTGAACTGCTGGACTTCCAGCTGCTGGGCCGCCGGATCCGTCAGGCAGAGGGCGGCGTATTCACCAGCCGCGGCTATGTGGTGCCGGACAGCACCTGGAAGCCCACACAGAGCCAGGGGCCCCGCACCGCGCCGGAGGCCCCGGACGGTTTCTTCCGCCTGGAGCTCCGGCTCGGTGAGAAGCGGACAGAGCTCACCCTCCCAGCCGGGCAGGAGCTGGTGGAGGTGCGGGGTCAGATGGAGGCCATTGGCCTCTCCAACTGCGCCGTCACCGCCTTCCACAGCCGGATGCCCCAGATCCCCGCGGCATGGGCCGCCCCGGAGCGGCTGGATACCCTGAACTGCCTGGCCATCCGGCTGATGGTGCTGGCGGATCGGGAGCCGCTGAAGCTGGTCAAGTACAAGGCGGTACTGGAGGCGTGGCCTCCCACCAGCCTGGAGGAGGCCATGGCCCTGACGGAGCGGCTGGACACCTACAGCCTGGACCGCTCCGCCGCCTCCCCGGAGGACGTGGCCCGCGGGGAACTGCGCTCCGCCGTAGGGGAGGAGCAGGCCGACCTGCTGTGCCGGTACCTGAACCTCTACGGCTACGGCGAGGCGCTGATCCAGCAGTACAGGGGCGAGCTGACAGACTACGGCCTGCTGACCCGGGCGGATAACCAGCCGGTCCAGGAACCGCTGCCACCCCAGCAAAAGCTGGGCGGCATGGAGATGAGGTGATTACAATATGAACAGAGAAGAACTGACGAAGCTCCCCGGCAGGCCGGAGGAGCAGGACTGGCTGCGGGAGCGTCTGGATGTGCTGACCGTGCGGGAGGGGATCGCCCTGGACGCGGCCATCCAGCGCCATCCCGTCCAGGACAGTGCGGAGGCCGTCAGCCTGCTGGCCGGCCTGGACGAGTACGAGGTGGTGGGCGGCATCCGGAGCTATGAGGATCTGGGCCTGTATTATCTGGAGGAGAACGACACCATGCTCCTGGAGCTGCGGGACTACATCAATCTGGAGGGGCTGGGCCGCACCTGTGAGGAGCTCCGCCCCGGCCTGTTCCTGGAGGGCTGCTATGTGATGTATCCGGAGCGGGAAACACCCCGGCCATACGATGGCGTCACCCTGCCGGGGCCGGACTACAGCTGGAGCCTGCGGCTGAAGCTGGCCTCCCCCGCGGTGCCGGAGGGGGTGTGGCTGGCATTGCCGGACTATAACGACATCGTAGACATGCGGCCCGGGGAGATCCGGCTGGCCCTGGACGCCCTGCGGGTACGCACCATCCTGGACTGCACCCTGCTGGAGGCCCGGTGCAGCCTACCGGGCATCACCGGGCTGGAAAAGTCCTACGAGGGGCGGCTGGATGACCTGATCTACGACGGCCAGAGCCTGGGGTTTATCCTCCAGGAGCAGAACCAGGGGCAGAAGGATTTCCTCCAGACCTATCTCTGGGCCCTGGAGCATGAGCACTGCACCACCCTGCCCGGGGCGCTGGACGTGGCGCAGGGCCTGCACCACTATAAAATCGTGCCCACGGACAAGCTGCGGGACTTCGCGGAAGCGGAGCTGCGGGCGGCACAGGGCAAACTGAACCCGGCGGTGGCCAGCTGCTTCGACCTGGAACGCTACGGGAGGGATCTGCTGAAGCAGAGGGGCTACACCCAGACAGCGGACGGATGTGCATACATTGCCAGGCAGCAGACGCAAACCCATGTACCCGCAGGGATGACGATGGGGACGATAGGATAAAGAAGGGAGAGGATCTGAATGTTTCATAACGAGAGGTGGAGCCGGGAACTGTGCGTCCAGTGTGTGGACGAGTTCATCCGCCGGGAACAGCGGTATCCCACAGCCAAAGAACGGACCCCAAAATGCGGCCTGCCCAGCGATACCGCCTTCCGGGCCTATGTGGGAGTCGGCATGCTGAAATACTGCAGGGCCAATTACCCGAACATGGAAACCCAGCATCAGGCGGCGCCTGAACACTCTGCGCCGGCGGAGCAGCCTGTGCCGGAAGCGGAGAGCAGGATGCAGTGCGATTCCCTGGAGGGGTATCCGGAGCGGGCAGACGGCCAGGGGGCTGCGGAATGTGCCCAGGAGCTCCAGCAGCAAACTCAGCGCCAGACGGACTGCCATATGGGCGGCATGAGCATGTCATAAGCGCGGGCAAACAATACATCAATGATGAAACAGGGGCCGTTTTCCCGACGGGGACAGCGGCCCCTGCTTTTTTGTGCCCTTTTTCGGGAGAGCGGCCCGGAGGAGGACGTCATGAGAGCAAAAGAAAAAGAACTTCTGCATTACCTGAAGAAGCACTGCCTCGGCCGGGAAAACGCCATCAGCGGCAAACAGCTGAAGAAGATGTTCCGCGTCCGTGAGGCGGAATTGCGGAAGATGGTCCACAACCTGCGGGTGGAGGGGATCCCCATCTGCAGTGACCGCACCGGCTACTTCTATCCCGCCAACGCCTGGGATGTGATTACCACCATCGGGCACCTCCGGCGGATGCGGGATGGCGTGGATGCATCCATCCACGGCCTGGAGGGCTCCATGGGCGCCTTCCGCCTGCCCGGGGGAGGTGTGCCGGATCGCTAAACCCTTCTTCCCCTGGGTGGGCGGGAAGCTCTTCCTGCTGCCCTATATCTTCCAGCTGTTCCCCAGGAAGGCGCCCCGCCTGCTGGAGGTCTGCGGCGGCAGCGGCGCGGTGACCCTGGGCCTGGGCGCCAGGTTCGCCCCCCTTCGGGTGTACAACGACATGGACGCGGATCTGGCCAACCTGTTCCGCAGCGCCCGGGACCGGCCCCTGGCGCTGCTCAAGGAGCTGAACTTCCTGCCCCTCCATTCCCGGGAGGACTTCGATCTGGTGCTCCGCTTCCTCAACCACGAGTATGACCCAAACGACTACCTGGAGGAGGAGCTTCAGATCGCGGAGGACTACTTCCCGCCCATGGACAGGCAGGAGATTAAGAGGCTCCTGGTGGGCCGGGCCAACCTGCCGGACGTACAGCGGGCCACAGCCTACTACCTGAGCATCCGGTACAGCTACAGTGCCACCGGGAACAGCTTCGGCGGGCGCAGCGTGGAGCTGCGCCGATTCCTCGGTCTGCTCCGCCATGCCTCAGATGCCCTGCAGGGGATCGTGGTGGAGAACAAGGACTGCTGCGATGTGGTCCGGCAGTACGCCCGGCCCGGCGCGGTGATCTACGCAGACCCGCCGTACAAGGAGGCGGAGAAAATATACGCGCCCTCCTTTTCCCTCCGGGATCACGTCCGCCTCCACGACTGCCTGTGCGACCCGGCAGTACGGGACAGCCGCATCGTGCTCTCCTATAACAGCCATCCGGATATCCTGGGCCTCTTCGCCCCGGACTTTTACATCGTGGGCTTTGACCGCCCCAACCCCATGGCCCGGCAGGAGGACTCCAAGTATCACGAACTGCTCATGACCAACTTTGACCCCAGCCCCATGCTCAACCGCCAGCTCTCCCTGCTGGAGCTGCCTGCCACGGAGTCCAGCGACCGGCCGGAGCTGCGGATCTTGTCCGCCCCCACCGGGCGGCTGCCCCGGGTGTGGGACTGGCCGCAGGACTGAGAATACGAGGTGAAACCAGAAGATGAAATTTACCATCTGCCACGACACGAATAAGAAAACCCTGGCCGTTCCCCGGGCCGCCCTCCAGCTCTCCGGGCTGGAGGATGCGGAGCGGCTGACCCTCCATGTGGGGCACGGCTGTGTGGCGCTCACCCGGCAGGAGCCCACAGTCAGAGAACGGCTGGAGACCATCCGGCTGTTCCGCAATTTGGACGTCGATATGGTGGTCCGCCTGGCCCTGGACAGCATGGCGGCAGAAGACGTGCCGCGCAGGCGGGCCATCAGGGCGCTCCAGGCCTATGATGTAGAATTCCAGAGCCTGCTGAAGCACTGCGGCGTGGACCTGCTTGGGCTGGGCGCCCTGCTGGCCCGGGAGGAAGATGCGCAATGAGCCTGCATTACTACACCATGGACGACCTGCGGCTGGGCCGGGGCGGATTTCTACGGAAGGGGTGGACCATCCGGCAGTTCCCGGAGCTGGAGGAGTCCCTGGAGCACTACCGGGGCATCCCCGTGACCAAACGGAAGGTACTGGGCGTGACGGACGGCTTCCACGTGCTGGAGCTGGTGAAAAACGTGCCCCTCTTCCCGGACGACCAGGAGGGGGAGGACGTGCTGGCCTTGGAACTGGGGGAGCCGCTGCCCCAATGGGCAGATATCCCAGAGGCCCGCCAGGCCGTCCGCACCTGCGTGGAGGCCCTGGGCCTCCGCTACCAGATTGAAGACAAAATCCTGGCCCCCATCCCCGTCCATAAGAAGCAGCGCCGCAAGAAGCTGGCGGGCAAATACCTCTGGCCCGACGTCCCCAGCAATCCGGCCTCCGCCCTCCGGTGGGTGTACATCGCCGGGAAGGGCTGGCTGGCCCCCACGGTGCTCAAGGAACCTGCCGCCGTCCTGCCCCTGGTGCTCAAGGTGCGGGCGGACGGCATCACGGACAAAGGCGACTACCGCCCCCTGGAGCTGGAGCCCTGGGAGTTCCGCCTCCTGGCCCGGCGCACTCTGGAGCGGTTGGAGCAAAATAGGACAAAATGTGAAGGAGGAAACCAACCGTGAAACGCACCATTCTGAGATGCGCCGCCGGTCTGTTGATGGCCGCGGCGCTGCTCCCAACCGCCCTGGCGGCGGAGCCCTTCCCTGAAGTGCCGGAGGTGCAGGTGTGCTATCCCACCTCGGTCACCCGCAGTGAGGACGGCACGGAGATCCGCAAGGTCTATGACCTCTCCCCGGAGCAGGACCCCGCCGGCATCCCCCGGTCGGACTTCGAGCAGGACGGCTTCCACTACACCCTGACGGACCTGCTCCAGCAGAAACTGCCAGAGCATGAGAGCCGGGCCCACACTGAGACCGTCTCCGTCCAGAGCAAGAACAAGGACATGGAGTCTGTCCTGGCCCTGCTGCCCCAGCAGAAGGAGTTCGTCACGGAGGACGGCCTGTCTGGCACCCTGACCCTCCGGCTAGACACCGTCCAGGTGGAGGCGGCGGGGTATGGCAGCTCCACCCGGCAGGTGTCCGCCACCCGGTCCTATCCCAACCTGGCCAGCCAGGACACCGCCAACATCCCCAAGAGCATTGAGGAGGATGGGCGCACCCTCACCCTCCAGAGCATTGACTGGCGGACAGACAATACCGCCAATGTGGCCGGCTACGCCATGGGAGACCGCTACACCGCCGTGGCCAACTATACCGGCACCGCCACCAGCAGCTACGTCACCGGCTATACCGTCACGGCGGACTACACCGGCACCGTCAGCCGCATTGCCCTGAACCGGGTGCGCTATGTGGCTATCTTTGAGGGAGCGCCCCTGGAGCCCGCCGCCCCCGTGGAGGAGCTCGGGGAGGGCTTGGCCCAGTTCAACTGGGCAGTAGTCCTTGTACCCATAGGCGTGGTTTTCGCCGTAGGCGGTGTGATCGGCGCCGGCCTGTTCGTCAAGCGGTGCCGGGAATCTAAGGAGGATGCAGAATGAAAAAACTGACCACCCTGTGCCTGGCCGCCTGCCTGGCGGCGGCCCTGGCCACCCCGGCGGGGGCGATGGACTGCGTCGGCACAAGCTCCATATCCCTCGCCCTGCCGCAAGCGGCAGGGCTTGCTCATTCCGCTGCGCCTCCTTTTCCCACAAAGTCTTACGACTTTGCGGGAACCCTATATCATTTTGACGCGCCGGAGGGGCCGGACTACGGCAAGCCCACCTCGGTGGAGGTGGTCCATACAGCAGACGGCGGGGCTCTGAAAAATGAGGACGTGAGCAAAAACGCCGCCCTCATCCCGCCTGCCTTCGGCAGCGCCAGCGCGGACACCCTCAACACCGGGACCTACCTTACCCCCAACCTGGCTCCCGAGGGCATGGCGGTAGGAACCATCAGCGGCAGCGGGATGCCCATCGTGTTCCCGCCCTCTGTGGATTCTTCCACCGCTCTCCCTGCAGAGCCGGAACAGGAGCCGGAATCCACCACACTGGGCTTCACCCCGGTGACCTCAGACCTCTACTACTCCGGCGGCTACCTGGGCACTCTGAAAATCCCCGCCATTAACCTGTCCGTCAAGGTCTATGAGGGCACGGACAGCAGCACGCTCATGAAGGGCGCCGGACACTTCGAGGGCACCAGCATCTGGAACGGGAATTGCTCAATCGCGGGGCACAACCGCGGGGTGCGGGACGACTTTGGAGACCTCCACACCCTGGAGCGGGGCGACACCGTTACCTGGACCACCAGGCTGGGCACCCGCACCTACGAGGTCACTTCGGTGGAAAAGGTCAAGGAGACCGACACCAGCGGCACCGCCCCCTCCGCTGAGAACATGCTTACCCTTTACACCTGCGTCATGAACCAACGGGCCTACCGCTGGCAGGTGCAAGCGGTGGAGGTTGTGTAATCTGCTTCGTTTGGCGGCCTCCTTTTCTACGCCCGGAGCAGTTCTTTGCTATAGACTTTGCCCCAGGTTTCCAGTATGTTGTTGCTGCAAGGAATTCCAAAGCGGCAGAGAAAAGAAGGAGGCCAACAGCATGAAAGGGAAACAACTCATTCCAGCAGTATTGGCAAGTGTTCTAATAGGTGCGGTCCTGGGGGGGCCCACGACGGCGGCGGTGGCCGCGGTGGCCGCATCGGCGACAGTGGCTACATCAGCGGCGTTGACCGCCATCACCGTATCCCCCAGTACCCAGTCCTTTTATGTGGACGGGAAGCAAGTGGATCTGGAGGCATATGTCATTAACGGCCACAACTATGTGCAGCTCCGGGACATTGGCCGGGCGGTGGACTTCGGCGTGGAGTATGACCAGGGCGCCAACCGCGTCCTGGTAGACACCAGCTCCCCTTACACGGAGGAGCCTACGACATCCACCTCTTCTGGGGTGATTGCCATCCCCCAGACGGACGAGCCCCTCCGGCTGAAGGAGGGGGACAAGGTGCTCTGCGATGACGGAACCACCTATGAGATCACGGACCTGCGGCTGTGGGAGGAGCCGGAGCCCCTGCCTGTACTCACCCGAGACTGGCCGGAGCTGGAGCTTCCAAAGGCGGAGGTGCGCCGGTTCCAGAGCCAGTACGGGGACAACCTGCACATCCGAAACCTCTATGAGACCAGGCGGATGGAGTATACCCTCTACAACGCGGCGATGAACTGCCCAGAGCTGTGGGAAGGTAGCACACCCAACCTCAACCTGCACCTGGGCATCTCCGCGCAGAACGCGGTGCAGATGTTCTGGCCCTGGCAGGAGGACCAGCTTACCCAGGTGTTCTACTCGGCCCCGGGGGCCCGGTTCGAGGTGGAAGCCTGGGATGTGTACCACAACGGAAAATACCTTTACACAGAGTACAATATCAGAGGGACGTGACCCAGCAGCGTCCCAGACAGACCGGCGGGAGGCAGACAGCCTCCCGCTTTTTTGTTAAGGAGGAATTCTTGACTATGAAACGAATCATCAGCCTGATACTCACCCTGGCGGTGGCCCTGTCCCTGCTGGTGGCGCCGGCGGGCGCGGCCTCCACCCCGGAGGAGGCCCTGGGTGAGGTCAACATCTATGACGGCGGCTATTCCATGAAGTATCTGGCCGTCAACGGCAAGGTACAGACCCAGTCCTATACCTATTTTCTCTATGAAAACAGCGCCGGGGAAACCCAGGAAATTCCAGCATACTGTGTCAACCCCAACCAGTACGGCGTACCCCAGACCGTGGCCGAGGGGGAGAGCATCCGCTATCTGGCGGAGGAAAAGGCATCAGACCCCAAGGTGGTAGGACTGGTGGCCAACATGTACCCCCACCGCTCCCTGGCGGAGCTGGGGGTGGCCAACAAGTATCAGGCGTTCTGCGCAGGGAAAATCGCCCTGTGGTGCTACCTGATCCCCGAGTGGGATATCAGCGCCGTCACCGTAGCCCCCGGCCTCGCCGGCACGGAGCGGGAGATTGGGGAGAATATCCTCAATGCCGCCGTTAAAATCTATACCGAGGGCACCCGGTGGACCAGCGTGGCAGATCCCCAGCTCACCACCTCCCCGGACCAGGAGGCGGCCTACCCCGTCACCATCGACGGGGCCGCCTACCGCCAGCAGGTGTTTACCGTCACCTCCCCCACCTGGGTGGACGGACAGGCTGTCAAGGTATCGTTCCAGGATCCGTCCGCTGTCCCCGCCGGTACCCGCATCGTGGACGGGAACAACCAGGATATTACCCAGGTCAAGGTCTCCAATACCGGCGACGGCTACAAGGGTACCTTCAAGGTGCTCTACCCCGAGGACAGCGTGGCAGGCCAGAGCGGCAGCGTACAGCTCACCCTCTCCGCCGACGTGTACCAGTACGTGGTGTTCTACGCCCTGTGTCAGGAGACAAACCAGTATGGCAATCTCCAGAGCTACCTGTGCGACACGGATCCCAAGACCAGCCTGCTGCGCAACGCCATCTCCAACTATTCGGATACCGACGAGCCGGACGGCCCGGACGACCCGGACGATCCCCCGCCCCCTCCCGGTGAGACTGCCCTCAAGATCACCAAATATGAGGCGGGCACCACCGTGACTCTTGCCGGGGCCACCTTTGAGGTGGTGGGCCCGGACGGGGACACCATTGGCGTCTATACCACGCCGGAGTCCGGTTCCATTACCATCCCTCTCACCGAGGTAGGCAACTACACCATCTATGAGCGGGTCCCCCCGGAGTATCACCTGCTGGACGAGGAGCCGGTCAAGCAGGTCACCGTGAAGTACGGAGAAACCGCCGAGGTGGACTTTGAGAATGAGCCCTACGGTGACCTGCGCATCGAGAAGATCGACGGGGCCACCGGGGCCAGCCTGGCCGGGGCCAAGGTGCAGATCAAGCACATTGAGAGCGGAGCCACCTATACCGGCACCACCGACACCGGCGGCTCCTACACCTTCACGGAGCTGAAACCCGGAGCTTATGAGATCGTGGAGCTGTCCGCCCCGGAGGGCTGGCAGCGTGACCCTCAGACCTACACCACCACCGTCGTCACCGGGGAGTGCGTCACCTACACCCTGAAAAACGAGGCCCTGCCCGGATTGCGGATCATCAAGTACGACCGGCTGAGCCATGAGACCATGCCCGGCGTCACCTTCCGTGTCTGGCGGGATGGGGTGCTGTTGGGCGATTACGAAACCGACGCCCTGGGTGAGATCACCCTGACGGACTGCCAGCCGGGCACCTATCGCGTCCAAGAGGTGGACACCGGGGACAGCGGCCATGTGCTGGATACCACCCCCCAGGAGATCGAGCTGAAAACCGGGGACGGCATCAAGGAGCTGTACTTCTTTAACGACCAGAAGCCGGGAATCTGGCTGGTCAAGGTGGACAGCGCCGACCCGTCCAAGGTGATCCCCAACGCCAAGTTCCGCATTGAGGCGGTGGACGGTTCCTGGGGCCCGGCAGAGTTTACTACCGACCAGAACGGGGAGATCGACCTGTCCGAGCTGCCCACCGGGGCCTATGTGGTGACGGAGCTGGAGTGTCCCGGCTATGTGATCGACGAGGCCCAGCGCATCATCCAGCTGGAGGCCAACCAGACGGCCCGGTTCGTGTTTACCAACTCCATCCAGCCCTCCCTGCACCTGATCAAACTGAGCGCGGACGGCTCCCGGCTGGCCGGGGTGACCTTCCGTATCGCCAAAATTGAGGACGGCAGCCACTACCTGGACCGCACCACCGACGCCAACGGTGAAATTCTGATCTCTGACCTGGAGCCGGGGGTGTACTCGGTGAAGGAGGTGGACACCACCTCAGACCATATCATCGACCCGGTGGAGCGCCATGTGGAGCTGTTCCCCGGCAAGACCTCTACCATCATTCTGGAGAACGACATCCGCCCCAACCTGACGGTGGTGAAGCGGGATGCGGACACCGAGGAGCCTGTGCCGGACACCGTATTCCTGGTAGAGGCGGCGGACGGCCACAGCGTGGACGAGATCCGCACCGGCCCGGACGGTACGGCCACCCTGGAAAACCTGCTGCCCGGGGTATATGAGATCACGGAGAAATCTGTGCCCGCCCCCTATCTGCTGGACGCCCCCAGCCAGCTGGTCACCCTCTACCCCAACCGGGACCACACCGTCTACTTCGAGAATCACAGAAAGCCGACCCTCACCATCCGGAAGGTGGACAGTATCACCGGCAGCCCCATCCAGGGGGCCAAATTCCAGGTGTGGTATGGCAGCAATGACACCGACACCGGGGAGCTGAACGACCTGGGCACCCATTTCACCGACGCCAGCGGCCAGATTGTGCTGGAGGGCCTGCGGGACGGCTGGTACCGGGTGACGGAGTTGGAGCCCGCCCCCGGATTCACCATCAAGGAACCGGCCACCCAGGAGTTCTACATCACCGGCGGCAAGGATAGGACGGTGACCTTCCAGAACGTGCCCCTCAACGCCATTGTGGTGCAGAAATATGACAGCGTCACCGGCGAGGCCCTGGGCGGGGCCACCTTCCAACTCCGCTTCCTGGGTGGCACGTCCGGTACCGGTGGCACGGTGATCGGCCAGAAGGTGACCGGCTCCAACGGCATGGCCCTCTGGACGGGCCTGGAGCCGGGGGCCTATGTCGTGGAGGAGGTAGACCCGGCGGACGGCTACAGCATTATCCAGTCCTCCGAGACCGTCTACTTGGCGGACAATGGGGAGCAGAGTGTCATTACCGTGCGATTCGAGAACATGCCGGACGGCAATCTGCTCATCCGCAAGGTGTGCTCGGTCAACCCCAGCGTGACCCTGCCTGACGCCGAGTTCAAAATCATGTATGCCGACGGCACCCTGATCGGGGACTCCAATGGCATCTATCGGACGGATGAGAACGGTGAGATCCGCATTGAGGGCCTCCAGCCCGGCAAGAGCGTGGTGGTGACGGAGACTCAGGCCCCTCCGGGCTACCTCATCGACACCCAATCCCAGACCGTGCAGATCAAAGAGGGCCGGACGGTCAGCCTGACCTTCAAGAACCAGCCCAAGGGGGAGCTCATCATCCAGAAGCGGGACAGCGCCACGGGGCAGCCCCTGGCCGGGGCCCAGTTCCGGGTGACCACCGCCGCTGGCTGTGAGGTGGGCCTGGACGGGGTGATCGGCGACAGCACGCTCACCCAGAATGGGGTGTTTACTACTGACAGCAGCGGCGAAATCCACATCACCAACCTGGCCCCCGGCGCCTACGTGCTCACGGAGATCAAGGCCCCGGACGGCTATGTGATGGACGCCCCCTCCACCAATGTAGTCATTGGCGAGGGCGGCGACACCCAGACGGTGGTGGTGACCAACTCCAAAGCGGGCAGCCTCATCATCGACAAGCGGGACTCCCTGACGGGAGAGCCGCTGGAGGGTGTGACCTTCAAAGTTACCACTTCCACCGGCGAGTATGTCCCCGACGAGAACGGCTACCTCTCCAGCAACGGTATCTACAAGACCGACAAGGACGGCAAGATCCAGATCGACGGCGTGGTGGGCGCCCTGGTGGTCACGGAGACGGCCACCATCCCCGGATATTCCATCGACCCGGCCAAGCAGACGCAGACGGTCCAGGTCAATCCCAATGACACGCAGACAATTTATTTTGAGAACACCCCCAGCACCACATTGGTGATTGAGAAGTACATCGAGGGCACCACCACGCCCCTGGAGGGGGTGACTTTCCTGGTGACCGATTCCAGTGGCGCGGTGGTTGGCCCCAGCAACGGCGAGTATATCACCGATGAGAATGGCCGTATCGTCATTGACGGCCTGGAGCCCGGCACCACGGTCACCGCCCGGGAGGTCAAGGCCCTGGAGGGCTATGTCCTGGACGGCGCGCCCAAGTCCATCGAGATCAAGGCGGGCCAGGTGCAAACACTCAGATTTTATAACGAGGCCAAAGGCACCCTGGTAATCCGCAAGCTGGACTCTGTGACAAAGGAGCCTCTGGCCGGGGTGGAGTTCCAGCTGACCTATGCCGACGGCGGCTACGTGGATGCAGATAACGGCCACCTGTCCAGCCTGGGCCTGTACACCACCGACCAGAACGGAGAAATCCGCATCTCCGGCGTCACCGGCACCATTGTGGCCAGGGAAACCAAGACCATCGAGGGCTATACCATCGACCCCGCTACCCAGAGCCAGACGGTTCAGGTAAACCCAGAGGATACACAAACGCTCACGTTTTATAACGACCCCGTCGGCGGCGTGGAGATCATCAAGGTCAATGCGGACGACACCAGGGAGCGCATCCCCAATGTGACCTTTGAAATCCGCCGCATGGATGACGCACTGGTGGACACCGTGACCACCGACAAAAATGGCCGCGTCTTTGTCTCTTTGGAGGATGGATCGTACTACGCGGTGGAGATCGAGGCCGCGGAGGGCTTCCGTTTGGACAATACGCCCCACTATTTTGAGGTGGAGAACGGCAAAACCACCACCCTCCGGGTGGAGAACACGCCGGTGAGCGCCATCCTCATCCACAAAACGGACAGCACCACCGGCGAGGGGATCTATGGGGTTCCGTTTATCCTCTATGATGAAACCAATACCCCCATTGGGCAGTATACCTCGGACGACCGGGGGTACGTACTGATCGAGGGTTTGGAGGCCGGCCGGTATTATCTCAGAGAGCTGGAGAATGAGGGCTATGTGCCGGATACCCAGAAGAAGACCGTCTATGTGGAGTCCGGGGAGACCACCGAGGTGGAGTGGGAGAACACCCCCATCACCGGGCAACTCCAGATAACCAAGACCTCCGCGGACTACAACAGCGTCAACGGCTGGCCCGCCGGCACCCCCATCCCCGGCACGGAGTTTGAGATCTATAACGCCCGGACGGGGAACCTGGTGGACACCATCCAGACGGACAAGAACGGCGTTGCATCCTCCCGGCCGCTGCCCCTGGGCCGGTACAAAATCGTGGAGTCCAAGGCAGCGGACTTCTACGGCCTGGACAAGACCCCCATCGAGGTGGAGATTGAGTTCGCCGGCCAGATTGTCAAGGCGGCCATGACCAACAAGAGCCTCTACACCAATGTCAGCATCCAGAAGACCGGCTATGTGGAGGTCATGCCCGGCCAGCAGATTCGCTATGATTTCTCCGGCATTGCCAACAACTCCACCACCAGCCTCACCTCGTTTTATTGGCGCGATACCCTGCCCGGCCAGGCGGTGCGGCTGGACAAGATCGTCACCGGTACCTACAACGTGCCAGGGAATTATAAGGTGGTCTACAAGACCAATCTCAACCCCAACTACCGTACCATGTATGACAACCTGAGCACCCAGCAGAACTATGTGCTGGACGCCTCCAAGGCCGCACTGGGCCTGGCCTCCAATGAGTACGTCACCGAGTTCATGGTGTCCTTCGGTGTGGTGCCCGCCAACTTCCGGCAGGTGGAGGCGCCCCAGGTCTATGCCACCGTATACGCCTGGCTGACCGGCGGCAGCCAGTTCGTCAACCAGGCGGATGTGGGCGGCGTCTATAACGGCCAGTGGATCATGGCCACCTCCCGGTGGGTGACCAGGGTCTACAAGCCCTCGGAGCCCCTGCCCCGCACCGGCTATTGATTCCAGCAAACCATCGTCAGGAGGGCCGCCCCAGCCGGGCGGCCCTCCGCATTTCATGGAGGTGTCATGAATGAGTATCAGAAAAAAGAGCGTCAGAATTCTGCTCCTGGCCCTGGTTGTGTCCGCCCTGTGTGTGGTCCCGGCCTTTGCCACGTCCTCCGCCGGCAACGTGGCGGACGCGGTGGGGCAGACCTGGACGGACGCCGCCGGCCAGATCAAGACCGTGGTCAATACCGTGGTGTTCCCCGCCCTGACCATGGTGCTGGGTGTGGCGTTCTTCGTGAAGGTGGCCATGACGTATTTTGAGTACCGCAAGCACGGCCAGTTCGAGTGGACGGGGGCGGCCATCCTGTTTGTCTGCCTGATCTTCGTGCTGCTAGCCCCCAACTACATCTGGAACATCGTGGGCGTCTGACGAGGAGGGAAACACCATGCAGAAGGAAGAATTTGCGGCCCGGCTGCGTGCGCTTGCGCCGGGTGCATCGGAGGCCGCGGTCCGTCACTTTATCACCTATGCAGAGGACCTGGAGCAAGACGGGACAGAATTGTCCGGGGACTTCTACGACGCTTTTTATGTGGAGCTGTCCCTGGTGAAACGGGATCACGGCGAAAAGATCGCGGAAACGCTGGTTAACCATGGCGGGCAGTTCACCATGAACCCGTTTGAGCTGCGCGGCGCGGCCAAGCTTGTCGTACAGGGCTGGCCGCCCGAAAAAATAGAGGCTTATATTGTGGAGAATGGCTGCGACCCCCCCCCGGAGGAGGCGGCGGAATCTCGGGCGGTTCTGAGCGCATTCCGGGGTGGACGTGCGGACCCCTCCCCAATACCCCGGGAAGGCTTCAGCCAGGAAATGGGGTGAGCCGGCATTTTTATCTGGGACTTTGTGGCCAACCCGGTAATGGAGTCCATCCTGGACTGGTTCTACAGCCAGATGGTGGGCTTCCTGGGCTCCTTCTTTGCCCAGATGGGCAACATGGGGGTGGAGCTGTTCGACCTTTCCTGGGTACAGTCGGTGGTGCGCTTCTTCTCCCAGCTGGGCTGGGCCCTCTTTGCCGTCAGCGTGGTGGTATCCGCCTTTGAGTGCGGCATTGAGTACGCCTCCGGCAGGGGCAGCCTCCAGCAGCCCGCCCTCAACGCCCTCAAGGGCTTCTTCGCCGTCAGCCTGTTCACCACCGTGCCCGTCCGGCTGT
This sequence comes from Clostridiales bacterium, assembly GCA_022772585.1. Lineage (GTDB taxonomy): Bacteria > Bacillota > Clostridia > Oscillospirales > Oscillospiraceae > Pseudoflavonifractor_A. Next base: position 26,853 of record JALEZN010000097.1, read on the forward strand.
ATGCCCTCTCCGTCTCCCTCCAGGGCACCTTCGCCATGGAGATCACAGGGGCGGGCAAGAGCATTGGGGAGCTGGGGAACGAGCTCCTCACAGACCTGGAGGGGGCCGGCCTGCTGGACATCGCGGCCCAGGCCAAATGGGGCCTGGGCACCAACCCCATCATGCTTCTCTTCGCCATGATCCTCATGGCCTATGCGGTGATCAAGGTGTTCTTCAGCAATCTCAAAAGAGGCGGCATCCTGCTCATCCAGATTGCCGTGGGCTCCCTGTATATGTTCTCCATCCCCCGGGGCTATACGGACGGCTTCACCCAGTGGTGCAAGCAGGTCATCGGCCTGTGCCTGACGGCGTTCCTCCAGGCCACCATCCTGGTGGCGGGACTCATGGTGTTCAGCGACAAAGCCCTCTTAGGGCTGGGCCTCATGCTGGCCGCCGGGGAGGTGCCCCGCATCGCCGGGGCCTTCGGCCTGGACACCACCACCCGCGCCAATATCATGAGCGCCGTCTACACCGCCCAGGCCGCCGTCAACACCACCCGCACTATCGTCCAGGCGGCAAAATGACAAGAACAGTGGCGGGGCCCCCGCGCAAGCCCAGCGAAGCGGGTTGCGTGGGGAGAGGCGGAGCAGCGGAGCGAGTGACTTTGCGTGCCTGCACGGAAAGGAACGATGCGAAGCATGTGACGACGATGGGAAGCTTATTTGACGGCATCGGCGGCTTCCCGCTGGCCGCTGTGCGGCACGGCATCACCCCGCTGTGGGCCAGCGAGATTGAGCCATTCCCTATCCAGGTGACCAAGCACCACTTCCCGGAGATACTCCATGTGGGGGATATCACCAGGCTGGACGGGGCGGAGCTGCCACCGGTGGACATCATCTGCGGTGGCAGCCCGTGCCAGGACTTGTCCGTGGCATCCTGTACCCGTGCCGGATTGGCCGGTGCGCGGTCCGGGCTGTTTCTGGAGCAGGTCCGGGTGACAAGGGAGATGCGAAATGCAGACATACAACGTGGACGGGCAGGAGAGTCTGTTCGCCCCAGATGGTTCTGCTGGGAGAACGTGCCAGGGGTATTCAGCAGCGGATCCCCCAAGGGGGCAGATTTCCAGGTTGTCCTCCAGCAGATCATTGGCATTGAAGGCAGTGCCGTTTCTATCCCTCGACCTCACCCCTGGGGCTGGCAACCTGCTGGGCGAATCCTACTGGGAACTGTGTTCTCCCTGGCGTGGCGGGTATTCGATGCTCAATACTGGCCCGGCACCCCCCAACGGAGACGCAGGGTGTTCCTTGTCGCGGATTTTGCAGGACAATCCGCCCCGAAAATACTATTTGACCAGGAGGGCCTGCCTGGGCATCCTGCGCCGGGCGAAGGAACGGGGCAAACCCCTCCCGCCCCAGCTCCATGCAACCCTGCTGGTACAGGCGGGGCTGACCGACCGGGATGAGAGCGGCCTGACAGGCACATCAGATCTCACAGCCGGGTTCTCCGCCGGGGCGGGGGCCAGCGCGGGCAGCATTGGGTACTCAGAGCGTGTGGCCCCCACCCTGAAAGCGGGCCAGAGCGGCAACCGCATGCCCTCCGTGCTCTGTCTCAACGACCAGGGCGGCAGCATCATGGACTGCACCGAAAACAAGGCCGGCACCCTGCGGGCGCAACAACATGGTCACCAGCCCCTGGTCTTTGAAAACCACGGCGTGGACAGCCGGTACACAGGTCCTCACCCGGTGTGCCCCACCCTCTCCGCCCGGGCCGGCACCGGCGGCAACAACCTGCCCCTGGCCCTCCAGGCGATGTTCCGCCGCCAGCGGATGGACAAATTCAGAGAGGACAACATCGTATCCACCCAGAGTGCCCGCCAGGGGAAGGACGCCACAGACCTGGTCTGCCAGCCAAGCCGTGATGACCCGGCGGCCCTCCTCATCCGGCGGCTCACCCCACAGGAATGTGAGGCGCTCCAGGGCTTCCCACCCGGCTGGACAGACCTGCCCGGCGCCTCGGACTCCGCCCGGTATAAGGCTTTGGGCAACAGCGTGGCCATCCCCTGTGTGGAGTATATCATGGCGGGCATCGCCCGGGCGGCGGCAGAAGATTAGCCTTGTTGCTTCTGCTTGGTTTCCGGCAAAATTCTTGTTGGGGTTGGTCATAGCTATTTTCGAGTGAGATCGATATACTTGCGTTACCACAGAAGAAAGGGAGCCACAATATGGAAGAAAAAGTAAAGAACCTCTGTGCCCCCATCCCAGCCGGGCTCCATGCCCGGGTGCGGGAGGCGCAGGAGGCGTCCGGCCAGACCCTGGGCCAGTACATGACATGGCTGATCCAAACATTCTATGAAAACCAAAACAAGGAGGAAAACACGATGAACGCAGACAAGAGGACGGTGGCATTCCAGGTACCCGGTGAGCTGTTCGAGAGGTTTAAGGACTACCTGCAGGAGAGGGGCATCAAGCAGAACGCCTTCTTCCTGGACTGCATCCACAGGGCCCTGGCGGAGGCCCAGGAGGAGCGGGAGGCCGCAGATGCCGCCGCTGAGCCTGGCGGCGGCCAGGAGACGGATGCCGCCGGTCAGGGCGAAGATGAGGATACGGAAGAAACCAGTACAGAGGAATAAACCACGGGAAGGGATCCGGCCTGTCTGGCCGGATCCCTTCCCGCTTTGGAGGTGGGACTTTGTTCATCTATCCAGATAATCTGAAGGCCAAGGCCACGCTGTGGCTGTGGCAGCTACGGGATGTAGCCGTCATTGGGGTGGCCTTCCTGCTCTCTTTTTTGGCGCTGGCCCAGACTGGGAGCATGATCCCCCTGGTGGGCACGGTGCTGTACGCCTTCCTCTCCATCCAGGTGGAGGGCTCCAGCGTCCTGGACTTTCTGAAGCGGGCGGCCTGCTTCCTGTTCCTGCAGCAGCAATACTATGAATGGGGGCAGAGCCATGAATAAAAAGGAACAGCAGCTTCTGCGCCAGCGCCAGACCACCCGGCAGCTCATGGGCATTGCCCGCCTGACGGAGCACGGTGCGGTGTGCGGCCGGGATGAACTGCTCTTCTACCTGCTCCGGCCGGACAACCTGTCCATCCTCTCCCCGGAGGGCATCCGGAGCCGGGTGCGTGCCCTCACCGGCCTCCTCCAGGGGATGGCCTCCCTGGAGCTGCTGGCCCTGGACTCCAGAGAATCGTTTTTACAAAACAAGCAGTATTACCAGCGGCGGCTGGAGGAGGAGCCGGAACCCGCCCTGCGGGAGCTGCTGCGGCAGGACATGGAGCACCTGGACGCCATCCAATCCTCCACCGCCGCCTCCCGGGAGTTTGCCCTGGTGTGCCGCCTGGACAGCAAGGCCGCCGAGGACAGGGAGCTGCCCCGGCGGCTGGAGAAGCAGATCCAGGACCACGGCTTCCACGTCCGCCTGGCCGGGGAGCAGGACGTGAAGCGCATCCTGGCAATTTATTACCAGCAGGACGCGGTGACCGGGCACTTTGACCAGGTGGACGGGGAGAGGTGGGTGACAGAACATGACTAAAAATCAGAAGAAACGAAAGAAGCCGGTGGAAAAAGCGGTGCAAATGTACCAGCCCAAGGACTTCCTGGACCTGATCGCCCCGGCGGCGGTGAAATTCAACACGGACTCCTATGTGCTGGGCGGGTTGTACCGCTGTGTCCTGGCCCTCCGGGGCTACCCCGCCGTCACCGAGGAGCTGGCCCTGCTCTCCCACATCTGCAACAGGGCCGGCGTCACCCTCCACCTCTACGCCCGCCAGGTGACAGCGGCAGAGGAGGACGCCATCTACCACAAGGCCGTCAACAAGAACCGGCTGGACCGGAGCAGCCAGGACAACCTGAAGCGGAGCGTCACGGCGGAGGCCAACCTCCAGGACGTGGCCGCCATCATTGCCGGCGCCCGGAAGAACCGGGAGCCCCTC
>JALEZN010000088.1 GCA_022772585.1 Clostridiales bacterium
TGGGAGATATGAGCCGGCAACGGCTCGTTTCTCTTATTTTCGGCAAAAGAAAGGTGTGCACGGCAATGGCAAAAGAATATAAGCTGAGCCCCGAGCGGTTTGAAAAGCTGAAGGAGGAGCTCAACTATCTCAAGACGGTCCGGGAGAAGGAAGTGGCCGATCAGATCAAGGAGGCCCGCTCTTTCGGTGACCTGAGCGAGAACAGCGAGTACGACGAGGCGAAAAACGAGCAGGGCAAGCTCTATTCCCGCATTGCCGAAGTGGAGGAGATCCTCCAGAACTGCGTGGTCATCGAGGATGAGCACAGCGACGATACCACCATCGTCCGTCTGGGCAGCCGCATCAAGGTGCTGGACAAGGAGTTTGACGAGGAAGTGGAGTATGAGATCGTGGGCTCTCAGGAGGCCGATCCCATGAACGGCCGCATCTCCGACGACTCTCCCTTCGGCCGGGCCCTGCTGGGCGGCGCCGTGGGCGACGACGTGGAGGTGGAGGCCCCCGCCGGCACCATCTCCTACCGTATCCTGGATATCCAGAAGGCCTAAAGAAAGGGAGAGAACGTACCAATGAGTGAAGAAAAGAACGTGCCCCAGAGGCAGGAGCCCTCTCTCTCTGAACTGCTGAAGATCCGCCGCGGCAAGCTTAAGGAGCTGCAGGACGCCGGACAGGACCCCTTCCAGGTCACCAAGTTTGACTGGGATCATACTTCCGCCCAGATCAAAGAGCAGTTTGACGCTCTGGAGGGACAGGCTGTGAAGGTGGCGGGCCGCCTTATGTCCAAGCGCGGCATGGGCAAGGTCAGCTTCTGTGATCTGCAGGACAGGGACGGACGCATCCAGCTCTACGCCCGTCAGGATGAAATGGATGAGGCGGTTTACAAGAAGTTCAAGAAATATGACATCGGCGATATCGTGGGTGTGGAGGGTGAGGTGTTCCGCACCCAGCGGGGCGAAATGAGCGTCCGGGCCAAGAATATCATCCTGCTCTCCAAGTCTCTGCTGCCCCTGCCCGAGAAGTACCACGGCCTCACCGACCGGGAGACCCGCTACCGCCAGCGCTATGTGGACCTGATGGTCAACCCCGAGGTCAAGCGGAATTTCGTCATCCGCTCCCAGTTCATCAAGTCCATGCGGGAGTATCTGGACAACATGGGCTATATCGAGGTGGAGACCCCGGTGCTCAACACCATCGCCGGCGGCGCCGCCGCCCGGCCCTTCGTCACCCACCACAATACCCTGGACATCGACATGTATATGCGCATTGCCACCGAGCTGCCGCTGAAGCGGCTCATCGTGGGCGGCATGGACCGGGTGTGTGAGATCGGCCGTATCTTCCGCAACGAGGGCATGGATCCCAAGCACAACCCCGAGTTCACCACCGTGGAGCTCTACCAGGCCTATGCCGATTTCCACGACATGATGGATATCGCCGAGGGCATCATCTCGGGCGCCGCCCAGAAGATCCTGGGCACCTACCAGGTGGAGTGGCAGGGTGAGCAGATCGACCTGACCCCCGGCTGGCGCCGTCTGACCATGGTGGACGCGGTGAAAGAGTATCTGGGTATCGATTTCGGCGCCATCACTGATGACGCTGAGGCGGTGGCCGCCGCCAAGGCTGTGGGCGTGGAACTGGCCGACGCCGCCGAAAAGACCTGGGGCAATGCCCTGTACGCCTGCTTCGACCAGCGGGTGGAGGAGAAACTGATCCAGCCTACTTTTATTACGATGTATCCGGTGGAGGTATCTCCCCTGACCAAGCGCAGCCCGGAGGACCCCCGGCTCACCGAGCGGTTTGAGCTCTTCGTCTGTCACAGCGAGCTGGCCAACGCCTACTCCGAACTCAACGACCCCATCGACCAGCGCCATCGCTTTGAGAAGCAGGTAGAGCAGAGGGAGCGGGGCGACGATGAGACCGAGATGCTGGATGAGGACTTCCTCACCGCTCTGGAATACGGTATGCCCCCCACCGGCGGTATGGGCATGGGCATCGACCGCTGCGTTATGCTGCTCACCGGAGCCGACTCCATCCGGGACGTGATTTTGTTCCCCACCATGAAACCTCTGGACTGAGCAATAAGGTACCGGGAGGCCGCGTCCCGCGCGGGCGCGGCCTCTTATGGGCATAGATAAGGAAGAAATTTCCTTGTCTGTGCCTTTCTGTGTATCCATATCTCGTTCTGCCGGACTGATGAGGAAGTGAACATGAAAATGGAATCGTCCCTGCTCCGCCGGCTGAGGCAGCGGCACTTCAGCGGCAGGGGCATGAATCCCACCCGCATCGTGGCATCCTCCTTCGGGTGCATCATCCTGCTGGGGAGCCTGCTGCTGACGCTGCCCCTGGCCTCCCGGGATGGACAGAGCGCCGGATTTTTTACCGCACTGTTCACCGCCACCTCGGCTACCTGCGTGACGGGTCTTGTCCTGGCGGACACCTGGCTCCAGTGGAGCCTGTTCGGCCAGGGGGTGATCCTGGTCATGATCCAGCTGGGAGGGCTGGGCTTCATGACGGTCATCACCATGGTGTCCCTGGCCCTCCACCGCAGGATCGGCCTGTCCGAGCGGCTCATCATGGTCTCCACCTTTAACCTGAACGACCTGGACGGCGTGGTGCGGGTGGTGCGCCGGGCGCTGGTGGGGACCTTTTTCCTGGAGGGCACCGGTGCGGCGCTGCTGGCAGCCCGGTTCATCCCCCGTTTCGGCTTTGCACGGGGGCTGTGGCGGGGGATCTTCCACGCGGTGTCCGCCTTCTGCAACGCGGGCTTCGACCTGCTGGGCGGGGCCTACGGGCCCTTTTCCAGCCTGACGGGAGTCCGGGACGACCCGGTGGTCCTGCTGACCACGGCGGTCCTCGTCGTGGTGGGAGGCCTGGGCTTCTTTGTGTGGGAGGACATGGTCCGGGCCCGGTGCTGGCGGCGGCTGTCCCTGTACAGCAAGCTGGTGCTGGCTATGACGGCGGCCCTGCTGGCCCTGGGGACGGTATTCACGCTGATCGCCGAGTACCACAATCCCGCCACCCTGGGGCCCATGCCCCTGTGGGAGAAGCTGCTCAACGCCCTGTTCCAGTCGGTCACGCTGCGCACCGCGGGCTTCGACAGCCTGGGACAGGGGGGCCTGCGGGAGAGTACCAGGGCCCTGTCGGTGGTGCTGATGCTCATCGGCGGCTCCTCCGGCTCCACGGCGGGCGGCATCAAGACGGTGACGCTGGCGGTGCTGCTGCTGGCCTTCCGGTCCGGCCTGACCGGCCGGGAGCAGGTGACGGTGCGGGGCAGGGCGGTGTCCTACCAGCGGGTGCTCAACGCCATGACCCTGACGCTGGTGGTGGTGGGCCTGTTCTGCGCCGGGTCCATCGCCCTCTCGGCGCTGGAGGGACTGCCCTATCTGGACTGCGCCTTTGAGGTGGCCTCCGCCCTGGGCACCGTGGGCCTTACCGCGGGGATCACGCCGGGGCTGAGCCGGGCGTCCCAGTGGCTGCTCATCCTCTTTATGTATCTGGGCCGGGTGGGAGTGCTCTCCTTCTCCATCGCCTTCCTCACCCGGAAGCGAAAGGCGGCCAGGATCCGGTATCCCGATATGGACCTTATGATCGGATAGCCCCATGGGCGGACAGGGAGGTTTGAAACAGGTATGAAGACCTTTGTAGTGATCGGCCTGGGGCGCTTTGGCAGCGCGGTGGCCACCGAGCTGTGCAGCCTGGGCCATGAAGTGCTGGCCATCGACGCCGACAGCGAGCGGGTGCAGAAGATGGCCGAGCAGGTGACCCACGCGGTGGCCGGGGACGCCAAGGACCCGGCGGTGCTGCGGGCCCTGGGGGTGCGTAATTTTGACTGCGCCATCGTGGCCGCCGGCAGCGACGTGGGGGACAGCGCCCTCATCACCCTGAACCTGAAGGAGGCCGGGGTGAAGCAGGTGGTGTGCAAGGCCCAGAGCCATGTCCACCGCAAGGTGCTGGAGAAGATTGGCGCCGACCGGGTGGTATTCCCGGAGCATGAGATGGGTCTGAAGCTGGCCCAGGGCCTGTCCAGTTCCAATGTGCTCAACTTTATCGAGCTCTCGGACGATTTCAGCATCGTGGAGCTGGCCGCTCCCGCAGGGTGGCAGGGCCAGACCATCCGGCAGCTGGACATCCGGGTCAGGCACCATGTGAATGTCATCGCCGTCCGGGACCGGACGGGAGAGCTGAATGTGGCCCCCGGCGGCGACTATGCCGTCTCCCAGGGGGACAGGCTGGTGGTGCTGGGCCGCATCGAATCCATCAATCAGCTCCACGAGCTGTAGGGGGACGGCATATGGAATGGATCACGAGCCGGCAGAATCCGCTCTCCGTCCACATCCGAAAGCTGGGGAGCGACCGGAAATACCGCCGGAGCAGCGGATGCTTTCTCTGCGAGGGCACCAAGCTGACGGCGGAGGCGGCGGCCTGGGGCGCGGCGCTGGAAACGGTGGTGTGTGCCCAGGGCGTGGAGCCGCCGGAGGGACTCAGGGATACAGTGCGCCTGGTGTCGGTACCGGAAGAGGTGTTCCGCAGCCTCTCCACCATGGAGAACCCCCAGGGAATGATGGGCGTGTGTTCCACGCCGGAAACCTCCCTGCCGGAAGCCCTTCCCACCGGAGGGCTGCTGGTGCTGGACGGGGTGCAGGACCCGGGCAACGTGGGTACCATCTGGCGCACCGCCGACGCCTTCGGGGCGGCGGGGCTGGTGCTCCTCTCCGGCTGCGCCGATCCCTTCTCGCCCAAGACGGTGCGGGCCTCCATGGGAGCCTGCTTCCGCCTGCCGGTGTGGGAGGCCGGGCTGGATGAGCTGGACGTGGCCCTCCGCCGGGCAGGCGTCCCCCTCTATGCCACCGCCCTGCGGGAGGATACCGAGGACGTGCGCTCCGCCGCGCTGGCCGGGGCCGCCGTCATCATCGGCAGCGAGGGCCGGGGGGTGTCCCCCCGGGCGCTGGAGCGCTGCCAAAAGACCCTGAAGATCCCCATGCGGGAGCGCTGCGAATCCCTCAACGCCGCGGTGGCCGCCGCGGTGGTACTGTGGGAGATGGCGCGGTGAGCTCCGCCGGGAGCGCACCCGACAGATAGAAAGAATGAGGTGTTTTTATGTCCGCGCTGAAGTACTGGCTCTGGCTGACCACCCGTCCCTCGCTGCGGCCGGGAGAGGCCGCCGCCCTGGCCGACCGTTTCGGCTCGCCGGAGGGCGTGTATTTCGCCGACCCGGAGGAGTACCGGCTGGCGGGACTGCCCCTGCCGCTGCGGAAGGAGCTCTCGCACAAGGAACTGGACTACGCCCAGCGCGTCCAGGCCGACTGCGCCCGGCTGGGCATCCGCATCCTTACCATGCAGGACGCGGAGTATCCCGAGCGGCTGCGGCAGATCGACGCGCCGCCGGCGGTGCTCTATGTGAAGGGAAAACACATCGCCTTTGACGAGGAGGTGGCCATCGGTGTGGTGGGCTCCCGCAGGGCGTCGGAGTACGGACTGAGCCAGGCAGGGACCCTGGGCTGGGAGCTGGCCCGGGGCGGTGCGCTGGTGGTGTCCGGCATCGCCCAGGGCGTGGACTCCGCCTGCCTGCGCAGCGCCATCCGGGCGGGCGGTACGGTCTGCTCGGTGCTGGGCGGCGGCATCGACCGGGTCTACCCGTTCTCCAGCGCCGACCTCTATGAGCGCATCCCGGAGGTGGGCGCACTCATCAGCGAGTATCCGCCCGGCACCCCCACCGAGGGGCATCATTTCCCGGTGCGCAACCGGATCATCAGCGGACTGAGCCTGGGTGTGGTGGCGGTGGAGGCCGCCGAGCGCAGCGGCACCCTCATCACCGCCCGGAAGGCCCTGGACCAGAACCGGGACGTGTTCGCCTTCCCGGGCCCGGCGGGGGCACCCTCCAGCGCCGGAACCAACCTGCTCATCCAGCGGGGCGAGGCCAAGCTGGTGCTCTCGGCCCGGGACGTGCTGGAGGAGTACGAGACCCTCTACCCGGCCAAGGTGGGCCGGGACCGAAGCGGCGGACTTCTTTACCGGGCGGCGCGCAAGGTGGAAAAACCAGTGGAAAAAACGCCGAAAATGCCCCAGGAGGAGGAGAAGATCCCACTGGAGACGGTTGACAAGGGGACGGGAAGGTCTTATAGTACCTTTGAAGCGTGCACCGAGGAGTTCACGGACGATGAGAAGGAGCTCCTGCTCAAGCTGGGAGAGTCCACTCTGCGGCCGGACGATCTGGTGGAGGCCACCGGCATCCCGGCCCGGCGGGTGCTCTCCGCCCTGACCATGCTGCAGGTCCGGGGCTATGTGGAGGAAAAGCCGGGCAATGGCTTTGCAGCCGTAACGGTGTTCACCGCATAATGCGGCCCCGCGCGGCAATCGCCGCGCGGTTCAAAAGGAGCAAATGCTCCTTTTGAACTTCTTTGATGATCTATTCTGCTCCCTCCGGGGAGATACCGCGTCCGCAGGGCGGACGATAGAGGGCCTGCCGGGCAGGCGGGTCCAAATTGGAGGTACTGCTGTGGCAAAAACGAATCTCGTGATCGTGGAGTCCCCCGCCAAGGCCAAGACCATTGGCAAATACCTGGGAAGCGACTATCAGGTCAAGGCGTCCATGGGGCATGTCCGCGATCTGCCGAAAAGTAAGCTGGGCGTGGATGTGGAGCACGGCTTTCGGCCCGACTATCAGCCCATCAAAGGAAAGGAAGAGGTCATCGACGACCTGATGAAGGCGGCGAAAAAGAGCGACAAGGTCTTTCTCGCCACCGACCCGGACCGGGAGGGCGAGGCCATCTCCTGGCACCTGAAGGAGCTGCTGGGCATTCCGGACGACAAGACCTACCGGGTCACCTTCAACGAGATCACGAAAAAGGTGGTCAATGAGTCCATCGCCGCCCCCCGGGACATCGACCGGAACCTGGTGGACGCCCAGCAGGCCCGGCGGGTGCTGGACCGGATCGTGGGTTATCAGCTCTCCCCCCTGCTGTGGAAGAAGATCCGCCGGGGCCTGAGCGCCGGCCGGGTCCAGTCGGTGGCCACCCGGCTGGTGGCCGAGCGGGAGGAGGAGATCCGCGCCTTCGTGCCCGAGGAGTACTGGTCTCTGGACGTGGATCTGGAGCGCATCGCCCCCAATCTGGGCAGCTTCAAGGCCTCCTTCTACGGACGGGAGAAAAAGATGGAGCTGCGCAGCGAGGAGGAGACAGACCGGGTCATCGCCGCCGTGCAGGCGGCCCCCTTCACCGTGGCGGGCGTCAAGCGGCAGGACAAGCAGCGCTCCCCCGCGCCCCCCTTTACCACCTCCACCCTGCAGCAGGAGGCCTCCCGCAAGCTGAACATGACCCCCCGGCGCACCATGTCCATCGCCCAGCAGCTCTACGAGGGCGTGGATATCGAGGGCGAAGGCACCGTGGGCCTGATCACCTATATGCGTACCGACTCCCTCCGTCTCTCCGACGAGGCCACCGCCGCCGCCCGGAACTTTATTCTGGGCCGCTACGGGCAGGACTACTACCCCGGCAAGCCCCGGGTGTACAAGACCAAGTCGGGGGCCCAGGACGCCCACGAAGCCATCCGTCCTTCCGACGTGAACCTGACCCCCGAACAGGTGAAAAAGGACCTGACCGGCGAGCAGTTCCGGCTCTATAAGCTGATCTGGAGCCGGTTCCTGGCCTGTCAGATGTCCTCCGCCGTGTACGACAGCGTCTCCATCGACGTGGAGAGCGCCGGCTACCACTTCCGTGCCAACCACTCGGCGCTGAAGTTCTCGGGCTACACCGCCGTGTATGTGGAGGGGAAGGACGAGGAGGACGAGGCTCTCAAACAATCCCCCCTGCCCGACCTGCGGGAGGGGGAGCAGGTGAGCCTGCGGGACACCGTCAAGGCTCAGCACTTCACCCAGCCCCCCAGCCGCTACACCGAGGCCACCCTCATCAAGGCGCTGGAGGAGAAGGGCATCGGCCGCCCCTCCACCTACGCTCCCACCATCTCCACCATTCTGGACCGGGAGTACGTGGTGAAGGAGGGCAAGTACCTGCGCACCACCCCTCTGGGCGAGGTAGTCACCGAGCTGATGAAGGAGCGCTTCCCCGACATCGTGGACACCTCCTTCACCGCCAACATGGAGGCCCGGCTGGACGAGGTGGAGGAGGGCAAGGAGAACTGGAAGGACATCCTCTCCAGTTTCTACGGCGGGTTTGAGCAGGAGCTCCGGGCCGCCGAGCAGGATCTGGAGCGCATCAAGGTGCCCGACGAGGTCTCCGATGTGATCTGTCCCCTGTGCGGCCGGAACCTGGTGTTCAAATCGGGCCGCTTCGGCCGTTTCCTGGCCTGCCCCGGCTGGCCCGACTGCCCCCATACCCAGCCCATCGTCATCGAAATGCCGGGTAAGTGCCCCAAGTGCGGCGGCAAGATTTTGAAAAAGACCTCCAAGCGGGGCTATGCTTACTATGGCTGCGAGAACAACACCAACAAGGACGAGGCCCGCAGGTGCGACTTCATGACCTGGGACGTGCCGGTGAAGGAGACCTGCCCCGAGTGCGGCCAGACCCTGTTCAAAAAGTCGGGCCGGGGCTTCAAGAAGCCCTTCTGCATCAACCCGGAGTGCCCCAACTTCCTGCCCGAGGACCAGCGGGGTTACAAGAAAAAGACCGCCGAGAACGCCAATCCCGCGGAGGGTACCCCTCCCGAGGAGGAAAAGAAGCCGGCCAGGAAGGCCACGGCCAAAAAGACGGCGGCCAAGTCCGCTGACAAGGCCCCGGCCAAAAAAACAGCGGCCAAAAAGACCGCCACGAAAAAAGCGGCCGCCAAAAAGACGGCTGCCGGAAAGAAAGAATCTTAGGGACCGACGCCTGATCGGCCCGTTCTTAATAAGGAGAACACATGGAACCAGTCATCGTGATCGGCGCGGGCCTGGCGGGGTCCGAGGCCGCGTGGCAGCTGGCACAGCGGGGCATCCCCGTGGTGCTGCGCGAAATGAAGCCCGCCCAGAAAACCCCCGCCCACCACACCGACGATTTCGGTGAGCTGGTGTGCTCCAACTCCCTCCGGTCCGACCAGCTGGAAAACGCGGTGGGCCTGCTCAAGGAGGAGCTGCGGCGGATGGACTCCCTCATCCTTTCCTGCGCCGACGCCCACCGGGTGGAGGCCGGCGGGGCCCTGGCGGTGGACCGCCACGCCTTTTCCCGGGCCATCACCGAACAGATCCGCAGCCACCCCCTCATCACCGTGGAGGAGGGGGAGGTCACGGAGATCCCGGCGGAGGGAAATGTGATCGTGGCCTCCGGGCCGCTGACCTCCCCGGCGCTGAGCGGGAGCATCGCCGCCTTTTTCCCGGACAGCCGCTACCTGAATTTCTACGACGCGGCGGCCCCTTTGGTCACCTTTGAGAGCGTGGACATGGACAGCGCCTGGTTCGCCTCCCGGTACGACAAGGGCACGCCGGACTATGTGAATTGCCCCATGACGGCGGAGGAGTACGACGCTTTCTGGACCGAGCTGTGCGCCGCACAGGAGGCTGAGGTCCACGGCTTTGAGGACAGGCATGTGTTTGAGGGCTGCATGCCGGTGGAGGTCATGGCCCGCCGGGGCCACGACACCCTGTGCTACGGCCCCCTGAAGCCCCGGGGCCTGAAAGACCCAAAGACAGGGAAGGAGCCCTACGCGGTGGTGCAGCTGCGCAAGGACAACGCCGAGGGCTCCATCTACAACATCGTGGGCTTCCAGACCCACCTGAAATGGCCCGAGCAGAAGCGGGTGTTCTCCATGATCCCCGCCCTGAAAAACGCCGAGTTCGTGCGCTACGGCGTCATGCACCGCAACACCTATCTGGACTCCCCGCGGCTGCTGGACCGCTACTACCGGGTAAAAAAGGATCCCCGCGTCTGCTTTGCCGGGCAGATCACCGGTGTGGAGGGCTATGTGGAGTCCACCGCCTCCGGCTTCCTGGCGGCGGTGGAGCTGGCCCGGCGGCTCCAGGGGGAGCCCCCCGTGGATTTCCCCCAGGAGACCGCCGTGGGCGCCTTGGCCCTCTACATCAGCAACGAGAGCGTGACCGATTTTCAGCCCATGAACGTGAATTTCGGCATCATCCCGCCCTTGGGCTATAAGGTGAAGGGCAAGCGAAACAAGAACGCCGAGCTTTCCCGCCGGGCGCTGGAGATTCTGCCCGGCCTGAGGTTCAGATAACGGCGGAGGAGTTCAGAGGCTTGGCAGGCTCAATCCCAGCCGCAGCCCCCAGGCGAAGGCGGCTTCTGTGTCGAGCTGAGCGCACTCGGCCACGATATCGCTGAGCTTTTCACAGAACTCCTCTCCCATGGCCTCCCGGACACGGGAGAAGTGGCGCTCCCGGAGGGCGGCGCAGTCCCGGTACTGCTGAGAGTGGGTCAGCTCATGTCCACAGCGTTGAGACATCAGGTCGAAAAGATCGGGAAGCAGTGTATCCATAAAAATACCTCATTAGATGCAGTCTAATATTACAATGCTAGATCATATCTAAAACGCCAAGGGAGAAATATATGTTTAGCAGAGAAATTTTCTCCGGCCGGCTGAAAGAGCTGATCCAACAGAACAAAATGACATATTCTGAACTGGCGGAGACCCTTGGCGTGTCTACCGCGCAGATCAGCGACATGGCAAATGGCAAGGCCGGGACGTCAATGGAACGTCTGTATAGACTGTGTGAAAAGTTTAATGTCTCCGCGGACTATCTGCTGGGGCTCACGGACGAAGTGCGGAGCCTGCGGTAGGGCGGCATATCCATGTTATTACCCCAATAAAACCGTGCATCTAATATACACGGTTTTATTGGGCTTGTCAAGAGGTGAGGCCAGTGTATTCCAATGAACTGTTTGGTTCGCGGCTGAAAGAGCTGCGTCACCAGGCCAATGAAACCCAGAAACAGCTTGCGCTGTTGATCGGGGTCAAACAAAATCAGATCGGCGAGATGGAAAATGGCCGCGGTGCGTCTACCTTTGCAAAGCTGGCTATTATTTGTGAGCACTACAATGTCTCTGCGGACTATCTGCTGGGCTTGACAGATGAGGTGCGGAGCCTGCGGTAGGGTGCGTGGCGCTCCCGCAGGGTGGTCAAGGGGGGATTCGGTGTACTCCAACGAACTTTTTGGAGAGAGACTTCGGACGCTGCGCAAGCAACGGGGCGAGAAACAGCAGGAGCTTGCCGAGTTTCTGGGGGTCAAGCCCAACCAGATTGGCGAGATGGAGAATGGGCGGAAAGCCTCCACCTTCTCCAAATTGGCCCAGCTCTGTGAGCACTACAATGTCTCCGCGGACTATCTGCTGGGCTTGACAGATGAGGTGCGGAGCCTGCGGTAGCCCCCCGGGCCCCAGCGGGACACAGCTAAAAAGAAAGAGGGATTTACACTATGAAGATCATCGTGGACGCCATGGGCGGCGACAACGCGCCTGCCTCCAACGTAAAAGGCGCACTGGCCGCCGTGCGGGAGCAGGGGGTGGAAGTGGTCCTGGTGGGCCGGGGGGAGGAGATCCTCAAGGTCCTGGCCGAGGAGGGAATGAACGAGCCCCCCGCCGGGATGGAGATCGTCCACGCCTCTGAGGTGGTGGAGATCTGTGACAACCCGGCCACCGCCTACCGGGAGAAGAAGGACTCCTCCCTGACGGTGGGCCTCAACCTGCTCAAGGACGGCAAGGGCGACGCCTTTGTCTCGGCGGGCAGCACCGGCGCGCTGCTGGCGGCGGCCACCCTGATCGTCAAGCGCATCAAGGGCATCCGCCGGGCGGCCATGGCCCCGGTGGTCCCCACCGGGAACGGCGGCGCGGTGCTGGTGGACTGCGGCGCCACTGCCGAGTGCACCCCCGAGTATCTGCTCCAGTTCGCCTTTATGGGCTCCTACTACGCCGAGCGGGTGCTGGGCCGGCCCGAGCCCAGGGTGGGCCTTTTGAACATCGGAGCCGAGCCCTCCAAGGGCACCGAGCTCCAGCAAAAGACCTATGAGCTGCTCAAGGAGGCCGACGCCCAGGGCCGCCTCCATTTTGCGGGCAACGTGGAGGGCAAGGAGGCGGTGTACGGCGCGGTGGATGTCATCGTGTCCGACGGTTACTCGGGCAACATCTTCCTCAAGACCATGGAGGGTACCGGTGGCTTCCTGGCCAAAAAGATGAAGGAGATGTTCAAAAAGAACCTGCTGACCAAGCTGGCGGCGGTGCTGGTGTCCGGCGGCATCCGGGAGTTCAAGAAGATCCTGGACGCGGGCGAGGTGGGCGGCACCGCGTTCATCGGCATCTCCAAACCGGTGATCAAGGCCCACGGCTCCTCTGACGACTACGCCATCAAGAATGCCATCAAGCAGGCCGCCCGCTTTGCCTCCTCGGGGATCATTGAAGATATCACCGAGAATATTGAGCATATGCGCCTGCCTGTGCAGGTAAAAAAGGAAGAGGCATGACCGGCCGTTCCCATATTTTTCGGAGCGCCGGGGAAAAACTGAAAAACCCTATTGACACAGAGCCATATCTTGCCTATTATTTTAGTGCAATTACCGTTTCAGGCGGCAAGGAAACGATCATGATAGGAGAAGATGGAAATGATTTTTGAGAAGATCGCAGCGCTGCTGGCAGAGCAGCTGGGCGTGGACGCCGACAGCATCACCATGGACACCTCCTTTGAGGAGCTGGGCGCCGATTCCCTGGACGTGGTGGATCTGACCTCCGCGGTGGAGGAGGCCTTCGGCCTGGATGAGCTGGCCGATGAGAACCTGTCCGACATGACCACGGTGGGCGATTTTGTCCGCTTCCTGCAGGCCAAGCTGGACTGAGAGAAGAACAGGATGCCGGGAAGCCCCGCTCAGGCGGGGCTTCCTGTTTTGAAGGAGGAGAAGGGCCATGTTACCGCTGGAGGAGACCCTGGGATATACGTTTCAGGACCGGTCGCTGCTGGAAAACGCGCTGACCCACAGCTCCTATGCCAATGAGAACCGGGCCAGGGGGATCCAGAGCAACGAGCGGCTGGAGTTCCTGGGGGACTCGGTACTGGGCATGGTGACTGCGGATCACCTCTATCATACCCACCCTGACCTGCCCGAAGGGGTACTGACCCGAACCCGGGCGGCCCTGGTGTGTGAGGAGAGCCTGGTGGAGGTGGCCCAGGCCTGGGGCCTGGGCAAATATCTGATGCTGGGCAAGGGAGAGAATGCCGGCGGGGGCCGGCAGCGCCCTTCCATACAGGCCGACGCGGTGGAGGCTGTGCTGGCTGCGGTCTACCTGGACGGTGGCATCGAGCCTGCCCGGCGCATCATTCAGAAGTATATCCTGGACCGGGAGGCCGAGAAGTCCCGCAACCGGGATCACAAGACCGCCCTGCAGGAACTGGTCCAGCGGGAGAGCGGCCAGGTGCTGCAGTACCGGCTTATCGGCTCCAGCGGTCCGGACCACGCCAAGGTCTTTGCCGTGGAGGTGGACCTGAACGGCGTCTGCGTGGGCCATGGCGAGGGCCACAGCAAAAAAGAGGCCGAGCAGAACGCCGCCCGGTCGGCCATCGACAAGCTGAGTAGTTAACTGCGGCGTGGCGCGGGGCCTCTTTTGCGAGCGGGAGCGAGCCGCCGCGGAAGCGGCGTCCAAGGGTTTTGCGGAGCAAAACCTTGATGACGGTGCGGATTCATTTCGCACCGTCAGATACAGGCGAAAAGGGGGCCCAAAATGCGGCGCATTTTGGGAGGGCCGAGCAGAACGCCGCGCGGTCAGCCATCGACAAGCTGAGTAGATAACGAAATTCCCCGACCTTTGGCCGGGGAATTTCAGGTTATCGGAAAAGTCAAATTTTTGTGTGGAATGCGCAGGAGCCTCGCAGAGTTCCGCCGTCCGAAGACGGCGGAATAAATTGAAATCTGAAAATTCCGAGGACATGCGCCTCGGAGTTTTCTCATCTCAGCCCGCAAACGTGCGCGCAAAGCGCGTGCGATGCAGCGGGCTGCATCCTGTCAAGAAAATGTATGCATTTTCGAGAGAGCCTGTCGACTTTGTCGACAGGCTCAAAATTCCCCGGCCTTTGGCCGGGGAATTTTTTATGGCACCGGGCGACGGTTTTCCTTCCGGATGCCCAGTACCAGGAAACGGATGAGGGGAAGGCGCCTGACCAGAGCGCAGAGGGCGAAGGTCCCCGCGGCGCCCAGCACAGCGGCGGCGGCGTAGTTCCACACCGGCGGCAGCGCCAGAGCGTAGCGGAGCAGGGAGCAGACCGCCATCAGCACCGGGTAGTGGAGGACATACAGGCCGAAGCTGCACCGGGTCATGAAGCGGGTGAAGGGGGTCTCCCGGTCCCAAAGGACCTTGCCCCAGCCCAGAAGAGCCAGAATGACGGCCCAGAGGTACAGGTTGGTCCAAAAGCTCTGGAGGCACTGTGGGGCGGTGAAGTCCGTGCCGTAAAAGCGGACCATATACACCGTGCCCGCAGCAGCGGCGGCGGCCAGCATGGGGACGCGGAGCCGCACGGCGGCGTCCCGGACCTCATCATGGGAGAAGATATAGTATCCCATCAGAAAGGCCGTCAGGTAGATGCCGAAGCGGTACATGGTGAGCACGGGCACATTCCCCACCTGGGCCGCGCCCCAGAGGGGGAGGAAGAGCAGGGGAAGGGCCGGGGCGCTCACCCGTCCGTCCAGCTTCCACAGCCTGTCATCCCGGTCCAGGCGGCGGAGAAAGACCAGCAGGCAGGAGAAGAGAAAGAGCATCTGGATGAACCACAGAGGCCCGATGCCGCTGAGTGCCGCGATGGGATAGAGCAGGGGGGCGGGGATGTAGGGGAGTGCGCCTCCGGCGCGGAGGTTGAGCAGTCCGGTGACCCAGTGGATCACAAAGAGCCCCAGAGTGGAGGGGATGAGCAGCTTGCCCGCCCGCTCCCGCAGGAACTGCCGGGGCGTCCGCCGCTCCAGAGCGTACCGGGCGCTCATCCCCGCGATGAGGAAGAGGAGCGCCATGAACCAGGGGTAAACGATGTACATGGCCCCGTCAAGAGCCGGGATGCTCTCCGAGCCGGGCAGGCCGCCGGGGATGCCCACGCCGTTGAAGAGGTAGCACACATGGTAGAGCAGGACCAGCACCACGACAGCCCAGCGGAGATTGTCCAGATAGTGCCGCCTCATACCGGCTCATCCCCATTCTCCCCGCCGTCGAAGATGCTGGCAGTGATCCGGGCGATCATGGACTTGGGAGGGATGGCCAGCCCCCGGGACTCATCGCCCAGCAGGAGCAGGGTGTCCCCGGGCCTGATCTGAAAGACGTCCCGGGCCTGCTTGGGGATGACGATCTGTCCCTTCTCGCCCACGGTAACGGTCCAGGCGTATTTTCCATCGGGGTGTTTCATTGTGGTTTTACACCTCCTAAAAGTATGATTTGTATAACTTATTATACTTTTCTCCGATGGAGATGTCAAGAGGGAAGGGACGCCGGACCGAGGCGTGAAAGCGGGGGAGAAAAAGGGGAAAACCGTTTGCATTGGGCCCGGGGAATTGATATAATACTTTATTAACACAGTATGCCCATGGTTGGGCAGATGACAGAGAGGTGTCCGGCTTGTATCTGAAAGCGCTTGAGATCCAGGGCTTCAAATCCTTCCCTGATAAGACCGTGCTCACCTTCGGAGAGGATATCACGGCCATCGTGGGCCCCAATGGCTCGGGCAAGTCCAATCTCTCGGACGCCATCCGCTGGGTGATGGGGGAGCAGTCCACCCGGGCCCTCCGGGGCGGAAAGATGGAGGACGTGATTTTCGGCGGCACGGAACGGCGCAGGCAGCTGGGCTTTGCCGAGGTCAGCCTGGTACTGGACAACACGGACCGCAGCTTCCAGGTGCCGGAGGACGAGGTGATGGTCACCCGCCGGTACTACCGCTCGGGGGAGAGCGAGTACTACATCAACCGCCGCTCGGTGCGCCTCAAGGACGTGAACGAGCTTTTTATGGATACCGGCCTGGGCCGGGAGGGCTATTCCATCATCGGCCAGGGCAAGATAGATGAGATCCTCTCGGTGAAGAGCGCCGACCGCCGGGAGGTCTTTGAGGAGGCCGCCGGCATCTCCCGCTTCCGCCACCGGAAGGAGGAGGCCGAGCGCAGACTGGAGCGCACCGAGGAGAACCTGGTGCGCATCCGGGACAAGATCGACGAGCTGGAGCTGCAGGTGGAGCCTCTGCGCCAGCAGTCCGAGAAGGCGAAGAAATTCCTCGTCCTCCGGGACGAGATGCGCGCGCTGGAGATCTCCCTCTGGCTGGAGCAGCTGGATAAGCTGCGCGCGGCCGCCGTGCGCCTCTCCGCCGACTGTGAGCGGGCCGTCCGGGAGAAGGAGGACGCCCGCCAGGCGGTGGAGGCGCTCTACGCCCGGGTGGAGGAGCTCTCCGCCCAGATGCGGGAGAAGGACGTGAAGGCGGAGGAGGCCCGATTTGACATGATGGGCCGCCAGGCCGACGCCAACGGGCTGGAGAGCGCCATCGCCGTGCTCAAAAGCAGCATCGAGAACAACCTGGAAAACGCCGGGCGGGTCCGCCGGGAGCTGGAGCAGCAGGAGGGCCGGGCCGGTTCTATCGCCGCCCAGATCGGGGAGCGGAAGGAGCGGCTGGAGCAGATCCTGGCCGATACCCGGGCGGGGGAGGAGACTCTGGCCCGGAAGGAGCAGGAGGCCGCCGATATCGCCCAAAGCGCCGGCACCCTGACCGAGGAGCTGGAGGAGCTGCGCCGGCGGGAGAATATGGACGCGGCCTCGGCCGCCCAGGCCCGGGCCCTGCTGTCCGCCCTGGCCGCCGCGGCCCAGGAGCTGATGGACCGGGACGGCGCGGTGCGCCGGGAGCTGGCCGAGGGTGAGGAGACCCTCCGGACTCTGGAGGAGGAGGCCAAGGCCGCCGCCGCCGAGCTGGAGCAGGCCAGAGAGGACCGGGATTCCCTGCGCAATATCATCAGCGGCCATACCCTCCGGGTCCAGACCCGGGAGCGCCGGGCGGAAGAGGCCGAGGAGCGCTGGCGGAAGCTGCAGATGGAGGACGGAGCCCTCCGCTCCCGCATCCATCTGCTCACCGAGCTGGAGAAAAGCTACGAGGGCTACCAGAAGGCGGTGAAGCTGGTGATGGCTGAGGCCGGGCGCGGCCAGCTCAAGGGCGTCCGGGGGCCGGTGGCCTCCCTCATCCGGGTGCCCGATCCGTATGCCGTGGCCATCGAGATCGCCCTGGGCGGCGCCGCGCAGAATATCGTGGTGGAACGGGAGGAGGACGGCAAGGCCGCCATCTCCTGGCTCAAGCGGCGGGACGGGGGACGGGCCACCTTCCTGCCCCTGAGCGCCATCCGCCCCTCCGAGTTCCGGGACCGGGGCGTGGAGGGGGAGAAGGGCTTTGTGGGCATGGGCGACGCTCTTGTCGCCTTTGACGGGGAATACCGCCGGGTGTTCTCCAACCTGCTGGGCCGCACTGTTATCGCGGAGGACATGGACGCCGCCATCGCCATGGCCCGGAAGTACGGCCACCGCTTCAAGATCGTCACCCTGGACGGCCAGGTGTTGAACCCCGGCGGCTCCATGACCGGCGGCTCGGTGAGCCGCAGCGCCGGTATTCTGAGCCGGGCCAATGAGCTCTCCCGCCTGCAGGCTCAGGCCCAGGGCCTGAGCCAGTCCCTGGAGGAGGCCGGGCGGGACCGGGACGGGGCCAAGCGGGAGGCCGCCGCTGCCCGCTATGAGCTGGAAGCTGCCCAGGGGCAGGTCCGGCAGCATGAGGACGCCATTTTGAAGCTGGAGGAGCGCCGGGACAGCTACGACGCCCGTCTGCGGGAGCTGCGGGAGCGCCGGACTGAGCGGCGCGCCGAGCTGGAGCAGATCACCGCCCGCACCGCCCAGACCGACGCCGATACCGAGAAGGCCCGGCAGCGTATCGAGACGCTGGAGGGCTCCGCCGCCGCCCTGCGGGCCGAGGCCCGGGGCAAGGAGGAGGGTCAGACCGCCTTTCAGGAGAAGGCCCAGGCCGTCAGCGGCGAGATCGCCGGGGAGAAGGTGCGCCTGGCGGCGCTGGACGCCGAGCGGCAGGCCATCGAGAAAAGCCTGACCGAGCTGGAGGACCTGCGCCGGGAGCTGGCCGGAGACCGGGAGGAGCGCGCCGCTTTGCTGGAGCGGTATGATGAGAAAAACGAGAGCCTCAGGGAAGAGATCCGGCAGAAGGAGCAGGACCTTCAGGACATCCTGCGGGAGAACGAGGAGCGCCGGCAGGCCATTTCCCGCCTGAATGAGGAGAAGCTGGCCCTGGAGGGCCTGCGCAGCCAGGCCGACAGGGACAGCCGGGAGAAGAACAGCGCCCTGCTGGCCATGGAGCGGGAGGTATCTCTTCTGGAGCAGAAGAAGAACGCCGCCGCCCTAGAGGAAAAGAGCCTGCTGGATAAGCTGTGGGAGACCTATGAGCTCACCCATCAGGCCGCCCAGGCCCAGCGCATGGCGCTGGAGAGCACGGCCCAGGCCCAGCGCCGGGTGGCCGAGCTGAAAAAGGCCATCGCGGCCCTGGGCAACATCAACCTGGATGCCATTGACGAATTCCAGCGGATCAACGAGCGGTATACCTACCTCACCGACCAGCGGGACGATGTGGAAAAGGCCAAGCGGGAGCTCTCGGGCATCATTGCCTCCATCACTGACGAGATGAAGCGCATCTTCGCGGAACAGTTCGCCATTCTCAACGAGACCTTCGGCCATACCTTCCGGGAGCTCTTCGGCGGAGGTAAGGCCGCGCTGGAACTGGAGGATGAGGACGATATTCTGGGCTGCGGCATCGAGATCAAGGTGCAGCCCCCGGGCAAGACCCTGAAGGTGCTCTCCCTGCTCTCGGGCGGCGAAAAGGCCTTCGTGGCCATCGCCCTCTACTTTGCCATATTGAAGGTGCGGCCCACCCCCTTCTGCGTTATGGATGAGATCGAGGCCGCCCTGGACGACGCCAATGTGGTGCGCTTTGCCCGCTACCTGCGGGGCATGGCGGAAAAGACCCAGTTCATCGTCATCACCCACCGCCGGGGCACCATGGAGGAGGCCGATGTCCTCTACGGCGTCACCATGCAGGAGCAGGGTGTGAGCCGGATGCTCACCATCAACCTGAACGATGTAGAAAAAGAGCTGGGTGTGAAGTGACGCCGGGGGCTCCGCAAGGCGGGGCGGCGCCGTGCGCCGTCAAGGTTTTGACCGGAGGTCAAAACCTTGAGATCGGAGGGATTTACTCCCGGCGATCTGAGTAAAAGAAGGGTCCCCGCAAGATCGAAGATCTTGTGGGGGTCACCATGCAGGAGCAGGGTGTGAGCCGGATGCTCACCATCAACCTGAACGATGTGGAAAAAGAGCTGGGTGTGAAGTGACGCCGGGGGGAGAAGCATGGGCCGGAGCAGACACTGCGCCGCCTGCGGCATCGAACTGGAATTTTTAAAGAGAGAACATATCCAGCTGGGCAAGACCGGCTTTCTGCTGGGCGACTGGCCCAATCTGCTGGCGGGCGCGCTGGACGCGGAGATCTGGGTCTGTCCCGGCTGCGGGAAGCTGGACTTCTACCTGGCCCGGCCGGAGGAGGAGATGGGCACGTGCGGCATCGCCAAAGTGAGGTGCTCCGCCTGCGGTGTGGAATATGATATGGATTACCCAAAGTGCCCTAACTGCGGCGCAAAAAATATGAAATGGTAAGGAAGGTATCGGATGGGCTTTTTTGATAAGATCAAGGCGGGACTCACCCGCACCAAGGAGAACATTGGGCACTCCTTCGATCAGCTCTTCGCCGGGGAGCTGGACGACGATTTCTACGACGAGCTGGAGGAGACCCTGATCCTCTCCGACATGGGCGTGGAGACCGCCATGAAGGCGGTGGAGGAGCTGCGCCGGGCCGTCAAGGCCGGCCGGATCCGGGACACGGAGGGGGCCAGGGAGTGCCTGCGGAACATCCTGGTGGAGTTTCTGAACGTGGGCGACCAGACGCTGAAGCTGGATACCAGGCCCTCGGTGGCCCTGTTCATCGGGGTCAACGGCGTGGGCAAGACCACCACCATCGGCAAGCTCTCCGCCCAGCTCAAGGGGGAGGGCAAGCGGGTGCTGATGGCCGCCGCCGACACCTTCCGGGCCGCTGCCGCCGACCAGCTGGAGATCTGGTCGGAGCGGTGCGGGGTGGACATCGTCCGCCAGCACGAGGGGGCCGACCCCGCCGCCGTGGTCTTTGACGCCCTCTCCGCCGCCAAGGCCCGGGGGACCGACGTGATTCTGGTGGACACCGCCGGCCGCCTGCACAACAAGCAGAACCTGATGAACGAGCTCAGCAAGATCAGCCGTATCCTGGACCGGGAGCTGCCCGGCGCCGACCGGGAGACCCTGCTGGTTCTGGACGCCACCACCGGCCAGAACGGTCTCATCCAGGCCAAGCAGTTCAAGGAGACTGCCGGCATCACCGGCATCGTCCTCACCAAGCTGGACGGCTCGGCCAAGGGCGGCATCGTGGTGGCCATCGCC
Organism: Clostridiales bacterium; assembly: GCA_022772585.1. GTDB lineage: Bacteria > Bacillota > Clostridia > Oscillospirales > Oscillospiraceae > Pseudoflavonifractor_A. Next base: position 20,433 of record JALEZN010000088.1, read on the forward strand.
CAGGAGCTGGGCGTGCCCGTGAAGTTCATCGGCGTGGGCGAGGGCATTGACGACCTGATGCCCTTTGACGCCGGGAGCTTTGTCCGGGCATTCGTATAAAAACAGACCGCGATCCATTTTATAGGGAAGGAAGGTAGTTCCATGGCCCGCATCGACGGAAGAAAAAACGATGAGCTGCGGCCCATCGAGATCATCCCCGACATCAACAAATTTGCGGAGGGCTCCTGCCTCATCCGCTGCGGCAACACCCATGTGCTGTGTACCGCCAGCGTGGAGGACCGCACCCCGCCCCATGTGAAAGAGGGCTGCGGCTGGGTCACCGCCGAGTATTCCATGCTTCCCCGGGCCAACCGGGAGCGGAGCCGCCGCGATATTGCCAAGCTCAAGCTCTCCCCCCGCTCGGCGGAGATCCAGCGCCTCATCGGCCGGGCCCTGCGGGCCTGCGTGGATATGGAGAAGCTGGGCGAGCGGACAATCACCATCGACTGCGACGTGCTCCAGGGGGACGGCGGCACCCGCACCGCCAGCGTCACCGGCGGCTTCGTGGCCCTGAGTCTGGCCTGCTGGAAGCTGGTGCAGGCGGGCGTGCTGCCTGAGATGCCCCTCAGGACCTGCGTGGCGGCGGTGTCCGCCGGCATCGGGGGGGACGAGGCCCTGCTGGACCTGTGCTATGAGGAGGACTCCTCCGCCCAGGTGGACCTGAACTGCGTCATGACTGGGGAGGGGGAGCTCATCGAGCTCCAGGGCACCGGCGAGGGCCGTCCCTTCACCATTGAGGAGCAGCGGACCCTGGTGGACCTGTGTGCCAAGGGCATCCGGGAGATCCAGACCATCCAGAAGCGCGTGCTGGGAGGTTGAGCCATGAAGCTGGTACTGGCGAGCAAGAACCAGAAGAAGCTGCGGGAACTGCGGGAGATTTTGTCCGCCCAGGGGGTGGAGGTGGTCTCCGAGGCCGACGTAGGCGTGGATGTGGACGTGGAGGAGACCGGGACCACCTTTGAGGAAAATGCCCTGCTCAAGGCCAGGGCTGTGTGCGAGGCCAGCGGCCTGCCTGCCGTGGCCGACGACTCCGGATTGTGCGTGGACGCGCTGGGCGGCGCGCCGGGAGTGTATTCCGCCCGGTACGGCGGCCCCGGCCTGGACGATGTGGGCCGCTATCAGCTCCTGCTGGAGAACATGCGGGGCATGCTGGACCGGCGGTGTAAGTTCGTCTCGGCCATCTGCTGCTGCTTCCCCGACGGGGAGGTCATCACCGCCCGGGGGGAGTGCCCCGGCACCCTGGCCTATGCCCCCAAGGGGGAGGACGGCTTCGGCTACGACCCGATCTTTTTCCTGCCCGAGCGGAAAAAGACCTTTGCCGAACTGACGGCGGAGGAGAAGAACGCCATCTCCCACCGGGGGAGGGCGCTGGAGGAATTCCGTTCCAAGCTGGAGGAGCGGCTGAAATGATACGCTTTTAGGACAGAAAGTTCATCATACGAAAAGGAGATGCTACATTGGATCTGACAAGCAAACAGCGGGCCCAGCTCCGGGGGCTGGCCAACGGGATCGACACCATCGTGCAGGTGGGAAAGGACGGCCTGGGCGAAAATCTGGTCCGGCAGGTCAACGACGCACTGGAGGCCCGCGAGCTCATCAAGGGCCGGGTGCTGGAGAACTCCCTGCTCTCCCCCCGGGAGGCCGCCGAGGAGCTGGCGGTGAAGGCCAGGGCCGAGGTGGTCCAGGTCATCGGGACCAAATTCGTCCTCTACCGCAAGAGCCACCGGAAGGACCTGAAGGACCCCATCGTCCTGGTGCGGGACAACAAAAAGCGGGAGTAAGACGCAACTGGGAGTATCCATATTGGGAAAGGGTGCTGTGTGATGAAAATCGGCATTTACGGCGGGACCTTCAACCCGCCCCATCTGGGGCATATGGCGGCGGCCCGGGCGGCCATGGAGGCGCTGGGCCTGGATAAACTGCTCTTTATCCCGGCCGCCATCCCGCCCCACAAGGAGCTGCCGCCCGGGACCCCCGGAGAAGCCCACCGGCTGGCCATGACGCAGCGGATGGCCGACAGCCTGATGTGTCCGGACCGGACAGAGGTGCTGGACCTGGAGCTGCGCCGGGGGGGCAGGAGCTATTCCTCCGACACGGTGGAGGAGCTCCACCGTACATGGCCGGAGGCCCAGCTCTGGTTCCTCATGGGGGCCGATATGTTCCTGACGCTGGAGCAGTGGCATCAGCCGGAGGTTTTGATGAGATATGCGGGCGTGGCGGCCTTTGCCCGTACCCGGGACGGCGGCGGGGCGATGGAGGCCCAGGCCGCTCATCTCCGGGCGGCCTATGGCGCCCGGGTGGAGCTCATCCCCCTGCCCGGGGTGGTGGAGGTCTCTTCCACCCAGCTGCGCGCCGGACTGAGCCGGGGCCGGGGCGGGGAGTACCTGTGCCCCCAGGTGTACGGCTACATCCTGATGCACGGGCTCTACGGGACCCATGCCGATCTGACTGCTCTGAATGATGAGGAGCTCCGGGCCTGCTCCTGGTCCATGGTAAAGGCCAAGCGCATCCCCCACATCCGGGGCACCGAGGAGGAGGCCGTCCGGCTGGCCCTTCACTGGGGCGCCGATCCGGAAAAGGCGCGCAAGGCAGGCATCCTCCACGACTGCACCAAATATTTGGACCTGGAAGAGCAGTTGCAATTGTGCAGAAAATATGGTATCGTACTGGACGAATTGGAACAGCGGGCCGTGAAACTGCTCCATTCCAAAACGGGGGCCGCCATCGCCCGGCATGTGTTCGGCATGCCGGAGGATATCTGCCGGGCCATCTACTGGCATACCACCGGCAAGGCCGATATGACATTGCTGGAGAAGATCCTGTATGTGGCGGACTATATGGAGCCCTGCCGGGCGTTTGATGGTGTGGAACGTCTGCGGGAGCTGGCCTATACCGATTTGGACGGCGCGGTGCTGCTGGGGTGTGAGATGAGCATCCAGGATATGGAGGAACGGAATCAGCCGGTCCACCGCAATACTCTGGAGGCCCGGGATTGGCTGCGGAAGGGAAAGCGAGACTAGACAGAATGGGATCAGACAGAAGAGAGCCGCACAAGGGCGGCGCGCGGCTGCAGAAAAGTACCTCCGGCGGGCATAAGCCGGGACGGAAATGGGCAGAGATGACGCCCCGGGAAAAAACCCTGCGGGTGCTGGTCATCATCGCCGTGACACTGGCGGCCATCCTGCTGCTGCTGGTGGCGGCGTGGCGTATTTTTGTGCAGAAACCGACCATACCCGGGGAGCCCCAGGTGCCCGACCTGCCCCAGGTCAGCGGCATGGATATCGACCTGGAGCGGCCCAACCGGACCAACGCCGACCGGAAGAAGGACTTCTTTACCTTTCTGGTCATCGGCCGGGACACCGGCGGCGGCGGCAATACCGACACCATCCTCCTGGCGGCCTATGATGTGCCGAATCAGGAGCTCAACGTGATGAGCATTCCCCGGGATACCATGGTCAACGTGCCCTGGGACATCAAACGCATCAATTCGGTATATAATTTCTACGGCGGCGGGGACGACGGCATCAAGGCGCTTTACAAGGAGATCAGCCAGCTGGTGGGCTTTGTGCCCGAGTTCCAGGTGGTGGTGGAGTGGGACGCGGTGGGCGAGCTGGTGGAGGCCATCGGCGGGGTCTACTTCGACGTGCCCCGGAACATGAACTACGACGACCCCACCCAGGACCTCCACATCCACATCAGCAAGGGGTATCAGAAGCTTAACGGTGAGCAGGCCATGGGCGTGGTCCGCTACCGCCATGACAACGATATGCGCTACGGCTACCCCGACGGCGATTTGGGCCGTATCAAGACCCAGCAGGCTTTCCTGAAGGCGGTGGTGGCCCAGTGCCTGAAGATCGAGAACATAGCGCGGATCAACCAGCTGGCCAAGGTATTTACCGACAATGTGACCACCGATCTGAGCATCAATAACCTTGCCTGGTTTGCCGACAAGGCCATCTTCGGCGGCCTGAGCATGGACAACGTGAACTTCTTTACCATGCCCAACGAGGGACATATGGTGTGGAGCCGCAGCTACAACAGCTATCAATCCTATGTCACCCCGGTGGAGGACGAACTGGTGGAGCTGGTGAACCGGCATTTCAATCCTTACGTGGATGATCTGGAGACCAGCGAGCTGGATATCATGAGCGTGGGTGAGGACGGCCGGCTCTATTCCACCACCGGACATGTGGAGGATACCAAGGCCAACAGCGCCGCTCCTTCGGGCAGCGGCAGCACCAGCCGTCCCTCCTCTGAGCCGGAGCCCAGCCGGGAGCCGGAGCTCCCCGTTTCCAGCGAGGAGCCCACGCTGCCGCCGGAGACCGAAGAGCCCACTGTTCCCGCGACCCCCGAACCCTCGGCGGAGCCTGCGCCCGAACCGGTCCCGGAGCCTTCGGCGGAACCCGCGCCTGAGCCGGTCCCGGAGCCCACGGCGGCGCCCGATCCCGAGCCGGTCTCCGGCGGCGGAGAGGGCGAGGCGGCCCCTCCCCCCGAGTCGATGGAATGACCCGGGGCATCTGCGCGGTCCAAAAGGAGCGCCTGCTCCTTTTGGATGTCTTTGATCATACGATAAAAGGAGAATGAGTCTATGACCCCTTATGAACTGGCGCTGGCCGCGGCCAAGGCTCTGGACAGCAAAAAGGGCCGGGATATCAAGGTCCTGGAGACCGGACACCTGACCACCCTGGCCGACTATTTCGTGCTCTGCACAGCCACCTCCACCACTCAGGTGAAGGCCCTGGCTGATACCTGTGAAAAAATGCTCAAGGACCAGGGCGAGGCTCCCCACCATGTGGAGGGCCACCGGGAGGGCGGCTGGATCCTGCTGGACTTCTCCAGCGTGGTGGTCCACGTCTTTATGGAGGAATCCCGGAAATTCTACGATCTGGAGCGCCTCTGGTCCGACGCCAGAGAGGTGGACGTCAGCGCCCTCCTCCGGCCGGAGAACTGAGAAAACCAAAAAAGTGCGCCGTCTTACAAAGACGGCGCACTTTTTGTCATTGAAGCAGTGGGTCCGGGGTTCGAATCCCCGACGGGTCACCACAAGAAAGTCCTAGAGCCGCAATGGTTCTAGGACTTTGTGTTTTATCGCATTGCTCCATTTTCAGGAAAATCAAGCATTAAAAAAGCCGTTACAGGCAATTATAAAAGATACAAGAATAGTTACGGATTGTGGATACTATAGGCCTACTATAACGGTACAATGAGAGTCCCCCCGGGGATCTACCCCGGGGGGACTCTCATTACGCCACCCCGACCTGCGCCAGCACGAAGCCAAGCGCGGCGGCCAGCACGGCCCAGATCAGCTTGTCCACGATGGAATCCCATCGTTTCCCCGGCTTATCCCGCAGGACCTTCACGTCGGTCTTGATCTCCCGCACGTCGTTTTCCACGGTCTCCTGCCGGGTGGCCAGCACCTCCACCGAGGCCACCAGCTTGTCAAGATTTGCCTGCCGCTCCTCCACGGCGTCCAGCCGGTGGCGGTTGCTGCCGGCCAGCTTTTCCACGGTGGTCAGGCGGTGCTCCAGTTCCAGCTCATCCATATCAGTCCTCCCTGGGGGTCTGGTATCCCATGGCCTGACGGCTGTCGGACACGCCGGCGGTGGTGGGGTCGTTGACCACGCCCAGCAGGGCCAGCACGGCGAAGAGGGCGTTGACCACTGCGATCAGGCGGTTGCCCAGCTCACCAAGGTCCAGGGTGTAGCCAAAGAGCCCGGCGCACACCTGCACCAGCAGCAGCACTGCAGGCACGAAGGACAGCCAGAAGTTTTTGTTGCGAAAGCGCACGCTCCAGTTGATCATAGGGCATTATCCTTTCTGATGTAATTTGCCATGGCCCTTATCAGGGCCTGCACGTTTGCGGCGGAGTAATTGCCTGCCTTCCAGTAATCCGGGCTGGTGATGATCCCGGCGGCGGTAAGCGTGTCCACGTCGGCGTTCAGCCCGCTGCCCGTCTCCCACTTGACGCCCAGGTAATCGCACACGCCC